>JALNYL010000006.1 GCA_023229865.1 Minisyncoccota bacterium
CAAGACTACGACCGTCACCCTCCGCCTTTCTGGGCCGTGGCATACTCTCTGGAAAAGGCTCAAGACGTCCGTGCCCGGTGTGTCCGATGCCGAACTCTTGCGCCAAGGTGTAGCGCTCCGCATGGCGCTTGCCGCAGAGGACGCCAAAGGCGAGAAGCCCAAGGCATTCATCCAGTACCATGACCAGGCCGGCAAGCTTCAGACTGTCGATCTTGAGGAATATGTAGGGATTGGCGCACCTGAGGAATGAGGGGCGTGTCATTGAAGCAATCAACCCAGACGATCAAAAAGGAGGTCCCTATCGACTAACCGAAAACCTGTGAGCGGTTCCTTCGCTCTACCTATGTCAATCGTTCCGCGCGGAACGGTAATACGCGATTGACATGGGAGATGAAATGAAGAAACCTCGCGTGAAGAGAGTACTCCGCCAGCACGAGGTTCTACATGTGCTCAGGCGCAAGAGTAACTCGGATGGATTTGTAGCAAACGTTGTTGAGGAAGAAGGTTCCGATATACAACATTTATGTGCCTCCGCCACCCCTCGCGAAGGACTCGCACAAGGTGGAAAGGGTAGAGCACCTCAGTCTCAAGGTGGTGATTGCGACCAAGACGAGGAATGACAGTTTGATTCTTGCAAGGCAACGTGCGCACGTTGCCTTTTTTGTTTTCCACACCCCATATGTGCCTGCCTGGCACATTCTCACCCCTCCAATTCTCGACCAACTTGCGAGAAAATGTATGAGTTCTCATCGTCACCTTAGGACGCTTGAGCAACACATTCACCATGTCATCACGAATTCACACATACCTCCGCACACACCGGAGGAAATGGGCGCTCACACAAAAAGATGTTGCCTTTCTTCTAGGCAACAAAAGTGCCGCCCATATCTCAAGGTTGGAACAAGGCAAGCGTAAACCAACCAATGAAGCTGTTCTCGCTTGCGAAGTGCTCTTCGGCCTATCGCCCAAACAATGTTTCCCCAAAGTGTACGAAGAGATCGAGGAATCCGTCCTCGCCCGAGCCGCAACGCTCTATGAAGACCTCGACCAGAGGACCGGGAAAGTCGCACTGAGAAAGAAAGAATTCCTGTCCGCCGCGCTCAAGCGCGCAATTACCCGCATTAATGAACTACAAGGAGTATGACCAACACAACAACCACACCACTAACCCTATCGGTATATCCCACCTCGCGCGGCTATGCCTACGTCCTCTTCGAGGGACCGTTTAGCCCTGTCGATTGGGGTATCAAGGATGTCCGCAAGAAGGACAAGAACGACTGTACCTTGAAGGGTATTAAGAAGCTCATAGATGAATACCGCCCCGACTATCTGATCATCGAAGACCATGCAGAAATTGGGTCACGGAGATCATCACGCATCCGAAGACTCTACCGCTCACTTGCACACCTGGCCGAGAGTGAAGAGGTCGAGGTGGTGCGCTATAGCAAGGAAGCCATCCGTTCTTGCTTTGAGCCTGAGGGCGCGCGCACCAAGTACGATATTGCCAAGGCTATTGCCCGAGAGATACCAGCGCTTGCACACCGGCTCCCGCGTCTGCGAAAGATCTGGATGAGCGAAGATCCACGGCAAAGCTTGTTTGATGCGGCAGCGCTGGGGGTGGTGTTCTATATAAAACAAAGTACGAGGGCAAAATCTCTGGTATCACCGCTGTAATCAGTTAATGTGTAGCACGTGCAAACCACATCAGATATGCATCTGTCCGATGTTCGGCCGAAGCGGATATTCGAACTACACTGGCTAGATGTCTGCAACCGATACAAACCGGTCGTTGCCCAAAACTATTGCGATGCTGACCCCATATCACCATTGGGACTCAAAAGACAGATAACGAAAATCAAGCGCAGCCTGAATCATTTAAATACAGTCGGGTCGCAATGACATACCAACAAGACGGGGCGGCATGCTATTCAATGTGTGTAGCAGGCTACGCCTTGTGATCATGGGCACATGGGGAGAGCCCCATTCATTTCGTGTCAGGGCCCGTCTCTTGTCCGAAGAATGTCGTTGCGTGATTCCAAATGGGCTCCGTCCCCAGTTGTTGTGGTGGGCATGGCGGTAATAAAGGTAAGCCAATAAATGCCAGAACGAACGTTCTTTTGGATTGGGGCGATTTAGCGTAATATCCGAACAACTTATATCAGCGTTGTCAGGTAACCATGTTATTCACCTCTTTGGAAATTTGTGCGGGAGCTGGTGGGCAGGCTCTAGGCTTGGAGTATGCAGGGTTTGATCATGAAGCCTTGGTCGAGATTGAGCCACCTGCATGCGCGACATTGCGGCTAAACCGGCCAAATTGGAATGTAATAGAGGGGGACCTTCGCACATTCGATGGAACTCCATACAAAGGTGTTGAACTGCTTGCAGGCGGGGTGCCATGTCCTCCGTTTTCAAAAGCGGGTAGGCAACTGGGGGGGAGCGATGAGCGCGATCTATTTCCTGAAGCAATTCGCTTGGTTGATGAGTGTCGGCCACAAGCGGTTATGTTGGAAAATGTGCGCGGTTTGCTTGATGCAGTGTTTGATGACTACAGAAATAAAGTTGAGAAGCAGTTAAAGAAGTTAGGTTATGTACCTAGGTGGCAGCTTCTTAACGCATCAGACTACGGCGTTTCTCAACTTAGACCTCGCGTTGTATTTGTGGGCATCAAAAAGAGCTTTGCAGATGAATTCGCATGGCCAGAACCCAAACTCATCCAACCTGCTACTGTTGGTGATCTACTATTTGATTTAATGAGTGCTAACGGCTGGAAAGGTGCAAATCGTTGGCGACAATTGGCGAACAGTATTGCTCCAACTCTCGTTGGTGGATCTAAGAAGCATGGTGGGCCAGATTTGGGGCCAACTCGTGCGAAAGCTGCGTGGGCTTCTCTATGCGTCGATGGGCATGGGTTGTGGGATGAAGCAGCGCCTAAAGATTACGTTGGTATGCCTAGACTCACGCCTCGAATGGCTGCACGTATCCAGGGTTTCCCAGACGAATGGCAGTTCTTTGGAAGGAAAACGGCTGCATATCGTCAAATAGGTAATGCATTCCCTCCACCTGTAGCGTTCGCAGTTGGCAAACAAATAGCGGCAGCCATGGAGGCTGCATCGAGTCATCGAATCATAAAGGCGGCCTAAGAATGCCCAAGAAAAACATTCCCTTTATACGAGCAGCAAGAATTGATTTTCACAAATCTTTGCTTGAATCACTGTTAACTATCAGCGCGAATGGTGTCCCAAGCAACGCGGACAAAGATAATAAAACAAGCGTGGCAATTGCATTGAGCATAGCCAATCAATTGAAGGCTGAAACCGGGACGCGCAATGCTGCTCAAACTTCAGGAAACCAATTCGAAGACCTCGTTTCAAAATTCGTGCTGGCGACTTTCCTCAGGTTGCCCCACTTAAGGCCAGGGAAATGGAGTGTGCGCCAAGTTGGTAATAGAAATCGTGCTGAGATAGCCAAGTATGCTCAATATGCGCATTTAATTGCCTTGCAGGAAGCAGCTGCGACCAATCCAGCACTTGCCGCGTCACTTGGAAATGATTACACCATTACCCCAGACGTTATTGTTACTCGTGCACTTGAAAGCGATGGGGCTATTAATCAGCCAGAATTATTGGTTGATTCATTAGTTGCACATCGTGCCGACCTTAGGGAGGGAGACGGGAGAAGTCCATTGTTACATGCGAGCATTAGTACAAAATGGACGCTTCGCAGCGACAGGGCACAAAATGCACGATCTGAGGCACTCAATCTGATTCGTAATCGCAAAGGTCGCCAGCCTCACATTATGGTTGTTACTGGTGAACCAACGCCAAGCCGACTTTCATCTCTAGCTTTGGGTACCGGGGACATTGATTGTGTCTATCACTTTGCACTTGATGAACTTATCCAGGCTGTTAAAGAGCTAGGCAATACCGAAGCTGAAGATATGCTTGGAATTATGGTTGATGGAAAAAGACTAAAAGATATTTCGGATTTGCCCCTGGATCTCGCAGTTTGAGGCTTCCGTTTGCGGCTGCGAGGTGGGGCTTTGCTGCTAGGCATCGGAGGGGTGAATGGTAATAATGAATTCGAGCTGTGACCTTTTACCCGTTTTTCTCGACTCATAATCCAAAACCTGTTCGGGGGTAATTATGCAAAGAACTCCAGTTAGCTCATCCAATCTGCACTCTGTGGGATATGACGAAACCTCATCGGTTCTTGAAATTGCTTTTCTTCATGGGGGTGTCTATCAGTATTCAAATGTCCCAAAAAATATTTATCAGGGGCTTATGGCAGCTGCATCACACGGTACGTATTTTGACGTAAATATCAAAAAAGCTGGCTATCCATACCAAAAAGTTGGATGACCTTTATGTCATGCGTTTCGCATGACATAAAGCGCAAAGCTTAATATTTGGCCGAACCAAAAGCGGACATATCATGACGCAAAAGATAATCATCACCTCAAGTGAAACCATCGTCTGTCCCAAGTGTGATCATCACTTCCCTCTTGATTTAGGCATCACGCGCCAGACTATCGAACGATATGAAGCTGAGTTTGATAAAGCATTTGCAGACCAGCGAAAAGAGCTTGAAGCGCAGATTGAAAAGGAAGCTGAGCGCAAGGCGACAAGTCAATTTTCTGGTCAAATTGCTAAGCTGAACGAGCAGATTGCTGAACAAAATAAAACTGCAGAAGATGCAAAAAAGCAAATAGCCAAGGCGCAGGTGGATGCAAAGGCAAAAGCTCTTGAGGAATTTGAACAAGAGAAAAAATCTTTGGCTGATGAGTTGGCTGATAAAGAGGAGAAGCTTAAGGTGTTTAGAGAGCAAGAGCTAGGTTTGCGTAAGCAGAGAAAGGCTCTTGAAGAGGCGCAAGACAATCTCAAACTTGACATGCAACGTCAAATAGATGCGGAGCGCCAGAAACTGACAACAGAAATTAGCCTCAAGGAAAGCAACCGCTTTGTCATGATGGAGGCGGAGTATAAGAAAAAAATTGAAGATGCGCAGAAGGCAAACGAGGACTTGCGGCGCAAGCTGGAGCAGGGGTCGCAGCAGTTACAGGGTGAAGTGCTTGAGCTTGAAATAGAACACACACTCACCGATTCATTTCGTCATGACCAAATTGAGGAAGTAAAGAAAGGCGTGCGTGGCGCTGATCTGTTACAGACCGTGTGTACACCTAGCGGGCAAGTCTGTGGACGTATCATTTGGGAAGCAAAACGAGCTGAGAACTGGTCTGAAGCATGGCTGCAAAAGCTAAAAGATGACCAGCAAGGTGCTGATGCACGCATAGCGGTACTGGTTACTACAGCCATGCCAAAGGGGATCAATGAGCCTTTTTTTCAACGTGATGGCGTTTGGGTTGTCAGCCCTCAGATGATAAGACCTGTTGCTGAGGCACTTCGCACTTTGCTCCTAGAAACTCATCGTGTAGAGATGATCAATACCGGAAAAGAAGAAAAAATGGAGTTGCTTTATGCCTACATGACCAGTGAAAACTTTTCTCGAAAAGTGCGAACGGTCGTTGAATCATTTGTATCAATGAAGAGCCAGCTCGATTCTGAGAAGCGTGCAATTCAAAAACAGTGGGCGGCTCGTGAAATGCAAATCAATCGAGTAACCGAGACAATGTCCAGTTTTGTAGGCGAGCTACAAGCTATCGCTCAAAATGCGCTACCGCTACTGAATAATATCGAACAATTGGAATTGCCTAAAGATGAGCTCTGATTCAATTGTGAATAAATGCCGGGTAGTAGAAAGAAGTGGGGCGTAGAAATGAAGACTCTGAAAGTTAGGTTGGAAAATTGCTATGGGATTGCTAAATTAGACGAGGAGTTCAAGTTTGAAAAGTCTTATGCAACTTTGATTTACGCGCCCAACGGCGTAATGAAAACATCTTTTGCAAAGACATTCTATGCGATATCAAAAGGCAAGCAACCTGAAGAAAAGATGTTCAACAAAACACCTAGTTTTGATATCAAAGCGGATGGTGTAGACATTCTTCAAGACGACATATTAGTCATCAATCCATTTGATAAGAACTTTGAATCAGTCAATATTTCAACTCTATTAGTAAACTTAGACAAGAAATTGCAATACGATGGTATTTTCAAAGATATCCTGAATGCAAAAAAGAAGCTTGTCATCGAACTTAACAAGATATCTAAAATACCAAAGGAAAGTATTGAATCGCAGCTAGCAAAAGATTTAGGTTGTGATGATATTTTTTCTGCGATTAGAACACTTCAACAACTCGGCCTGGGCAATGAAGCTTATTTCTCGCTTCAGTATCAGACAGTTTTTGATCCTAAAGTAGTCGAGTTGCTTGGTAATGAGGAGGTTAGGAATAACATTGCCGAATATGCTGAGAAATACAACTCACTATTTGAAGAATCGACTGTTTTCAAGAGAGGGATATTCAATCCAGCAAAAGCGAGCTCTGTTTCTACAGAGCTTAAAAAGCAGATGTTTTTTGAAGCAAAGCACAAAGTAATTCTTGATGGCAAAGTCGATCCTATCGATGAACACAAGGTACTAGAACAATCCTTCGAAGCAGAAAAGGAGAAAATTCTTGGCAATGGCAGTTTGCAAGAAATATCAAAGAAAATCATTGGTGGCGTTGCGTCTATCAAGGCATTTCAAGATGTGCTTGAGAGTTGCCCGGAAATTGCGGCCGAACTTGCCAATGTAGACAATTTAAGAAAGATTGTTTGGTGCTCGTATTATGAAACCAACAAGGTTCTGTTTGATGACTTGCTGGCTATTTACGAGAAACACAAACAGCAGCTCATCGATATTGAAAATGCGGCAAATTTAGAATCCACCTTGTGGCACAAAGCACATAGAATTTTCAAAGAGAGATTCCAAGTTCCATTCTCAATGGAGATAGCAAATCACACTAATGCCATTCTTGGTACAACCAAGCCGGTCGTCGTTTTTACTTTTAATAGTGAAGATGGAACGCCCATAAAGTTTAATAGAGGCGAGCTTGATTCACTCGACTTCTTATCTATGGGTGAGCGTAGGGCTATGTATCTTCTCTATGTGATTTTTGAATTGCTTGCTAAGCAAGCAAGCCAAAAGCAAGCGGTTATTATCATCGACGACATCGCCGATTCATTCGATTACAAAAATAAGTACGCAATTATTGAATATCTTAAGGAGCTTGCGCATCAAGATTTATTCCGGCTAATTGTTCTAACGCACAATTTTGACTTCTATCGCACGTTTCAAGGCCGAGTTCTAGATAATGCACAATGGGAAAATTCATTTATCGCTCAGAAAACTGAAGGCAGTATCAAGCTGTTAAGGGGTGGGGACAAAGATGTTTCAAATCCATTTACATTGTGGAAAAAGAACTATCATAAAAATGGAGTAATGCTGATTTCCATGATTCCTTTTGTGAGAAATCTAATAGAGTACAGAGATGGGACAAAGTGTGATGAGTATAAGAGACTGACGTCGATGCTCCATATAAAGGATGACACATCAACTCTTAAGCTGTCAGATCTCGAGAGTCTAATTAGTGGCGTCGTAAAGGGCGAAGCACTAGATGCGACATTTGATCAAAATCTTTGTGTGCTTAATCATATATACAATACAGCTGACGAACTCTGCAATATCGCCAAAGAAGATGAGATATGTTTAGAAAACAAAATTGCACTTTCAATTGCCGCCAGATTGAAAGCTGAGGAATATATGTGGTCAGTCATAAAGGACAAATCGTCAATTAGTGGATCACAAACTGGCAGGTTATATGATCGATGGATTAGTGAGAATGATCCGAACGACGTGAATTTTGTTGCGCTTAGAGGTACGCTAAGTCAGGTTATTTTAATGACCCCTGAAAATATCCATTTGAACTCATTTATGTATGAGCCGTTAATGGATATGTCTAGCCACCATTTAGTTAAGCTATATCAGGAATTGATACTATTGCACTGAATTGCTACTGGGATTTTATTTCTTTATTCTGTGCCCCTACCTTCGCTTGACCAGAACTACCCCGTTACCCCAACGACCTCTCCACAATCTCAAACACATCCCGCGACAGCCCCTTGTGGTTGCGCAGCATTTCAGGCGCGGCACGCGCATGTGCCTGGCGCGTGGCTTCAAGCCTGCGCCAGCGGTCAAAGCAGCGTGCCAGGCGCGCCGCGACTTGGGGGTTGATGCCGTCGGGGTGATATGGGGTCAGCATCGCAATAGTTTTGGGCAACGACCGGTTTGTATCGGTTGCAGACATCTAGCCAGTGTAGTTCGAATATCCGCTTCGGCCGAGCATCAGACACTATCTGTCTGATAAAGATACCGTAGTTTGCACCTTGGTAAGGTCGAGCGAGTCCCCCTATTTGCTTGCCAGTAGCGCAACCAAAATGCCCAGCCCGATCAATAACGCGGCCTTTGCAGCATCGTTATCGTCGGTTGGTTTCTCATTAGGAACCTGAACGCCTTTTCTTGCGAGTTGCTTCGCTAGGTTATCTGCTTCGGACAGGATGCTTTCGGGAGAATCCCCGAGTGCGTGAGCCAACGAGCGAAGATGTGAGACCGTCAAGGCGGTTTGGCCGGACTCAATGCGCGAGTATGCTGATTGGGTTAACCCAAGCGCTAGGGCTATCTCCCCCTGACTCTTCTTGCGAAGATCGCGGCGCTTTTGAATAACTTGCCCAATAAGCGCGTTATAGGGAAGAACAGCGGTTGGCATTTTAGGGGTTGACATAATTTACATGTATGCGTATCTTGCATATTCGTCAATTACGAATATATGCTTATGATACCCAATAACTCCTCTGCCATCAATCCAATCTCACACCGTGCAGGTACGGTTCTATCTACAAGCCGCTTCCTGTACAGACACCTTGGAATCCTTACTGGTCGTTTCATTAATGGTTTCCCGACCGTCATTTCAAACTCCGGGGATGGCGGCATGGTCATAGAAGAATCCCTGTCGCAATTCCAAGGAACAGGAGACCTTCAAGTGGTCGGCTATCTTGGCACACTACCTCAAGACGTGGTACTCGCAAGAGCGCAGGCAAAACTCGGAAGCAAATATTCCCTGTTAACTTGGAACTGTGAGCATTTTGTGCGACATGCACACGGCCTCAAACAAGAAAGCCCGCAGGTGGTTGCGGCGGTGTCATTGTTTGCGCTACTGTTGGTCGTTTCTCGCCTTTAAGTAAGCTCACAGTTCTGGCTGGAACTATCTGAGCGCAGACGGAGGACTCAATGAACGCACAAAAAAGTGTTTCAAAGGATTCTAAACGTGTCGGTATCTGGATTCGCGTCTCCACAGAAGACCAGGTGAGAGGGGAGAGCCCCGAGACGCACGAACGCCGTGCGCGCCTCTACGCAGAAGCCAAAGGCTGGGATGTGGTCGAGGTGTACCGCCTTGACGCTCTCTCGGGCAAGACCGTCAAGGAATACCCTGAAACAAAGCGCATGCTTGCCGACATCGCCAGCGAACACATCACCGGACTCATCTTCTCCAAGCTAGCCCGACTCGCTCGAAATACCAAAGAGCTTCTCGATTTCGCTGAGATATTCCGCGACTGCAATGCAGACCTCATTTCACTTGCAGAGTCGATAGATACCTCGACCCCCGCAGGACGTCTCTTCTACACCATGATCGCAGCTATGGCCCAGTGGGAGCGCGAGGAGATAGCGTCCCGTGTTGCTGCATCAGTCCCCATCCGCGCCAAGATGGGCAAGCCCTTGGGTGGTCAATCTCCGTTTGGGTATCAATGGAAGGAAGGCAAGCTCATTCCCGATGACGCCGAAGCACCCGTCCGCAAACTCATGTATGAGCTCTTCCGCGAGAATGAAAGAAAGAAGACCGTAGCGCGACTACTCAACGAACGCGGATATCGCACGCGGAACGGTTCTCTGTTCACCGATACGACCATCACCCGTCTCCTTCGTGATCCCACCGCTAAAGGTGTCCGCCGTGCGAACTACACCGTCTCCAAAGACAGCAAGAAATCATGGGGCCTAAAACCTGAAAATGAATGGGTGCTTCATGAGGTAGAAGCGATCATTTCCGAAGACCTCTGGAATGAGGTCAATGCAATTCTTGATGCTCAACAAAAAAAGGGAAAGCGTGTTGCGCGTCAGGTCATCCACCTGTTTGCAGGACTCACGTATTGTGGCTGCGGGCAAAAAATGTATGTGCCATCGAACACTCCAAAGTACGTTTGCTACGACTGCCGCAACAAGATTCCTGTCGTTGATCTAGAGGGAGTATTTCACGAGCAGATCAAAAACTTTTTCTTCTCTTCGGAGGAAATTGCCGAACATCTATGCAAGGCAAACGCAACTATTCACGAGAAAGAAGAACTGCTCCAGGTTCTTCTCAACGAACAGAAGAAGCTCACTGCCGAGGTGGACAAGTTGTACGACCTCTACCAAGGGGGAGCGATTGATAAGGCGGGATTCGGGGCGAAATACTACCCGCTTGCAGAACGAGGGCGTCAGCTTGATGATGAAGTTCCTCAGGCGCAGGCAGAGCTCGATGTACTGAAAATCTCGCAGCTTTCTCAGGAAGAGATCATCACCGGCGCACGCGATCTTTACTCTCGCTGGCCGGAACTCCCCCAGGAAGAGAAACGTCGCATCGTAGAGGCCATCACCGACCGAATCGTCATCCATCCCGACGAAGTAGAGATCAACCTCTTCTATGCGCCGGGAACCTCTACACCATCAGCGGGAACCCCGTTCACCCCAGAATCCTCAGGGGGCTCATCTACACCCCCTGTAACCCCGTCTTTAAATGGTGGCAGGAAGGCAACGGAACTTCATAGACGCGTTGCCTTTTTACCATACGTCCGCGTGTGCCTCAAATCCCTGAGAAAGAAGGATTTTGACTTTGAGCCGCGTACCCTGGGCGAGCAAATCAAGCGGCGGCGTCTGGAACTCTGCCTGTCACAAAAGGAGGTAGGGGAGATGCTGGGTGTAAGCTCGTTTACTGTGCTGAATTGGGAAAAGGGGAAGACAATGCCAAACGAGGAGGCCATGCCGCGCATTGCATCCTTTTTAAGTGGTGGTGCATAAAGCACTACCGCTTGCAGAACCTGCACTAGAACTCCGGCAAATTGTCGAGATTGTCAGCGGCCTTCCCGTTATCAACAGTTTTTAAGTACTCCACGCCGTTTACTTTGATGATGTATATGGACTGCCCTTTGATCCACTTCCCCTCACTGCTTTTGGTGATAGTGACGAAGGTCGTTCCCTTTTTGATAGCGGCGACGATATCTGCGCGCGCGTAGTCGGTTGAAGCACCTATCGTCTCCCCGTTATCTGGGTGAACCCTGAGTTTGTCTATGTGCGTATGCGCACTGTTGAACCTAACTGCTGATACACAATAATCTGCCCACTTAGCCATTCCCACTCTCCCTTTGGAAAAATATCAGCGATAGCGATTCAATTTTGATTCGGATTAAATATTTCATCTTCCAATGGTCGTAACTACTCCTACAGAAGGCGGGAAGTCACTACCTGATTGCTGTTTGGAAATAAGTAAAGAAACGAGCGAGAGAGTATGCATCGATCTGTTGGGGCAAGGCTCACTAGTCCCTGTTTTCAATCGAGGGATTACATACGATTCACCTTCGTAATTAATCTCCACATATGGTTTGCCGTAGGTCTCAGAATCAGATTTCTTGGAACGCGCAAAGAATAATGTTTCGTCCTTGCAGTTTTCGTTTCCAATAGCTAGCACTTTGTTTTCTTCTGCAGCACGCAGAATTTCACCGAGATAATAAATTACTCCTTCGGGCGATCGTAAAATAATTCTCGTTGATTTCTCGGGAATGGATGTGCCTATGGAATTATCAACAACCTCCATCAACTTTGCGACTCCATCCTCATTGGCGCACGACAGAACATATTTGCCTTTACGTTTTGAAGCAAGCTGCCATTTCCCATTACCAACCTCTTTTAAAAGCATCCCAGCCTTTTGGATTTCAAT
This sequence comes from Minisyncoccota bacterium, assembly GCA_023229865.1. GTDB lineage: Bacteria > Patescibacteriota > Minisyncoccia > Phycocordibacterales > UBA1550 > UBA1550. The sequence goes on from JALNYL010000006.1 coordinate 11,957, forward strand.
AAGACTGTTCAGTTGGTCTGGATTAGCAGTACGCATTTCAATCTGGGGTCCAATATTGTCTTCGCCGCCCCCCGACTCACTCAATTTGCATTCATGACCACCAATTATCTCTTTTACCTTCTTTTGGAAATCTGAAAATTGATTAGAGTTTGGATAATTCAGATATGAAGTTGTCTTGCCGTTCGCATTGATTTCTTCAATTTTTGAAACAATGAGGTAAAGGAGCATTTCTTTCGGCCACCCTTGCTCCCAAAAGTAAGCAAGGGTTTCCGGCTTGATGGGCGCCAACATTCCTTGGATGAAATCCTTCGAAGTTAGCGGTGCAACTGTATAGACTGGTGACAGCGAGAAATTTGCTTTAGGTGTGAGTGAATATGCGCCGTTATATCCATTGCCAACCTTTCCGAAAGGCAGTACTAGGTCTCCTGACATTCCATAAGTTTGGGTCTCTTTCATGTCACTGAGGGTCGTGAAATACATAGGATACCGTTTGCTTGCGCGTACAATATTCAGCAAGAGCATTTCGTTCTGAGCTTTTTCAAGGGTCTGGTTGTACTCAGTAGCCCCTAAAGCAACCTGCTCTTTGGGGAGCGTTGCACAACCTGTAAGTGCAACGATACTAAGGGACAGCATTGATAGTTTTATCATTTCAATCCTCACTCCCTTCTAATAGGCTTATCTACACATGTTGGTCTTGGGGCTCCTGCGAAATTTGAATTCAACTTGGTACTAAGCTCCCAGCTGTCATCGGAAGTACGACTGCTCTCGACCTGGTTTTCAATGTCATCGGGAAGTTCAGAAAGGAAATCGATTTCCGTACGCCGTTCAATTTCATCAACAGTCGTGACAAGCTTTGAAAGCTCTGTGCCTGGCTTTGTTTGTTGTGTAAATATGACTGCAAGTACATTGGGTTTCCCGTCGGTCTCTTTTACGATGATCTTGTAAAACGCGACGGGCAACTCGACACCAGAACAAAGACGGTTGAGCCACACAGGATCAAAGATGGGGCCAGCAGTTACCCATATATTACCGACTTGTTCCGCGTATGAAGCCTCAAGCATTTCCAGCCCTAGCCACGACTTTTGGTTAAGTGAGGGAAGTTGTGGGGTGATGTTCGACATGAAGTAGGTCTCATTCTGCGAATCACATCCATGCCGTGAGCCTATGTTATCGCTTGGAGCCATGTGCCCACGGTCGTATCCCGAGCTGTTGTAGCTATCATGAGTGGTGCGAATGAGGGTGCGATCATCAGTGAGGAATCGAGATAGCCGAGGGCAATCATGCCCTTGATCTGTACCAATCTGATATGCAGACCATAGAGGGTTCGCCTTTGTTTCTGAATACCCGACAGCGTACGCCGCGTTTTTGATGTGCGATATTTGATCGCTCACTTTGGAATCATTGGGGAGGCCACCAAAGAACACACTCCGCTCAACCCCAGGGGGATCGCCGCTGAACAAGCGAACTCGTGATTTGTATACCCACCCAGTCCCCGAACCATTGAGGAGCCGAATCTTATGGTAGCCATTTTGCAGTTTGTCACTTACGGTAAGCAGATAGATTTGCTGACTGAGCTTCTCCGGATGGACTGACTCAAGGATTGTTGCATTGCGGTCGGGGGATGCGTAGATGTTAGCGCTACGCTTGACCTCAACATAGTTTGCCCAGGCGCAGGCTGGGAATATACACATCAGGATAAGCAGTGCCCGTCGCATAACCACTCCTTCTATCTATGCTCGATATACAAAGTTGAGTGATGCCGTGCCTGACCTAAATTGTTTTTTCTAAATCCAGTTTCATCTTTGCGCTTTTAATCTCTCGTTCAGCCTTTGAGAAATCTTCATGTTCTTGCTGAGCCGAACTTTTCCAGTTCAGGAAATCCCGGAATAGCTTGATTGATCCTTTGCTTCCACCAGACACAACCCCTGCTGTAATGAGGTAACCCACGAGTGTGTTTTTCTCCTGGCTGAAGATCACCGCCATGGCATCGAATTGGTACAGGTACACAATTACAAGAGATGTGATGATGACAATGGGCTCCTTGAAGCCCTTGTTCTTCATTTTATCCAAAACCAAACGTGACTCGAATATTGGGGACAGGGCGCGTTCGACGAAGAGCGAGAGCAAAACGATTGTCCCGAGTACCTCTAAGACAACATCTCCCTTGATTCCAAAAAGTAGCGGGTCCATTCAGTATCTCCCTGTCGTGTTTTAGATTCTTCACTTTACTACAGCGTTTTAGAGCCCGTAAACAAGCCCCTCAATATACTGTCAATGTAATGTGTTCCCGAATTAGCGCCCATCTGATGAATTAATTAATGCAGCCTCGGCATCTGAAATCAGAATCGCGCGGCCAATCTTGCCCACATATTTTTCTATGTTGAATCGCACAGCATCACAGGGAGTCAGCGACTGATCCATGAAAATTCTAGGGTGAGCACATCCCCCCATACAAAGAGGCAAAACATTGCAACTCTTGCATCGCTCATTTTCAAACGGAGAATAATCTGCCCATTGCTTATCGATATTGGAAGCAGACGAGGGCAATGGTTTATAACCCTCTGAAATATGCCCTGACTGCTCAGTAACAGCCCCTACGCTATGCCAGCAGCGACTGATTGACCCATCTGGCCCGATGACAATCATCCTGTGCGCAGAGGCTGAACATGCTGCGGATTTAGGAGTTAACTTCCGCGCCAACATTTGCATGCCGTTATCGCTTACTGATAGTGCAAGATTTTCAAGTGTCGCGTATTCGCTCCGCCCCAGGCTGCATCCATGACCACAAGGGCCATCAGAAGGATTCCGCTTGCCGTCTGAGTTGGTTGCATACCCAGCATCTCCCTCGTAATCATAGACGTGGGACAACACAACGGTTGGCACAGAGTTGGCGCGAAGATCATCCAAAATATTTTCAACTTCGTGCGCATTCTTGTTCGTTACATTAATCCGCACTTGAATATCCAGGTGATCTTTGGATTCCAGAAGATTCTTGTATATCCTGGAAGGCTCACCGGTGCTTGTTCGCATCCCCCGCAACCCAGTTTGCTCTTGAAGGGAGTCAAAGCATATCTGAACATTTCTCATGCCAAGCTTGTCCAGTTCCTTCGCGGTGTCTTGGTCGAGCAGTGCTCCATTGGTGACCATAGTAACGTCGAGTTTACCGCGAGCACTTCTGACAACCTTGCGGATATCCTCAGTCAATTTGATTATTTGCGCCTTACGCAATAATGGCTCTCCGCCAAACCAGGTAACCAAGAAGCGCCGCCAGCCAAACTGGATGCACGATTCAATGTACTGCAACAATTGCTCCTCCACCTCTGGGCGCATTATGGCACTCGTGCGATACGACGCTTGAAAGCAATATTCACACGAATAATTGCAGGCGAGTGTGGGAACAAGGGTCAGGTGGAGCGTGTCTCCTCCGCGCGAAGCAAGAAAGGTTTTCTTGATGAGCTCGATTTCGTCGTCTTTGTGAAGGAATCCCATGCGGCGCAATTGTCGCGGATCGATAGCCTTTTTTAGATCACCATCCCCACGAAGAATTTCTGCATTTTCTGACGAGAGAAGAGCGAAGGTTCCTGTGCGTGCGTTATATCCAATAACACCCTCATCTCGCTCAATGAAATAATTGTAGCGCGAACGAACATAGTCGAATCGCTTAGACATGGATCGCCCCCGCTACCGTATTACTGACTTGCTGATTACTTGACACTGCAACTGAGAACGTCGCAGCAGATGGATACCAAACCGCCAGGACGCGGAATTTTGGTAGTTATTCTTGAACTGAATGAACCAGTGTTAATCGCGGGGATTTTTACGACCATTTCTTTGGTCCCCGTAGCAAGTAATTTTATTGCTCCTGTCTTTGCGGTAGTAGCCATGCTGCACTCCTCTCATAAGTTGGAAAAACAATAAAGCCTTCGTACCCATTGTGGGCAGCGTGAATGGTAGGTCAAAAACAAATTTTGCGGCGCGGCTTGTCGGACTAGGCGAAGAACTAGACCAACCTGCGTCGAGGTCTATAACTTGGTCTATATATTCATAGCGCTGTGCAGGACACTGTGGGGGGGCTGTGTTCCGTACAACCTGGCCCCGGCAATTATTTGCCCATTGCCGGAAAAGTAATGACGCCCGACAAAGTGATTGATGGAAGAGGCGTATTGGTTGGACCCCCTCGTAACGATGGTTGAAACTGGGTTAGGCTTCCGCCTCAACTAGGAAATACGTGGCTAATTCTCAATGCAACCATTACTAGCTGCGAAACCACATACTCCATCAAGTAGAAGTCCCCCTGCCTGTTTTTCTCGAGTTTTTATATCGAACATCATCAAACCACGATGAGTTGACCAGAGATACCAGATTTTCGGGCTCCCATTCTTCTCAATGACTAGTGCTGGGCGTTCTCCCCGCAATCGAATTCTTTGGATTACCTTATATATCGATCCATTAAATTCCCATTTGTTTTGAAGAATCGAATTTCTTGGGACAGCAAATTCAAATACTTTTGAGACAACGCAATGAAATTCATTTTCTGCATCACAAAATTTTGCGTCATATCCAACGTCTCCAACAATGACAGAGTTTGTTGTTCTGTCAATGGCGAAGCCGGGACCCTTTGATGGTATACGGATATATTCCGCAATTTGTTCAGCAAAACAGCACGTGGTAATAGTCCACGTAAAGAAGATAATTGGTATTGTTTTTACTTGCATGAGCAATCCCCTGAAAGGAATTTTCTAGCCCAAGCATCGGCGTCATTTTCGCCAGGTGCCTCTTTGCCAACAAGCGCGCGAGAATTATCCAAGCTATGATTTTCATTCATGAGGTGGCGGAACTCGTGCGTAAAGATTAGTGAAGGTCCGGGATCATGGGATGTGAGGTTGAAAAAGTCCCAATTAAATCGCGTTTCCTGGGTCGAATACCATGTGTCAGCAAAACCAGTTCTAGCTCGATGAAATATATCATCTGCCTTTGGGTCAACGTAAACTTTCCAGTTATCAAATTTTGATTGGAGCGCTGCGCGATTCTTCTTGCATGTTGTATTTATCTGCGCTTGCATCAGACTGCCAAGATGCCACAAAAACGCCTCGCGCTTTCTTAATTCCGCTTCTGCGGCATCGCTAGATGGCTGCCCACGTCGTATAACATCATACAACCCATATGGGTCTGAATTGACTAACGGGTTGCTCCTTACATAGGCATACGTATTAACGCCACCTTCTAGTCCGACAGGATCGGATTGGATATATCTCGCAAGCGCATTCTCCTCATAACAAGCAAGCGCAAGAAATAGCACCACAACGTTTCTGAATCTGATCATTGCCATCTCCCTATTGAGCCAATCTCGCACGCTCCACGACTTGCTTGTACTGTGCCTTGTAGACCTCCGTTGGCATTCTCCAACCGAGCGCTTCTGCCTTGTCGTACCAAAGTCGACTGTTACGATCCAAGAAAGCGTAATTCGACCGCTCTTCCAGCGGAATCAAGTCTGGTCTGGGATATTTGTTGATGAAACGGTCTTTGATCAACCTCGCGTAGGATGCGCCTTTGTGAAGCATGGCATTAACTGCTTTTGGCGAATACTCCAGCACCATATCAGAAGCCTCAATGGCCTTTTCGTATTGGTGCTTGTGCATGTAATGCTCGATCAGCGTATCTGTCATTAAAGCAACAGTTTCTTTTTTGCTTAGGGGGCGGAGATAGACGCCATTTGCGATGGCTTCGTCAGTCATGGGCATTTGCTGCCTAAGCCACACATCTCGTGCCGTGTTTGCCCCGCTGGTCGCTTCGAGATTAATCCAGCCCTCATTGTTGGCTTTGTACTTCACGAATATGTGTTCGGGCGCAGTAGCGGCAGTCACTTCGAGGCCAAGCCGTTGCCCAAGGATGATGAAGAGGAAGGGCATGGAGACGCAATTGCCTTTTCTGGACTCCAAATAGCTGGGCAGCAATTTATGGCTTATGTCTTCCCCATAAGGATCTGCCAAGTCGTACTGGTAGGGGCGCTGTCCATTCCATGGGTTGGCGGTATAAAGATACGTTCTTAAAACCTGTAGTTTTTCTGGGCTGGATGCATTGAATAGAAGCCCCATTTGGATGTTTGCCACCATCGAATCAATTTTTTTGAGGTTGGCCATAATATCAATACTTGGGTCGATCATTTTGTCGATGGTCAGTTTTGCTTTGCCAAGATCAATCTGGTTTTCCGGCAGTCTTAGCATTGCTTGAATTGGACTGAGATCGTTGGCGAACGCAGCACTGCTTGGGACGGCCATAATCAGCAACAGAATCAGAAAAATACACCGCATGCCTTGCCTGTCCAAAATGCAAACCAGAAGAACCCTACAGCAAGAACTGTTTTTCGACAATATGCCATTGGGCGCATTAAGGGGAAGCTTTCTCTCGGAGGCCATCGCAGGGATTGAAGCTGGTAAATGGAGATTTAATGTCTCCACGAGGTGCAACCAGATGTGCCCATGCTTTAGCCAAAGCGCTTCCAGTTATCAATGAGCCACTTCTTCACATTGGCGTGACTCCGCGTATCACCTGGTAGATGCTTCTTTATCAAGCGCTCTACCTTTACTCCAGAGTCTTTTTGTTTTAAATCACATGCGGTTGCGAAGCTATTAATAAATGCCAAGACCTCGTAACCTTCATTCCGATTCAGGAACGTACTATCCGGTTTGCCGGTGACCTTGGGATCATCTGGAGCAATGGCCGTCCATGAGTAGTCGAATTCCAAATCGCTTTTTTGAAGAAGTGGCATATTGTCCTCTCGGTGAAAATATTGCTGAACGGCGCATGACTCTACTTCTGAAATCCAGATAAGACAATATGCCGAACTATCTAGATATCTACGCGAAAGATATAGATACCTCCATATTCCTTGCTTGGATTTGATTACTGCTTCTCAGCTTTTGAGAGCGACCGCGCAATTACCTGCGCTACCGCGCTACGTCGTTCGGCGATGTCAGAAGGGGAGAGTGCCTGACTCGTCACCTTGACCTTGTACCCACGCACGGTACTTTCTGTCGTCGTTGGCGTCGTTGAAACAACTTGGTCGAGGTGTTCGATCAAATCCTCTGGGCTGAAATACCGCACCTTGTCTCGCACTGCTTCATCCAGGTTCGCGGGAATGAACCGTGCAAGCGATTTCAAGTGGCGCGCATTCGTGCTGACAACCAATACCTCTTCGTATCCAGCTGAAAGACACTTCTCAACGTTCTGGAGCTCCCAGTCTCGTCCCGTGGTCACGGATATTTCCACGGCGATCTTGCGTTCTCCCTGCGAGAGGTGAACATCCACCCGTCCCGCACCATCAAGGATGGGTTCTTCGATGGATGCCTTGAATGCGCGTTCTTCTGCAAGCTGCTTTACGAGTTGCGCAAGGTACTTGTGCTGCTTCCCACCACCCCCTTGTTCCTTCACCTCATATTTCGGGCTGGGGGTAGTGGTACGGAATACACGCGGCGCGGGTAGCTCAGGGTAGGGGGAAGAGCCTGCGCCGAGGTCTTCGTGTACAGGCTCCCCCTGGGGCGCTGGTGCAATCCCTTTCGGTGCCACCATCTCCTTCTTCTCAATCCGCCTGGCTACTGGTGGGACGATCTCAATCTGCGGAATCCGTGCCTCCACGCCATACACTACGCGATTCCTCTCGATGAGCTCTGCATACTGGATATCGTCAAGCACTGGCTCCCGTTCTACCACCCCGAGAGGAATGGAAACGGAAAGCGCTCTGGCCGTGAAGTTCTTCACATAGCAGGCGAACTCCGTATGGTTCCCGTATTTCTTTTGCTGCAATAGGAAATTAGCATCAGTACGGAACTCTGCATCAAGTGAGTTTGCATCCTTACTACTTACGCCACCGGCGAATTTAATGGAGGTACTAGCAAGGACACTTGCGCGAAGCGCTGGGCTCAGTTGGTCGAGGTTCTGGTGACTAAAGACCAGGCCAATCTTGTATTTCCGCGTCTGGTTCACCATGCGGTCGATATTCTCGTCAAAATAGTCCTCAGCCTCGTCGATATATGCAAAGGTGGGGGTTCGCTCGTGTGCGGGCAATATCGCGCGTTGTATGGCCGCCTGCGCGATCAGGGACACGATGAATCGGCCAAATATTGAAGAACCTTCGTGCCCCAAGAAATCCTTGGCCGTATTTACTAAAATGATCTTGCCCTCCTGGGTCAGCTTGAATAGGTCAACCTTGTTCTTGGGGTGGCTGAGCATTCGTTCGAGGGTCGTGTTACTGAGTACGCCCCAGAGTCGTGCCGTGATCTGTTTTTTGTTCTCGGCGAACTGCCGATCAAAAAACTGCGTCGCAAAGAATGTGTGGGCAGTACCTGTGAGCTTTTCCATGTAGGGGCGGTACTTCTCTCCGTTCATCATGAGCTCAAGGAGTGTATGAATGGTGGCATTAGGGATTTCCATCATGAGGCGGGCAAGGTAGCGGAATATCACCCCCTGCCTTTGGGTGAGCTCTGCGCCAAGGAGTGCCCCGAAGAAGTACTCGTAGGTCTCGACTGTTGCGTTGAGAATCATTTCTCTGTCTTGCGCTGAAAGCGTACCCATCCGCGCCCGGTCGAAGTCGAACATATTGAGTCCAACAGGATGCTCTACATCAGTCGGGTCGATGAGGACAAACCGATCCGCAAGACTGTTTCCCTCACTTGGGTCAAAGAGCTTCAGGTGTGCAATGGTGCGGATCATGTCTCCCTGGCTATCCATCACGATGATCGACCTCCCATCCTCCTGTGCCTTCACGAGGTCATGATGAATGAGGAACTGGAGTAGTTGTGTTTTGCCGTGCCCTGATCCCGCAACGATATGCGTGTGTTCAAATCGCGCCGGGAAGGGGATAGCAAAGGGAAGTGTGTAGTAGAAAAAAGAGCGAAGCGGTGTTCCCTGAAGATACCCGTCTATGAGGTACTCAGGTGCGGTGCTCTTGTTGTCGCCCGGCATGATGATCTTCTGCGCCGTACCGTGCCGCCCGCCCGGCGGAACCCCCGACATGAGCCCTACGTTTCCTTCAAGTCTTTCCCGGAGGGGATCGAAGAGATGCGCATTCACCACGTCAGCATCGTAGAACGTGAGGATGAGCCGGTCGAGTACTTCGGGCAGATTATCGCAAAGGTCCCCTATGTGCGCCTCGGGAAGGGTAACGGCGTTGTCAGAAGCAACTCCGTTTGCTCCGATGTCGGTAAAAGCCGAGAGCGGAAAATATTCGAGCATCCCCGAGAACAGCCATACCAGCTTATCCCGCCAGATGACGGTCAGTCGTTCGTGGTCGTGGAGGTAATGCAGGTGCCGTTTCCAAATTGCACGAAGTTGAATTCCTTCCTCAATCGTGAGTTTGGGGATTGTGGAGCGCGGGGGAAGTTCAATAATGAGCCCATCGAAGGACAGGAGACTCCTCACGGTATCGTAGAGCGCATTCCCGAGAGGAGTCGAGGGGGTGACCCCGCGCCGTTCGCAGACCTCAAAGATGATTTCAAGAATGAAGTCACCGATCTTATCTTCATCTGAAAACGGCGCGCAAGCCTGAGCATCAACTACCTGCTCATAGAGGGTAGTCATGTCTTTGATCTCGCGGCTACGCGCCGAACCACGAAACCAGTTCTTCCAGTTCGACATGGGGACGCGCTAGTATTCGAGAGCTTCCTCGCCTCCAAACTGGGATGCTGCCGTGAGTACAGCCTTGAAGGTTTTGCAGGCTTCCTTGATCTGATCTTCTACGGCGAGCATTTCGACAATGTCTTTGCACTCGATCTGCTTACCCTTCGAGAGGTCATTCACCGAAAGGGAGATATTGAGAGCCTTGAGAGCGAAACGGCTTGCTGCACCAAGGAGGCCGCTGCCAGGATCAATAACCTTGTCCCGCTCGTAGAGCATGGTTTCGCCAAGTTTGTATTTCTTGATGTGTTCTTGTTCTTCGTCGGATAGCTCGGCACGTACATCAAGGATGAATGAGACTTTGCCCATCCCCATCATTCCGGCTTTTTGATCCCTGCGCAGCAATACTTTCATGGAGTTTCTCCTGTAAGGTTAGTTGAGAACTGCACAACATATGCGTTTCCTCCTAACCCAGGAAGGTCTCCATCAAGAGATGCTTCGGGTGACTCCACCTGCATCCGGTAATCGGTGTGGCGGTATTGGTATTTGTGGAGCGCTCACGAGGAGAACTCCGCCCTGCATTATGCGCTTGCTTCTTAGGTCCACTCAAGAGGAAGTCAGGGATTCAAAAATATGCGTAGAAAATGAAACAGGGTTCTCGTCGTAATGACGAGAACCCTGCCTATTCCGAAATGACCTAGTCATACATCGAGCGCCATGCCCAGCCTCCCGTCGGCTCACGAACTTCTGTTCGTCGTCGCCGGTCTTTCCCTGATCGCCGATTACAACATGGCATGTTGAAATTGTCGCATCTGCAGATACGTGCTTCTGCTGCGATGTCCCCAGGTGTTTTTTTCGTGTCCATAACTATCTCCTTATCCGCTCTCGCGGGTTAGATTTAGAAACCGAAAGGAACTGAATTCATGAGGGTCGCAGATCGGATTTAGTGCCATCTCTTGCAAAAGATTTGCGGAAATGCTTTACTAATCCAGTCCAGCATTACGACCATCGCTTTACTACGCTTTGAAGCAGGGAGCCTCCTTTCTTGGCTCATCAGTAGGTTGGACACTGGGACCTGTTAGCGCAGGTTCCACCAAAGCCCGCCAAAACATCGGCGGGTTTTTCTTTGCATATTCAAACTGTTCCATAAATTTCTTTCGTTTCCGATGGCAAAGAAAATGCCCGCAATAATCGCAATTTTTAAAATTCGCAATTGTGGCGGGCATTATCGCGGCCTCAAATGGCCTTCGATCTACTCCGCTTACTTCAACCGGTGCTGCTCATCTGCGTATGTTGCATCCTGTAATTGATTGCCCCGCTTCTGCGGGTGAATGTGCTGATCGAATATTAGCCAACTTCCTGCAAACATACAACCCATGCATGGGTATTAATTCCTCACCGTCGTCGCACTAAACGGCTTACTCGGTGCGCCGTCGATCATGAGCTTGAGATATATGTCATGGTTCGGAATGTTCACCAAGTCCTCAGGTGAAAACACCGGCTCGAATTCCCGTGCAAGCGTCCGCGCATCCTCTGCTCCTACGCGAAAGGCAATGAGCGTACCGACATTGCCCAGGACTGCATGCATCACCTCTCCTTCAAGTTGGTGAAGGTGCTGATTGGCAAGCACGAGCCCAAGTTTGAATTTGCGAAGTTCCGACACAGTGTTCGCCACAGAAAGCGTCGTGAAGTTCTGGAATTCATCGAGGTGAAGATAAAACGGCCGACGTGAATGTTCAGGTAGTTCGCTTCTGCTGAAGGCAGCAAGGTTGAGTGTGGTTACCAAGAGCGCCCCCAAGAGATTTGCGCTGTCGTCTCCCAATCGCCCCTTGGCGAGATTCACGATGAGGATCTTCCCTGAGTCCATGATGCGGCGAAAGCTGAGATCAATTGGTGGATTCGTAAGGATGCGGAAAAGCCTTGGGTCAGCAAGGAACGCGCCGATCTTGTTCTGGATAGGGGAGATCATCTCCTGGCGGTAGCGAGGGTTGTAGTCTTTGAACTCGTGTTCCCAAAATTCGCGCACCTGCACGTTGGAAATATTTTTCACTACGTTGTGTCGATACGCAGTGTCGCTAAACATGCGCAAAATGTCGGGGAGCGTCGCATCGCCGTACTCAATCAGAGCGTAGAGCGTGTTCCTGAGCACATGCTCCATGCGCACACCCCAAGCATCATCAAAGAGTTTCTTGAGCGCCTCCATGAGTCCTGAGACGGCAAGTGGCACCTTGTCCTTCCGCACCTGTCTGAGGGGGTTGTAGCCATACGGCTGATCGATATCAGCGGCATCCAGGTAGACGAGGTCGTCAGATCGCTCCTGGGGAATCCTGGCTATGAGACGCTCCGCCATATCGCCGTGCGGATCAATGACACACACTCCGTGCCCGTGTGCAATGTCCTGCTCTGCCAATGTCTCCATGAGCGTCGTCTTGCCGGTGCCGGTTTTTCCGATGACGTACAGGTGAAACAAGCGATCATCACTCTTGATGCCGAACCGCACCTTCTTTCTTCCGTTGGTCTCCGCAAAATAGCTGATGTTGTTCTTCATGCAGAGAGCCTACCCAGCCTTGCGCAATATCACACGGCGCGGATACGTGCCGTCTTGGCACATTCTCCCGTCGTGAGATTTTGTTTCGTATGGTGAACTATATAGGTCGGCTTGTTCTTTATCGAAAGGAAACCGACATGACCATGAAACGATTATCAAACCAAGAGCTACTCACCATGCTTATCGGCGAAGGGAAAGCTAAGCAGTTTTGTCGTACCGAACTCGTATCGCTTGTATTTGCAGAAGAGGGGAGCGAGGACTATGTACAAGAACTCGGTGTAGCACGCGAGCTCGTCAAGCGCTCCCTTGAAGAAACGCTTTGCAGGGGGAATGCTCTTTTGTCTCCCCAGATTGTTGCCGACTATCTCAAGGTCATCTTGAATGGCCTCGGACATGAAGTGTTTGTAGCACTCTTTCTGGATGCTCAGCATCGCCTCATTGCCGCTGAAGAGCTCTTTCGGGGAACGCTCACACAAACATCGGTGTATCCACGCGAGGTGGTGAAACGGGCGCTCTATCACAATGCTGCAGCCGTGATCTTTGCTCACAACCACCCCTCGGGAGTTTCCGAACCAAGCACTTCGGACGTGATGCTCACTGGGGCACTAAAGCAGGCCCTCTCGCTTGTGGACGTAAAAGCGCTCGATCATCTTGTGGTAGCAGGGAGTGACGTAGTGAGCCTTGCAGAAAGAGGGCAAGTGTGAGGGAAGGGAACATTGATAGCCGTGAAGAAATTCACGGCTATTTTCTTTGGGCGTTCTTAGTATAATCTGCGAATGACTCGCTCTGACCTCATCGCCCGCTTAGCCGAACTGCACCCTCGATTGCTTGCCAAGGATGCAGAACTCGCGGTCAAAGTAATCATTGATTCCATCTCTGACTCACTAGCACATGGTGGTCGGGCAGAGATTCGTGGCTTCGGTAGTTTTGGGTTGAATTACCGACCGCCGCGCAAAGGTCGGAATCCGAAAACAGGGGCAGGTGTAAATATTCCCGCGAAGTATTCGCCGCATTTCCGGGCAGGGAAGGAATTGAGGGAGCGGGTGAATCCTTTAGACGATCAGACTAAATCCCCAGTGAATGGGGAAAAGTAAAACACTGAAGAAGCCTCAGCAAAAGCTAGGACTCAATTCTAATTTGGAAAGTATATTTTTAATCAAACATGGGAGTTAATCTAAAATATGGCAACAACTGAATATTTATAGTATATATATACCACATATTTAGTCAAGTTAATCAAGTATTGAAACGATTGCCTGTTTGCCTTACTCGACCCACCTTACCTCGTAGTAATGTAAGAGTCCTGGCTTGGGAATAATCCACTTTGCCAAGCCATTTTTATCAATTTGTTTTACTTCAGAGCCAAAAGATGTTTTCGCTCCAAAATCCCCATAATGTTCACAAACAGCCTCTTTCGATGTATATGTTAAAGGTAGCTTAAGCTCCAAATGCAGCACATCTGTTGGCTCATGTATTGTTGCAGAAAATGATCGCAGTGCTTTTTGTTGTGGGTCGACAAAATCCCACACTACTTCCGCCGTGACAGTTTCGTTTTTTTGTAAATTCCTTGAAAAACGAATATCAAAAAAGGTCCACACGTTCCTTTGAAATGCGGTTTGTACGCACTGCCCAGGAATGGCGCTACTGATGCTAATAGATCCTTGCCCAGTCCATTGATAACGATCTCTGTAGGCGTCAAGGCCATTTCGGAGAGCTTTCAGCTTATATCGCCTTCTGTGTTGAATCTCTGTTGCGGAACGGTACTCATGATAAATATGTTTTTCTATAAGATGAAAATCAGGTTCAAGCCGTGGAAAGGTTGGTCGATGGCGACGGAAAGCGTTGTATGCCCAATTGATTGTCAAAGTAGATATTATAAAAAATAAGGCAAAAAGAGGTAACACATATTCATTAAGGAAATTCTGAGTCTTGCCAATTGAATCTGCGCCAATAAAGGAAACTGACGATGCAGCTACGATTACTCCAGCACCCTTGATAATTTCAATTAGTAGATTCGAACCAATATCTACAGAAAATTTTCGTTTGAAACTTTCTAGGTTCATTATGTCCCCTCGTTTCAGATACAGTTTGATTGGCACTCACAAGTGATTCGAATTGTGGCCGCCTGAATAATAACCTAACTGTTATCTTCTCCAAACATCGTCTCTGTGAAGCCCTCAAAATATGCATGAACGCATGCTATGTGCCCAGCGACTTCATCCCTCAATTCCTTCTCTGTTGTCGAGGGAGGGAGGGCGAGCCATCGCCGCGCTTGTCTTTCAATACTCATTGAATTGGCATGTCGATCTAATACGCTTGGATGTATGCAGGCGAGTATCTCAATGGTGGCCTGGGTACGCAATTCATTGAGTGAGAATATGTACCCGAGCATCTCTTCAGCGATTCTGTAGTACGCGTCATCACAGCCATCCTCGGCGCACCATGCCGGCAGATCAATATCGGAAAGTACGAGTTCAAGCTTCTGGTCGAATGTGAGGTGCTCAACACGGAGAACATGCCGATTTGGAACAAGATTGCGAACATATTCTTCGAGCAAAATTTCCATGCGATGATGCCCAACGAGAATTATTTCCGTCAGGTCGTGTGCCCTTTGGAGAGCAACGTATATTGATGTCTGTTCAAAATCTTCGTCGCGGATGTTCATTGTTGTTCTGTGCCGAAGCAGTCAGTAAAACACGTCTGCTCAATCGCAGAGTATCTCCATAGGAATTTTACGTAAAATGCTGGTGGAATTTTAAATGTTTTCAGGCGCGGAGTATCCTTCTATGACGATTATTGCTGAGCTCCTAAAGCCCTATGTGCTGTTCCTGCAAGGAGCTGCCTATAGCATTGGACAGACATTGGATGGCTTGGGAGTCCTCTCGTCAAACATAGTCGAGACAGATGTCAATGGACAGATCATAGGAAGCTATTTGTCGCCATCTGAGGCTTACATTTCTATCCTGCTTGGTTTGTTGTTGCTCTACTTAATGCTTCTAGTTGGAGCACTCTTTCTTTCTGGTTATGTTTTAGGGAAATGGAGAGGAGCCTTAATTGCCACATTCATAATTTCCCTCCCTGGAATCGCCTCACTTCTCGGGATCTTTCCAAACATAAATTACTTGCCGGATAAATTTGTAATACACGGAACAGGGACCCTTGGGAGTGTTGGGGGGATGTTCCCTCTTGTGTTGATTGGATTATTGACAGGATGGAGTCTTGTACTCCTTCTGAGTGACTTATTTGATCTGGGTGATAGATTCCGACATTACTTCGATCACTTCTGGTACTCCATGGCAGTGCTTGCAGGAATTTTCTTTGTTGCCGACACGGGAAATTCTGATGTGTTGCGTGAACTTGACGAGGCAAATCAACTTTCCAAGCAAGCGAGCATTTATCTCCTTCGGGAAGTAAGAGCATATGACGCTCAGTGCAATAGAACGCCATCCATTGGAAAAGTGTCTTGCTCTTGGGCCTCAGATGTGCAACAAGAGCTGAGTGATTACGTGGTGGTAAGTCCACAGTCCTTTGCTAACTGGGGACCTAAATCTGCTTCTGACATTTACGACCCCTACAGGGGAAATATCTCGTCTGATCAAATCCAGCAAATTAGGCACGAGCTTAAGGCATACAACAGCACACACTGCCCTGTGAAGGACATCGGAAGGGGTTGGTCCCAGCAGTCGCGCTCATCAAGTGTTTGCCTCAGACCCCCAAGCGCCTTCTGCACTGCGTTTCCGGAACCTCTTGATGGGGTGTCTCAGAACAATACCATATTCCGAACTGTTGCCATTTCTAACGAGTGCGTTGTCGCATCACTAGTAGCCTTGCGCGCAAGACAGGAGAAGCTCGTTAACAAGGTTTCTGAGATCGAAGAATCTAAGCACTCCCGGTGGCTCTTCTTTGCACTTTTTTCTGTAGTCGCGGGTGGCAAAGTTGCAAATGCATCTGCAAGAGTCGCGGAGCTTGATAGAAGGAATCAGCTTGAAAAGCGGCGTCTGCTTAAGTTAGTCCGCAATCTTTTGTCCATTGCCTGGAAACTAATTCAGCGCTCAGCCTCCACCGGACGGCGGATTTTGTCTTCCTCTTTAAGATTAGTGGGCCGAGTTATTGCTGCTAGTTGGAAGCGCTAATTCTTCCCCATAGTTCGCTCACTTTGACGTAGGGGAGTTGCTATTGAGTGTTAGGTTCCCCAAGAAAGTATTCCACTCCTTTTTGCTATCTTCTTTGAGCGATCTAATGCAAGGTTGTCCTGGCTTGAACATCCACTTTGAGCTTCTGATCAAGACTCCCACGACTTTGGGAACATCATTCTTGGGTGATTCCTTTGCAATATGCACTCCAATAATTCCACGTATTGCATTCCCTTCGACTTTGAAAGTTACGATGAAAGGCTCGTTCGACATGAGCCGTACGCATCCATCAATTTGGGGATCACAGGACCACCAATATATTTCCAGTTTTGTGAGATCGAGAATCAGGTGGAGGCATATATGCAGCCACCTCCCAAATTCTGATGGGTTGATGGTCTCGTCAATTTCTTTTGCTTCGTTTGGTAGTAATTTCCTATCGATATGAGACGATAGTTTGTTCCGCGCAATGCTCACAGGAGCCTTGAAATCATGTGGGAGCATTGCGCTGAACTGTTTGCTTATGGCCTTGATTTGCTCGTACTGCTCATCGCTTTTCAATAACTTTGCAGTGTCCTTGTTACACAAAATATCGTTAAGAAGATCATCGATGGACATTATGAGTGAATGGAGGGGCGTTATGGCAATCTTGAGACGGCGCTTCTTCTTCGTCGCGTTCTTCTGGTGAACCGCTTCCTCTAATAGTTCCTCAAGGTCTCGCAAGCACTCAAGACATCGCCATAATTTGTGTGCCGACGAGTTTGATGGGTGCCAAGCATTTACCTCAGCTTCGCCTTCCGCAAGCGAGCTCACAACTTCTCGGTCAATGGTGTCGAGATATACTGGTATCCCTCTGTTTTCTTCTTCAGACATTACCTCTCCGCTCATATTGAACCGCATCACTAGTTTCAACCACTTCTATTGCCAAACCGGAACATTTCCACTTCTACATATCAACACTCACAGCAAGTAGCATTGTCACATGCAATATAGCAACGAAGTCATACAGAAGTTTATCGCTGCCTACGAACGCGCGCATGGAGAAACACTCACGCGTGAGGAAGCGATAGTCATGTTTGGAAGACTTGTTCGACTCTATCGCGTATTGCTAATACCTCTGCCTGATGACGATGATCAGTCTACAGGGCTTCTTCTGTAGTATCTGGCTCCAGTGCTTCGAGCACTTGTTTTTGCAGTACTCGGATATTGTGTAAGACGTGTTCTGTTTCAGTGTCTCCAGTTTCAATTAATGTGCGAACGTACTTCATGTACCCGCACAAAACGTAAAGAAAAACAGTGCCTGCGCACTGTTTTTTAGTTTTGTGAACCGCAGTGATGTTTTGCGAGCACGCAAAACCACGAGGTGGGGCCGGCAAACACTTACGTCTGTGAGGATGTAATCATCCGAAGAGACTTAGTGATTTGTGGACAAGCAAACTTTGTGCGCGTAGCGCTCGACTCCTGTCTTGTTCGTGACCGAGAGCGGTCCCCCTGCCATTATAAAACAAAACCCCCCGACCTTGGTCGGGGGGTTGGGGATTACATCTGCATCAAGCGTTTCAGGATTCGGTACGAGCTCATCGCCCCATTGAAGCCTTTGTGAGGCATCGATTCAACAGGGAGTCCGAGCCATTTGGCAACCTCGTCTTTGTTGAGCTTATCAATGCCGGAAGTCCTGAGTTTTGTCCAGCCGATAGTGAAGAGTTCAAGACGATGATAGTCCATATTGTCCGTGACCGCAGTTCTTCGGAAGGCTTCTGCAATAAAGGACCAGTCGTACGCCATGTTGTGAGCAGCAAAGAGGGCGCCTTGTGTCTTCTTCGCATATTGAGACATTGCAATACTGAGAGGGGGTGCGTCCACCCAGTCAGCTTCGTTGTAACCAGTGTGTGTGATACACTTCGCACTCGCTGTTTCGGGGTGCTCTGGTTTTACTCGCGTATCCATGGTGTCGATGATATCGAAAGTCCGTTGGTCAATGAGTACAAGTCCAATGTCGATAATTTCGTTGGTTATCGGGGAGTGTCCCGTGGTCTCGACATCAGTAATTGCGATCGGCCTATCAAGAATGCATACGTCATTCATTTTGGAATCCTCTTCGTTTGTTTAAAGATCAGGTACTGCTTTTGATACACTCTCAAAAAGCGGGCCAAAAGTCAAACAAATAAAAACTGCCCGACTTGTGGTCGGGCAGTAGTAGTGAGGTTGAATCAGTAGGGTTTCGGCTTGCCATCTTCTGTACGAATACGCATGCGCGTTTCCGATACCGACAAGACCTTGATCAAGTTGATGTCAGGACTTGAGACGGAGCCGCTGGGAGAAATTTCCCAGACGGGCTGTTGCGCGTCTGCGAAATGGAGAGCCTCGCGGAATACTCCCGCCCCCCAGGTGCCATCACGGAAACCAAGGAAGATACCGGCGCTACAGCTCGGAAGGACGACTTCGGTGTAGTAGTCCATCCCATTACCCGTCTCGTTCTTGTACTTTTCGTAGCCCCCCGCGTGGTGACGTTGATTGGGGTTCTCGATTTCCCAGCCGGGGAAGATTTCCGCGATTTTTTCGAGAAGCTCTTGTTCAAGGGGAGTGTTGTAAACATTCACCGGGTGTCCGAAATACAATTTGCGTCCGCTCATTTGATTGCCTCCTTGTCGTTTAAAGATCGAGATATTGCTATTTGATAGCCTCTCAAAAAGGGGTGGAAAAGTCAATGCGCGGGGGGTATACTGTTTATATGATTAAATTTCCTCGGGCTGAATTTTGGGATATTTTTGGAGTTGGTGTTTTTGCCGCGATTACGCTTCTGAGCGGATGGGCCATCACGACAGGGGAGCCTATCCCTACGTGGGGGCTCGCGTTCCTGTTTTTTGTGGGGATTTTTGGGATTTTTGTTGACGGGACGATTGTAAATAAGACCTTTTTGAGGAAGAAATAGTTTCCCTTCGGTGACTAGTTGTTGCCCGCCTTTTATGATAAAATATTAGGGTTCCTGGGGAATCCCCATTTGATAGAATTTTTAATTTCAAGATAGATACTATGAAAGAAGTAACAATTTACACAACTCCAACGTGCGGTTATTGCAAGATGGCAAAGGAGTTTTTTGTGTCGAACAATGTTCAGTTTAGCGAATACGATGTCGCAGCTGACCTTGAGAAGCGCAAGGAGATGATTGAAAAGAGTGGGCAGATGGGGGTTCCTGTTATCTTTGTTGATAACGAAATGACTGTTGGTTTTGATAAAAACCGCCTCTCATCACTCCTTGGTTTGTAGTTTGATTTTAGAATAAATCTCTGTACGAAAGGCGGCCATGGCCGCCTTTCGTACAGAGAAAATGCCCCTGTAGTTCAATGGATAGAACAGTTCCGTCCTAAGGAATAGATGTAAGTTCGATTCTTACCAGAGGCACCAGAAAAATCTCTACGTTTGTAGAGATTTTTTGTGCCCCTGGTAAGAATCGAACAAGAAGGGGGCCAGGGAAACATTTGTTTCCCTGTGGAGGAAGGATTGGGAAAACCGTGGGTTTCCCAAGGGTGAGATAGTGAAGCGTCTTACCAGAGGCACAAAGCGTTAAGAAAACCTGCTCTTCTGCAGGTTTTTAGCTTTGTGCGACCGCAGCCATATTTCGTCAGCAGATGAAATGGCGAGGTGGGGTAGCGAGCACTTATGTAGATTGCGAGCAGGGCGAAGCAATATACTTAGTGACTCGTGACACAAGATAATTTAGTCGAGCTTGCTCGTCCATATTTATAGGGGTACCTTCCTCCTTGCCCTATTTCGTATTTTCTGGCAGTATGACCGAGGAAAGTTGTTTCTAATTAACATACGTAAAGGGAGATTGATATGAATCCACCTGTGTGGTGTATTGGCATTACTGGCTTCAATGGGGCAGGGAAGTCAACTGTTGCGGAATTCCTCCGCGTCCACTATTCCGTGGGCTATTACGAGGCGGACGCATTTCTCGAGGATGAACGCATCCGTCGTGAAATGCCAAAGGGAAGTGAGTCTCTCGCGTATGTCGCAAATGATTTGCGCGAAAAACACGGCCCCGAGCACATCATGAAAAGCCTCTCTGAAAAGGCAATCACGATTCGTGGACGCACACCGTTCATTATTGAGTCGGTGCGCTGTGTTGGGGAGGTCCAGTATCTCGCGCGGGAGTTTGGAGATAAATTTGCCCTTATCGGCGTGGATGCTCCAATCGAAGAGAGACATCGGCGTGTGATAGGACGAAAAAACCACACAGACTCCGTTGGCTTCAGGAAGTTTCTCGAACAAGAAACGCTTGAGATGGAGCAGCGGGATCCGTGGAAGCAAAATCTCCGCGGGTGCATGGATCTCGTGCGCAAAGAATTTCTCGTATGGAATGCGAGTACGGAATCGCAACTTGCTCGCGATCTCCGTATTATTGCGCGCGCTATGAGGCTTCCGTGTTGATGTATGTTTTTCAAACCAGGGCGATTTGTCGTCCTGGTTTTTTGTTGAATCGCGGATAAGCACCGAATCATGAGGGGGTTGACATCTCTGTTCCTGGTGGTATTATTATACCTAGGAACTTCGTTCCTGAAGTCGTTCTTTTTCACAAAATTTTCGAAAGGAAAACCTATGGCACAAAATGCCAAAGCAGCAAAACCCACCCTCGGCCGGAATTTCCTGAACGTCACAGCGTTCTCGAACTTTCTTAATCAACCGTCAATGGAAGCCGCCATCGGCGCCAAGGGTTACGCCAAGTCCAAAAGCTGCCTCGATCTCTGCCTGAAAGGCCAGAAGATCCAGGAAGTCATGGTCGTCGGCGTTTCCGAAGGTGGTTTGGCCACCTGTGAGTTCTATGCACGTGGTGGCCGCAAAGAGGTGTTGTTTGCCTCGGCGGGTTGTCTCTCGGCAATCAAGCCAGTGGTCGCCAAACCCGCAGTCTCCAATGTGTACCAGGAGCTTGATCGTCTGGCCTTCGCTTAAGGCTCAAAACGGTGGCATTTCGCCACCAAAAGCCCGTTCTTTGTGACGGGCTTTTTCATTGGAAAACTTGGAATTTTCGCCAAATCTGCTATAGTATGCGATATGGAATTGAATGACCGCAAGATCGATGAACTCCTCGAGCTTACCCGCGAGAATAACAAGATTCTTACGGGGATGCGTCGCGCACAGCGTTGGGGCTCGTTTTTGAAGCTCATGTATTGGATGGTTATCCTTGGTTCCATTTTTGGGGTGTATTACTACTTCCAGCCAACGATTCAGAAGTATACGAAGACTCTCCAGACATCAATCGGAATCATTCAAAATTTTGAAAAGGCAGCCGGTTCAATTCCTACTGACACACAGGCTCTCAAGAATCTGTTGAATCGATAGTAAAATTAGTCGAAAGTTAAAAGTGACAAGTCGAAAGTATTTGCCGAGGTAGCTGTTTTGGTAGGCCCAGAAGAGGGAAACAAAACAAAGTACCATGAAGGATAGGTAAGAGAAAAAAGTATATGCCGAGGTAGCTCAGTTGGTAGAGCATTCGCCTGAAGAGCGAGGGGTCACCAGTTCAACCCTGGTCCTCGGCACAAAATACAAAAACCGCACAACGTCGTTGTGCGGTTTTTGTATTTTGTGCCGAGGAAGTAAGCGGAGCTTGCGTCCAGGGTTGAAGGCCGCAGCTATATTTCGTCAACAGACGAAATAGCGAGGCGGGGGCGCAAGCACTTACGCAGATTGCGAGCTTTGCGAGGCAATATGCTTAGTGACTTGTGTCCGCCCTGATCCTCGGATAAGTAGTAAAAGAAAAAGGACCGACTTTTGAATCATCTGATTCAAAAGTCGGTCCTTTTTCTTTTACAATTTCCTACAGCGACTTAATCTTAATAGTCTGCTTGCGATCCTTATCAATCTTTGGAAGCTTGATCGTGAGGAGACCGTGCTTTTCCGTTGCCTCTACATCCTCGGTCTCTACTTCAGCAGGGAGGAGGATCGTGCGAGAAAATGCGCCCCAGTAGAGCTCCTGATAAAAATAGTTTTCTGCGGCAACCCCTTTTGGTGCTTCGCGCTTGCCTTTGATGGTTACCATCTCGCGCGTTACTGATACGGAGAGATCTTCTGATGCGACTCCTGCGACCATTGCTTGGATTACGATAGCGTCGTTTGTCTGGTATACGTCGACAGCGAGCTCTCCCTCGGGAGCTTCTGTGGGTTCCCATGAACCAGCGTTCTCTTCTGGCATCTGCTCAACCTCAATATCTTCTTCAAAATCTGAAGAGCGATTTTTGAGCGCAATAGTCCCCGTGAGTCGTTCGAAAAAAGATCGTTTCATAATGGTAATGTGATTAGTAAATTCTATTTGTTTTAGTGGAGAATCGTTTGATGACTGCGATCATAACGATGATCCCCACGATTGCTGCCCAGAATTGAGAGAATACCAAAAGGGTTTTTAGTGTTCCGTCATTCTCCATTATAGATAAATTAAAGTATGCGTGCAAGAGAGTTGCGATCAAAATTCCCAGCCCGACCATGATAAATTTGATGTACTTCGGGGTATTGAAGGCGAAAGCCATGGCGATACCAATAAATGCGGAAGATACAATGTGTACAATCGTCGCGCCAATAAAACGCATATTGCCGTTTCCAAAAACTTCCATCACCCCTCCGTGCGCGAGATCTTTTACGATGTAGAGAATATTTTCCATCGCTGCAAAGCCGAGCGCAGCCGTGATGAGGTACATGATTGCATCCATCGGCTCGTCAAAAAATTTACTTTTATATGCGATGAGAAATACGGTTGCATATTTAGCTACTTCTTCAATAAATGCCCAGAGGGTTATTTTCGTTTCTTGCTCGGTTGGGGGAACTATTGCAAATTGCTCCGCAAGAGCGCCGACCGTATCCATGATGGGAGAGATGGATGCAGCGACGAGTTTCTGGAGGGGGAGGACGAAGTATACAACCGCCATTCCTGCGAAGAATGAAATCGCGATAAGACCTTTCGGTTCAGGAGACTCTCTGTCTTGTCGGAGCCAAAACCAAAGCCACACAAGCGACGGGAGGATTCCTCCAAGAATCGCGTACAGGTATGACTGCCAGGTTAAAATGGTTTCGGCCATGGTTCAATAATAAGAAGCGAAGAATCCTTTTTAGGAAGAAGACTCCAGAGCTCTTCGGTCACGAACGGAATGAAAGGATGAAGCATTTTGATATTCGCCGCGAGAATCTGGAGGAGCACCCACTGCGCTGCGTCTTTTGATGCAGTGTCATCTCCCGCGAGACGAGGCTTCATTTCTTCGATGATGGTGTCAGCAAATGTGTTCCAGAAATAGTGATAGAGTTCTTCTCCTGCGAGATGGAAGCGGAAGTTTTCATAATGATTCGTGATACTCTCGATTGCAACATTGAGTTCGCGCAAAATTTCTTCATCGCGTTCGGTGAGTGTTGGGCGTGGTGTGTCGAGTGTCGTATCACCGATGTTTGAAAGCGTGAAGCGTGCACCGTTCCACATTTTGTTACAGAAATGTTTGTAGCCTTTGATCTTGTCTTCGGCGAGTGCGATGTCGTTGCCAGGAGTATTGCCGATGACGAGGCCAATGCGGAGCGCGTCGGCGCCGTATTTGTCGGTGAGCTCAATAGGGGAGACGACGTTACCCTTACTCTTGGACATCTTTTTGCCATGCTTGTCGTTGACCATACCGTGGAGATATACCGTGCGGAAAGGCACCTCTTTTGCGAGATAAAGCCCAAAAATGACCATACGCGGAATCCACTTAAAAATGAGGTCGCGGCCGGTTTCCATGACGTCCGTAGGGTAGAAGCTCAAATCACGCTTCTCAGGGTATCCTAGGGCCAAAAGAGGCCATTGGCCAGATGAGAACCAGGTGTCAAAAGTGTCTGATTCTGCCACGAGGGGCGCTCCGCAGGAAGGGCAGGCGTCGCCCGCTTTGTGGTCGGTATCGAGGGCGCCGTTATTGCATCCAGTGCAGACAAGAGCAGGGATTTTGATACCCCAAACGATCTGGCGGGAAATGTTCCAGTCCATCGTGTTGTCCATCCAGTACAAAAAGATTTTTTCGAAATTGTCGGGAATGAATTTCACTTTTCCTTCGCGCACAGCATCAGCTGCCATCTTTGCGAGGGGTGCCATCTTTACAAACCACTGCGGCATCACGCGTGGTTCAATAGTTGTGGCGCACTTGTAGCAGGTCGGTACTGCGTGGGTGTAGTCCTCGATTTTTTCGATGAGCCCAAGTGCCTGCAAATCTTCAACAACTTTTGTACGCGCCTCGGCGATTTTCATCCCTTCATACTTGCCGGTTCCTTCACTTAATTTTCCAAATTGATCGATTACTTCGACGCGAGGGAGGTTGTGCCTCTCAGACATTCTGAAGTCATTGTGGTCGTGTGCAGGAGTAATCTTGAGCGCCCCAGTACCAAACTCCATATCTACTTCCTCATCACCAATAACCACGAGCGAAAGTTTCCCTTCGGGGTGCTGTACTTCGATTGTCTGTCCGATGAATGACTTGTAGCGTGCATCGTTGGGATTCACCGCTACTGCAACGTCACCAAAGATTGTTTCAGGGCGCACCGTTGCAACGGTAAAAGGCCCGTACTTGATGTAGTACAGCTTGTCACTCTTTTCGGCTGTCTCAGTCTCCACGTCAGAGAGGGAAGTCTGGTGTTTGGTGCACCAGTTCACCGTGCGATAACCGCGATACACGAGTCCGTCGCGATAGAGCTTGCGGAATGTTTCTTGCACCTCGGCGACGACGCTCGGGTCGAGAGTAAATTTCTCACGTGACCAATCACATGATGCGCCGAGTGCTTTCACATCGGCTTCCATGTGCTGTTTGCTGTCGAGGGTGAATGCCATAATCTCATTGTAGAGTTCTTGGCGATCCATTTTGAAACGTGAGCGACCTTCCTTCTCGAGTTTCTTCTCGTACACCACTTGTGTCTCAAATCCCGCGTGATCGGCACCGGGGACCCAGAGAGCCTTTTTCCCCTGCATGCGCTGGTAGCGCGTCATTATGTCCTCAAGCGCAATAGTGAGTCCGTGCCCTGCGTGCAAGCGGCCGTTTGCGTTTGGTGGAGGCATAATGATCGTGAAAGGCTCCTTATGACGCTCAGGGAGATTGTCGGGATTGAAAAAGCCACTGTCTTCCCAGAGTTTGTAAATACGCGCTTCGGTGGAAGCAGGGTCGTAAGGTTTCGTAAGTTTTTCGGGGATATCGGTCATAGTAGGTAGATTTTATCATAATTTTGTGGCATTTCGTAGACATTGACATTTACGCTAAAATATGCTACTCTGGTCTTAGACTGAAGTTAGGTTATGTCCTTTGTAAATCCTTAGGGAAGGAGCATTAAAATGAGTAAATTTATTTTGTGGGGCTTCGCTTTGACTGTCTTTGCCCTCTTCTCAACCTTGGGTTATTCAGTTGGTGATTATGCTCTTGCAAAAGAGACAACAGGAAAAGGTGCCGTCATCGGTAAAAAATACACAGAGGATAAGGGTTCGATAATCATAGTTAACGATATGGTCGTCCCTCTTTCTCCCCAAGGTAAATGGGGGTTGTATATCAAACGAAGTGGCTCTACTGATTCTGGATATGTTGAAGTGCCGCAGGAAATTTACAATTCCGTTACGGATGGAACACAAGTTATCATCTCATATTCCGTGGGCCGTTGGTCAAAGGAATTGCATATTAGCGCTGTCCATATTCACTAAGTTTCATTTGTAGTATTCGAAGCCGCTCAATCTGAGCGGCTTTTTTCTTGACTTCGGTATTTTGAGAGGACATAATGCAAAGAGAACTGAATCTTTTAAAAAGGGGGACGAATATGAATCATCCAAATTGTTATTTAACGAGAGGCAAGGATTCTATTGCATCTGCTCGCAAGAATTTGGAGCGCGTAAGGTTTATTTTTTGTCGTGACTCAAATTCATCATCACTTGATTATGCGACACTCTATTACTTTTGGGCACAACTCGAAAAGTTTTGGTGGTGGTTCAAACAGTTTAACCGGGGTGGTTGGACGCGCGAAGAAGAAGAGCTTCGTGCGGCGATGACGGTGGTCACCCTTCGACACTATCCTGATATGTCTCGGCAGCAAATCGAGGATGAAATCAAAACAGTCTTCGCCACGTTCCTTGTTGAAAGAGGGGATTTGTCCAAGATTGACGAGGAACGTCGCGTGCGCTTCCGCAGATATATCCAAAGTCTCCTTGTTTCTCTCGGATAACAAAAAGAAAAGCCACCCGCGCGCGGGTGGCTTTGTTTTTTACAGTAACTTATTGAACCTGCTGACGAAACGCTGGTAGCGTTTTCCGACATCAGGGAAGGAGAGGATCTTCTTGCGACTGCGTGTTGTTGATTTAAGCTTTGGAAGCTTTTCCTTGAATTGCTCAATCGTGAAGTCGATGTGCTGCCCGCCGGGAAGTTTGTTCCAGTAGTGTGACCGCACCGCTTCGAGCCCGGGGATGTTTTCCAGCGAGCCGCGCAGAATCACCCCACCGAAATGGTCTTGGGCGAGAAGTGCGACGATCGCGCAGTGTCCCCAGAGCGGATTTTCTTTGCTCCAGCCTGCGCGGTCATAGCTCGTGTCTTTCCTCGCTGCCTTTCTGATGAGAGCCAAAAAACGTTCAACCGTCATTTCCTCTTGCTCTTTTTGCATAGCTGCCTCCTTGTAAGTGAACTTGCCTCGGATGACACTATCACAATTATTTCTTTTTGCGAAGCTCCGCAAGCGTTTTTGTAACGGGCTTTGCGAGGTGGAGGGTGCCCTGCGCTTTGATGTGCTTTTTTGTCTTTCTACGGAGGAGTGCTGCGACGCCAATCATAAGTCCGTTGTCTCCTGAGAGATGAACGTCGGGGATAAAAAGGGAAGTTCCTGAAAGCTCGCGTGCAACAGTCGTCTCAAATGTTTTTCGAATTTTTTTGTTGGCCGTTACGCCACCGCCAAGAATAATTTCTTTCACTTTGTATTGTTTTGCAGCGCGAAGAGTTTTTGCGACAAGCACCTCGGTCACTGAGTCTTCAAAATCTTTTGCGATGAGTTCGCGGTCGCGGTCATCGAGTGATTCAAATTTCTTGATGGCATACAGCACAGACGTCTTGAGTCCTGAAAAAGAAAAATCGTAGTCATCAGACTTGAGCATGGGGCGGGGGAGCGGTGCGGAAAGTTTTTGTCCCTCGGGCGCTTTTTCTGCAAGGCGAGAAACCTCGGGTCCGCCAGGGTATGCGAGCCCAAGCATGCGCGCCACCTTATCAAATGCTTCGCCGACAGCGTCGTCGCGGGTTTGTCCAAGCATCTTGTATTTACCAGCACTCGGCATGAGGACGAGCTCTGTGTGTCCACCCGAGATGAGAAGCGCAAGCGAAGGATATTGAGTGGGCTTCAACGTGTAAGCACTCTTCTTTTTTGGGACGAGTGCCATAAGGGCGGCGACGATATGTCCCTCCATGTGGTTTACGGGAATGACTGGTACACCCCAGAGTGCACCGAGGCCTTCGGCCGTGTTGATACCAACCCAGAGCGCAGGCTCGAGTCCTGGACCTGAGGTCACCGCGATAGCATCAATCTTTGGGATTCGGGAAGAAAGAAGAGACTCTTTCAAAACAGTAAAAAGCTCAGCTTCTTTGTTGAAAATCTTTGCGAGTTGACGCTCTTCTTTTTTGTCGAGCTTGCGCGGGGTCTTGAGCTTTTTGAGCATCTTTGCCTCTTTGAGTGCGTGAACAAGGAGAGGAATAATATTTTTGCCGTGCTCACGACGAGCGACACTTGGGAAGACGCCACCAAACTGCGCGTGAAGAGCAGCCTGAGAAACAAGCGCATTCGAAAGGACGTTTATTTGTTTTGGGAGTGTACGAGTAAGTTTCGCTTCAACGATGGCGATACCTGTTTCATCACAACTGGTCTCAATAGCGAGGATGCGCATAATATTAGTCTTTTTTAATAAAGAGGGTTGGGTTGCCTCTTAGGACTTCGACGATGAGTACGAAGTATTCGAGGACAATAGGATCTTCTGCAATCTTGTGATGCTTACCTTCGTAAAGTTTTTCAAGACTTACGTCATTTGTTTGCCATGAACGACCCTCGTCGAGGAGGATGTTCATAATGGGGAGAAGCTTGTCGAGTGCGTAAATAAATTTACTCTCGGGGTCAGCCTTTTCATCGTAGGCACGTAGGGTTGAGATAAGAGAAGGGAAGTCCGCGTATTTTTCTGCGAGGGTCTCGGTAGCTGCGCGCTCGAGGTCAGCCTTCTTCTGCTCCTCCTCCGCAGTGCGATGGAAAAACATATCGCCTGCAAACACCTCTACGATGTCGTGGCAGAGTGCATATTGAATCGCTTTTTCTTTATTGAGGTCGAGTCCTTCTTTGTCGATGATGTACCAAGCGATAAATGCGAGTTGGAAACTATGCTCAGCGTCGTTTTCCATGCGGTCTTCGCCTGTTGCATAGATGCGACGGCGAATCTGCTGAAAACTATGAGTGAGTCCCACGACACTCATCAAACTCTCCAAATTGGACGTTTTTGTCATACTCTGAAATCATAGCAAACTGGGACAGGGATGCCAATTAACCTTGGAATACAGCTTATTTCTCTGACTGTGTCAAAGTCTCTGGCGTTGCGTTTGGGTAATACTTGCAGTCTGCGTGAGGGAAGCAGTGACAACATCTTGCTTGAAATCCTTCTTGCTTGATGCGGTTATTGCAGGAGGTGTGAATGTTGTGAGGGAGAGCCTCTGGAGTTTTTTGTTCGTTGGTCATGTGTACAGTATATACCTTTTAAAAAAGAAATTAAGGGTCACAAAAAACAAAAGAGCGCCCTGGGTGGTGCGCTCTTTTGTTTTTTGTGACCCTACGGGGAATCGAACCCCGGTTACCGGCTTGAAAAGCCGATGTCCTAACCGTTAGACGATAGGGCCAAAACTGACTGGGGTAGTATATCAAATTTTGCCAAAAATGCAAAAAAATGCTACTTTATTAAGGCTCAATTGAAGCAGTTTCATCTGGAGATGTGGCTGAGCGGTTGAAGGCACCGCACTCGAAATGCGGCATATGGGAAACCGTATCGTGAGTTCAAATCTCACCATCTCCGCTGTTTGAAAACAAAATAAACATTTCGCAGTTTTAAATAAATTGCAAAATGGGCGATTAGCTCAGATGGTTAGAGTGCTACATTGACATTGTAGAGGTCGGAGGTTCGATTCCCCCATCGCCCACAAAATCTTAAATCCCAAAATGAACATTTTGGGATTTCTTGATTTTGTAAGTCGATGGGGGAATCGAAAGCGAGGGCGGGTACCCGTTCAGCAGAACGGGTCGCACGAGCAGGGTCGAGAAATTTTTACAAGCGACGGCGAGGAAAAATGTTCTTGACCGATTTTCGCCCAAGACGCGAATTTGCTAATTCGCCATCGCCCGCTGGTAAAAACATTAACACTCGCCTAGAGTGTTTTTTGTTTTGTGGGGGATGGCAGTTTTTTTGACTTCTTTTTCAAAAGTGCTAGCCTTAGAAAAGATAACCACTACGGGGGTTCAAATGAAAAACTTAGTCCTTTTTATTGCCGCTTTTTCGATCGTCGCATTTTCTGGGGGAATCGAGCTTGCGCTCGCCTTTACGCTTGCGGTCGCCGCTATTGTCTACGTGATGTACACGAGGCTTACAGTAGACTTGTCGGAGTTTTACCGCAAGCTCCCGACGTCTTGGCAGGACATTTCAGAAACACTTGAGCTTGCAAACGACAGCAAGTTTTTTGAAGACGGTATTGATTCTGGCGCCATCTTTAGTTTTTACGAAATGCTTTCTGAGGAAACGGCACTCTTCGATCTTCGTGTTGATTTTGCCACGATGAATGTTTTTGAAAAAAAGTATGATGCGGCGCTTTTCAAATACCACACGGTTTCGCCGATGTTGCGTGCGAGTATCCATTACGGCATGTCGCTCGAGAAAAACCCCGAACGACTACCCGACATCGCGGGGGCACTGCTTATCCGCAAACGTCCTCAAGGACGCCTCATGAGAGTCAAGGATTTTCTTTTGTCCCTTACGAAGCCCGTGTTCAATTAATCAACAGCGTCGCCGCAAGGTGGCGCTGTTTTTCCTTTATGATTTTTGTGCTAAACTCATTTTCGCAATGATTAATTACGAGCTTGCCGAAAATACCGAGCGCATACTTAAGGAAAAGTATAACGGCGTTGAGACGCCTGAGTTTTTTGCTGATATTGAAAGGCTAAAAGCAGGGGAGCCTGTTGCGTATATTCTCGGCTACGAGGATTTCTTGGGGGTGCGCGTCGACTTGTCGCATCGTCCCATGATCCCGCGCCCAGAGTCAGCACACTGGACACTACGCGCTATCGACGAGCTCAAGACGCGTGGAGATGAGCCTATCCGTGTCATCGATCTCTTTTCTGGTTCGGGGAATATTGGCCTCGCACTTTTGAAGCATCTCTCGAATGCACAGGTTGAATTTTCTGAGCTTGATCCTGATCTCAGTGAGCAGATCGCAAAAAGTATTCGTCTCAACAATCTCGATATGGCGCGTGCAAAAATTTTTGCAGGAGATGCGCTCGAAGGGATGGAGGGAAAGTATGACGCAATCCTTGGTAATCCTCCCTATATCGCTCCTGAAGCAAAAGATGAGCTCGACCCCGAGATGTCATATGAACCATCACTTGCGTTCTTTGGTGACAATCACGGCCTCTATCATCACAAGCTTGTCATCGATACCGCATGGGACTTTTTGAAAGACGGTGGCGTGGTGTATATGGAAGCGGATGAAGACCAACGACCCCATATCGAGAAGATGCTCGAGGGCACGCCGTGGACGTATGAATTTTGGGAGGATCAGTACGGGCAAGTGAGATTCCCCGTACTTAGGAAAATAGTGAAGTAGCCAATTTAAAAAAACGCGCGACCATTTGGTCGCGCGTTTTTTTAAATTGGCTACTTTGAATGTAAATACTGGAAGATGTCTTCGAGTGCGCGCACGGCATCACCTGCGGCGATGTTGTTTTGGTGATAGAGGACGTCGGTGCAGTCTCCTGCGGCCCAGATCCCTGGCACGCTCGTCTTTTGCGTGCGGGGGTCGGTGACGACATTTTTGCTCTCGTTCAAATCAACGACACCCTCGAGGAATCCTGTGTTGGGGAGCTGTCCAATTTCTATAAAGATACCACCAACAGAGAGTTCCTTTGTCTCTCCCGTTATTCTGTCGCGGATAACGATACCGTTTACAAATTGCTCGCCTTTTACTTCGAGTATTTCTACGTTTGTCGCTGCGCGCATGTTGGGGTGTGAAAGTACTTTCTCCACCGTGACGGCGTCGGCGCGATTGAACGAAGGGCTGCGATTGATGATGGTAACAGATTTTGCATACGAGAGGAGTTGGGCAGCTGTCTCAAAAGCAGCATTGCCTGCGCCGATGACCGCGAGATCTTGATCGGCAAACATTGGACCGTCGCATGATGCGCAGTAGGTGAGACCTTTGTGTTCGTATTTGTCAGCACCGAGGGCTTCGAGCTTGCGGCGATGACTTCCTGTTGATACCAGTATTGTGCGCGCGGTGTATGAGCCTTTCTCTGTGGTTACGACAAAATTATCACCTTGTTTTTCGAGCTTCTGTACACGCTCTTCTTTCATCGTGAGCACATCAGCAGCGTATGCCTCAACGTGCGCCTTAAGTGAAGCAGCAAGCTGGGGCCCCGAGATGGCGATGGTGCCAATCCAGTTTTGGACCTCAGCTGAGTCTGTTGATTGTCCTGCGTAGACCTCAGCGAGCATGAGAGTCTTCACGCGTTTGCGCGCTGCGTATACTCCAGCAGCGGCTCCTGCGGGGCCACCACCAATAATAATAAGGTCGTAAATATCTTCCATTTAGATTTTCTTAGGGCGACGAAGAAATGCAGGAACAGCGCTCCAGTCTTCAGCTTCTTCTGCGTCGAGGTCAATAATGGCAACAGGTTCTTTTTCGAGAATCTTTTTTGCGGGCTCGCGAGACTCTTCTTTTTTTGCAGGCTGCTCTACGAAACTATTGTTGATCTCTCCGCGCTTCTCGCGAGTTTCCTGACGCTCGATAGGCTGCTGCTTTGCGCCACCTGAAAAAAGATTGCGCTTCTCAACTCCTTCAGGGAAACCTGCGGCGATAACGGTAATCTTAATCTCATTCTTCTTGAGACGTTCATCGATGATAGCACCAAAGATAACGCGAGCATCTGGATCGATAGCCTCGGTAATTATCTTTGCAGCTTCGTTGATCTCGTGCATGCGGAGATCTGCGCCACCAGCGATCGCAAAGAGAACTCCCTTTGCGCCAGAAATCGAGAGGTCGAGGAGGGGAGAGTTGATTGCGGCGAGTGCTGCTTCTTGTGCGCGATTTTCGCCTGTCGATGAGCCAATACCAAGGAGTGCTGAGCCTGCATTTGAAAGGACTGAACGAATATCAGCAAAGTCTACATTGATGATGCCTGGCGTGGTAATGAGGTCAGAGATACCCTCAACCGCCTGGCGGAGAACCTCGTCACTCATGGTGAATGCTGACTTGAACGTAGTATCCTTGTCGGCAACGCTCATGATGCGGTCGTTAGGAACAACAATAAGTGCGTCGACATTTTTGCGGAGCTCCTCAAGTCCTTGCTCTGCGATGCGACCACGGTGTGAACCTTCAAACGTAAAGGGACGTGTCACGACACCAATCGTGAGTGCGCCTTGCTCTTTTGCGATAGCTGCAACAACGGGAGCAGCACCAGTACCTGTGCCACCACCCATGCCACCTGAGATGAAGACCATGTCAGAGCCTTTGATGACACCCTGAATCTCTTCCTTTGTTTCTTCTGCAGCCTTGCGACCAATCTCTGGGTTCATGCCCGTACCAAGTCCACGCGTAAGATTCTTGCCGATGTGAATTTTTTTCTGCGCGAGTGAATGATGCAAATCTTGTGCATCAGTGTTCATCACAATAAATTCAACTCCTTTGATTTTTGAGTTGACCATGTGGTTGACCGCGTTCTTTCCTGATCCACCAACACCGATAACTTTAATACGTGCGAATGCTTCTACTTCTGGTTGTACTTTTGGCATGACTGATTGTCTGATTTATTATTGCTAATTACTAGTAGAATACCAAGAAGCAAGACAATTGACAACTGACACCGCTTCGCGGACATTTGACAGAAAACGTCCATTTGCCTTTGGTAGATGGACGTTTTGTTGGATCCAAGTCAAATGTCACAGGTTAATTGTTAAATGTTTTTATTTTATGGCAAAAACGGTTTTACCCAGCTCTTGAGCGTCTCCCAGAGATCACCAAAACCAGTATCCATACCCTCTGATGGCTTCTGGAGGGCGTATACAGCGAGTCCGTAGGCCACGAGCCATGACGAGTCTTTTACCGGGTGCTTGCCTCCGTTTGCGACGGCAGTGCTTGCGATAGCAGAAGGAAGCTTGAGGACGGCCTTTGCGAGGTCGGCGATGGTCGCGATACCCACACCACCTCCGGTAAGAATGACTCCCGCAGGAAGGAGTCCGCTACGCCCAATTTTTTTCAAATGCGCATCGATGAGTTCAAAGATGTCATACAAACGTGCCTCAATAATTTCTTCGAGTTTCTTTTTTGAATAAATTCCTTCGGGTCCGCCAACTTTAATTTTTTCTGCTTCTTGAAGAGGGATCTTGAGACCGAGCGCGATGTCGTTGGTAATATCTGTCGAACCAATCGGGAAGATTTGTAATGAAATAGGAATGTCGTTTTCAAAGACGGCGATAGATACGGTTTCTGCCCCGATGTTTACGAGGGCACAACCAACAGAGCGTTGCTTCTTATTGAGGGCGACTTGCCCCGCAGCAATAGGCGAAGGGAGGACTTCATCG
This sequence comes from Minisyncoccota bacterium, assembly GCA_023229865.1. Classification (GTDB taxonomy): domain Bacteria; phylum Patescibacteriota; class Minisyncoccia; order Phycocordibacterales; family UBA1550; genus UBA1550. Next base: position 46,074 of record JALNYL010000006.1, read on the forward strand.
ACTTCCACACCGAGTTCTTCAATGGTCCTAATGATGTCGTTGAGATGTTGCTCAAGGCAAGTGACGAACAACATTTTTACATCAAGCTTTGAGCCAGTCATTCCCAAAGGATTTCCAAGTACTTCTTTGTTGTCGAGTTTGTAGCGAAGAGCGGTGCGATAAATGATGCGCTTGTTAGTAAGGTGAGTGAGATTATCCTCTGCTTCAGTTTCTGCTTTTCTGATGTCGAGCTCGCTTACTTCTCCTGATGCGCGTGAGATGATTGCGGTGCCATGTGAGATGGTTGATTCAAGTCCGATACCACCAACAGAGAGGATGGCATTTTTGACTTTGAACCCTGCCATTTTTTCTGCGGCAGCAATTGCGGTGCTGGTACTACGAATCGCCTCGGATTTGTTGATGATGTACCCGTGGCGCAATCCGCGCGTCTCGGCGACACCCGTTCCGATAATGACAGGAGCCTCGCCTTGAGTGTGTTCAACGATAACAACGCGTGTGGCGTGCGTGCCGACATCAATACCTGTTGCTATGCGTTTCGTGCGAGGATTCATAATAATGTTAAAGGTGCCCCTATTGTACCAAAAAAATCTTTAGTATCAAACCTTTTTAAGCACTACGACCGCTTTTGTCGTGGAGACAAAAGCGGTCGTAGTGAAGCACGAACACTCGTTGGTGTTAAATTTTGAACATTGCACGGATTTTCTTTTCCGCGTTTTCCATCTTGGTGCCATGGTCGAGACCTTTGAGATGAAGGAGTCCGTGTATAAAAAGGAAGCCGACGAAGTTTGTGTATGAGCGATCAAAGAGAGGTGCCTCGGTCCGAGCTTTCGCAAGGTCGATAAAAATTTCTCCTTCGTCATCGCTCAAAGGGAACGAAAGAATGTTGGTCGAATTGTCCTTCTCGCGATAAGCGAGATTGAGCTCGCGAGATTTTTTGGGGCTCACGATGACAAGCGAACACTCGTACTCTTTACCAAGTACGGCTTCGGTCATTTTAGCAAAAGGCAAGCGGGGAAGCTTGCCTTTTGTGGTGTTGGTTATCGATAGCGACATTTGAGGGGGAACAAAGGTGAATTAACGACGCTTTGTTTTCTTCTCAGGGAGCTTGCCGAGCTTTTCGAGGAGCTCGTACTCCTTGCGCATACCGAGAACAACGAGCGCATCCTTCTTCATTCTTGCCTGATTAGGCTTGCGCTGACTGTAGCGGATTGAACGAACACGAGGGATAATCCCTGAACCCTGAACGCGCTTGGTAAAGCGACGAATAAGGCTGATTGCGTTTTCGTTTGGGTTCTTCTTAACTTCTGCGTTTACGGTTGACATGTGGGCCATTCTAGCACAAACAGTTTTGCGACGCAAGCCTCTCTTGTCGGCTTTTAAACCTTATTTCTAAAGGGTTTTTTAAACTATCGCAACTCGTCTTTTAAATGTTTTACAAAGTCGGGGAGGTCGGCGAGCTTCACGGTCTCTTGAGAGCGGGTTTCCATATTGCGGGCGATGATGGTGTTGTCGAGGGCTTCTTTCTGTCCAAAGATGATGGTGTACGGTGCGCCACTTCGCTCTGCGATAGCGAGCTGCTGTCCGAGTCCGTCTTTTGAGAGTGATTGTGCGATAGGGATGTGTGCCTTGCGAAGTGTCTCGATAATACCAAAGCTCTTAAGCTTAGCTTCGTTGCCGAGCTGAATGAAATATACTTTTGGCTTTTTCAAAATGCGCGGATTGAGCGGCTTGTGCGAAGGAGACATGATCACACGGTCAACACCGATACCACCTCCGACAGCGGGCACATCTTTTTTGCTACCGAGTGCGCGCGCGAGGAGATCGTAACGTCCACCAGAAGCAACCGTCATTGGTTCATTCATTCCTTCTGCGTTTACATAATCGAGGTCGATGATTTCAAACACGGTTCGTGTGTAGTAGTCGAGTCCGCGCACAAGGTTATTGTTGATACGATAAGGAATACCCATCTCTTCGAGATACTCAATAACTTCTTTGAAGTGATGACGGCAGTCGTTGCAGAGTGCCTCAATAGGTGTCGGACTGCCTGCTTTCAAATCTTGGCAACGCTTGTCTTTGCAGTCGAGAAGACGAAGAGGATTTGTCTTTAAACGCTCTTTACAGTGAGGGCAGAGCTCCTCAACGTGTTTCTTGTAGTAATTGGTAAGGTCTTTGATATAACCGCTGCGACATTCTTTGTCGCCGATACTGTTGACCTCTACGGAAATATTTTTTATACCCGCTTCTTCGAGTGAAAGCGTCATTGTGCGGATGATGAGTGCGTCCGCAATACTCTTTGGTGTGCCGAGGATTTCAAAACCAAACTGACGAAACTCGCGCAAGCGTCCACGCTGAGGATTCTCGTGGCGGAAAAACGGTCCGTAGTAGTAGAGCATTACTGGCTGTGGAAGTGCCTGCATGCCTTGTTCGATGTATGCGCGCATTACGGCCGCAGTACCCTCGGGGCGCATCGCGAGATGGTCGCCACCTTTGGTCTTGAGGCTATACATTTCCTTGTCGCGGATGTCGGTACCTACGCCGAGGCTTGAGGTGAATACTGCTTCGCGTTCGAGAATAGGCGTCTCGATAGGGCGGAACCCGTAATACGTAGCAACCTCAGCTGCTTTTTCGAAAAACCCTTGATATGCATAGTACTCACTATCCTGAATATCGCGCATCCCTTTAGGGCTCGCAATATCTTCCGCACTTATTTTTTTTGGTTTTTCTGTACTCATAATATTATTAATTATTGCCTATATTCTCCCGGGAGAAAATCAATGGCGGTCACCGGGAAGAGGCGTAAAAATGCTCTTCCTACAATGAGGTCACGATCGACAGGTCCCCACGCACGAGAGTCGAAGCTCCCTGCGCGATTGTCGCCCATCATAAAATATTCTCCTTCGCCAAGAGTGCGCTCTACGGTGTCGTTTTTTGTGTAAGTTACGTAGGGCTCATCAAGGGTGAGGATGGTATCTCCATTTTTGTTTTTTATAGATACCTTCCCTTCGATGTCAGTGACGGTTTCTCCAGGGAGTCCGATGACGCGCTTGATAAAATACTGCTTGGGGTTTTTGGGATATTTAAAAATCACAACATCGCCACGTACGGGGTCACCGAGGTGATAGGAGAGTTCGTCAACGATGAGATACTGCTTGTCTTGGAAGGTAGGATCCATTGATGCGCCTGATACAATGAACGGTTGCGCGATAAACATACGGACAGGGATGACAATAAGAAGTGCTACGCAAAGAAAACGAAATGTCTCCCACGCCTCTTCGCGGAATGAATGATTTTTTTCTGGATTAGCAACGGGAGTAGGTGTTGTGAAATCTTCGTTCATGTGTTGTCAATATATTAAAACACAAGAGGACTTGCTGCAAAGCCTGAATGCGTGGTGTAATTAAATTTATTTGAAAGCGGAAAGAGATTCTTTGATTGCCAAAAATACTTTGTCACCGCGGAGCTCTCCGATGTCGATGGGACCTTGCTTGCGAATGATGTCTTCAAGGATTTGAATATCTTTTTCGTAAATAGGAACAAGGTGTGGACGCTTTGTTTTGTCCGCATAGTTTTTGAAAGTATAAAGCTGAAGAAGTATTTCAGAAAGGAGCAGTCGTCTGATGGGGTGTTCATCGAGTGTTGTTGCAAGTTCTGGGTGTTCGTTTTTGTCCATCCAAAGATTTGCGAGTTTAACAACGGTGTCTTTTTCTACCCCCATAACAACCTGAGGAACATGAGAAATTTCGCCTTTTAATGTTGAGCGACTTGAACGGAAATAATTAATCTTACCAAGGTCGCCACTGTCGATATTTTCTTTAATCTTTGCAAATTTATCAGCTTCTGTGGTTGTCCCAAAAGTAACATCAACAGAAAGAGAAAGGTGAGTAAGTGCGCGTGCGGTGTCTTCGATTTCCAAAATCAAATCGCTGCCGTTTATATAGTCATCAAAAGTAGAAGTTTTAATTGCGTGAGTTTGCTCGCCGAACCATTTTCCGTTTCCGCACTGGTCAAAGATGACCGCTTCGAGGACGTCAGAGTATTCCTTGTGCGCCTCGTGGCTAAATCGTGCTTCCTTTTTTGCAACCATTGAGCGATGGAGGGCGAGTTTCTTCTCGTCGTAAAAACCATCAAACTCGTCGATACTAATCGCGTTTTCCTTGAGAGTTTTGATTGCTTGTGGATATGCTCGTTCAATAACGGGATTTGTCTGCTCCTTTTTGTTTTCTGGAGCTCTGTTGAAGAAGTCTAATTGCATGGTGTTTGTTCTTATTGTGGTTTCATTGTACCATATCATGTATGCAGTATCTAATAGTCGGACTCGGGAACCCAGGGGAAGAATATGAGAACACGCGGCACAACGCGGGGCGTATGGTAGTGGAAGCTTTTCGTAAAAAAAATGACTTTCCCGAGTGGACAGCCGACAAGAGTTTGAAAGCGCTCGTGTCAAAAGGCTCGCGGGGGAAGGATAAAGTAGTTCTCCTTATGCCTGACAACTTTATGAATGTCTCGGGGAAAAGCGTGGCGCCGTTCGTAAAGAATGCAAAGGATGCCGAGCGTACTATTGTGGTGTATGACGATCTTGATTTGCCACTTGGGGGGATGAAGATGTCTTTCAATAGAAGCTCAGGCGGGCACAAGGGGGTGGAGTCTATTATTAAGGCCATCAAAACAAAAGCTTTTGCACGACTCCGTGTGGGGATTTGTCCTACGACACCGACTGGTAAGCCTCGCAAGCCAAAAGGAGAGGAAGCGTTTCTTGACTTCATTGTCGGTCCATTTAAAAAAGCAGAACTCGACGAAATAAAAAAGACTGCAAAAAAGGGGGCGGAGGCACTCGGATATTTCCTTGAGGACGGAAGAGAAATCGCGACGGGAAAGGTAAACTAGGTATTAGGGTTTAGCCACTAGCCACTAGGGTTTAGCTTAAAAGCGGGTTTGCGCTTTGCGCAAACCCGCTTTTTCTATTGGCTATTCACTATTGGCTAACCACTAATACCTACTTCGTATCTTTAATCGTAAGACTAAACCAAACTGCGGTAAACATCAGAATTCCTAAAATAAGGAAAAGGTAACGGAAGTCAATAAAGAGAAGGAGGATCGAACCGATGATCGGCGCAATGATGTATGAAGTCGCGCGCATAGTACGCATAAAGGTAATGAGGTGCGCATCCTCGGGTCCAACTTTTTTGTAGAAATAACTCTCCGTCATTGCCTCTACACCACTCGCTCCGAAGCGGGTAATAAAGAGAAGCCCTGCCCAAAGATATATATTACTGGTGGTCATCCAAGATATTGCAGCAGTAGAAATACCCATTATGATGAATCCAATAGTAAGCATCTCTTTTTCTCCATATTTTGTGTCTGCGAGTCTTCCAAAAAAAACTTCAAAGAGCACAAAGGGGAGTAGGGCAATAGGAATAATCGTGCTCAAAATTTCATTCATCGGTATCCCTACGTAGGTGTTGAGATAGATGGGAGTATAAATAACCATCCACACAAAGAAAAACGAGAGCAGGAAATGCATGAGAATAATAGAATGCAGATCATGACTGTCGCGTACGATACGAAACGTCGCTCTAAATGGATGCACAAGATAGTGGGGGTCCTCGTAATTTTTAAAATACTTTGCAATAACAAAAAACCCAAGCGCCATAACGACTGCTGCTGCTGTCCATATCTTCCAGTAGTCATGATCAGTAAGCATAAGACCCGCAATGAAAGGAGCCACCGCAACCGCGATGTTGAGCACGGTCATAAAGACCCCGCGCATACTCCCTGTTTTTTCGTTGTCGGTAAAATTTTCTACAAAGTAATCAAGATTGAGGAAGATAACACTACTTGTTACCAAAAATACAATAAATGCGATTATTGCAAGGATTGGACTCACTGAGGGGTCAGAACAAAGGGCAAGCGTGACAAGAGCAATAATCTCGACGCCCATTGCGCCGAGGGTTGCCCAGTAGTTGCCAAAGCGTTTAAGGATACGAGGAAGGAGAAACGTGTAGGTGACGGTAAAGATTGCCGCAAAAGAAAAAATGAGGCCCACAACCTTCTCGCTTGTTAAAAATTGAGAAATAAAAGACGATTCAATATAGAGTGGAAGCGCATATTGAAATGAATACAAAAAACTCGTGAGGTACACGAGGAGAAACAGTGTCTTTTTTGATGCTACTTGGGTCATAATCTTTTAATTGTATCACAATTGAAAGGCTCCGCCATATCGATTGAATGGCCTAAATATCTTGATAAAATAGCAATACTCGTGCATACTGAAAATGTTAGTAATAATTTATAATAACATGTTTGAAAACCCTACTACCGCACATAATACAACTGAAAAAGAAAGGATCCGTGAGATCGAGACTGAAACCATTAAGTCTCTATATAGCCCGTTTCTTCTTGACACCTTAAATAGGTGGGGTAGTAAAGAGGACGCTGAAAAGCTTGCTGGTGAAAGGCTTGATATTAAATTAGTACCACCAACTGATGTTGATTGGAAAAATTTACAAGAGCGAGGGGTGCGTGGAAGGGGTGGGGAGGTTGTGTTCAATCCCGAAACGCTTTCGATTGACTGGGAAAATACACCCGTCCAAAAGTTTAAAGCTATTGAACTAAAAGAAATGGAAGGGAAGTCCGTTGCGGAGGTTGCTAAATATGTAGTTACTACGTACGGCGATACGCACTATATCCCCGGTATTGAATATTTGAACTTTATTGTTCAAAACCCAGAAAAAGCGTCACCACTACTTCTTCTTGAGGATGGAAACACGTACTACTTTTTTGGCTCCACGATCGCAACCTTCGAGAATGTTCTTATTCCTGGAGTGGACTGTCATCCTTCTGAATACACGGATAGTCCAAAGTTTCGTCGAGCAGCGATTAGGCCGAACGATACTTGGGTGGCTAATACAAGAGTCTTCTTACTGGAGAAATAACTATTTAAAAATCTAGCCCACTGTTTATGAAAACAGTGGGCTAGATTTTTGTTATTATGGTTTAAATATTTTACACCGTAAGAATCACGGGAATCACAATTGGGCGCTTTGCGGTCTCTTGGAAGAGAAGGCGGGCGACGGCATCAGTGACATGGTCTTTCACATAGTCGAAGTCGATTTGCTTTGAACCACCCACCATGTCCTCGACGGTCTTCTTGGTGAGGAAACGTGCTTGGCGAAGAAGGTCCTGTGATTCACGGAGGTATACGAACCCACGTGAGATAACATCAGGAGACTTAGTCACCTTACCTGTTGCGACATCAAGTGTGGTGATGACCACAAAGATACCATCTTGTGAAAGCATCTGACGATCGCGGAGGACAACTTCCTGCATATCGCCGACAGAGAATCCATCTACGAGGATGAGACCCTTTGGTGCCATTTCCTTGAGTGAGACAATCTTCTTGCCACCGTCTTGGATTTCAATAATCATACCGTTGTCAGGAATGATGATGTTCTCATCGGGGAGTCCTGCTTCGCGCGCGATGTCAGCATGACAGCGGAGCATGTAGTGATATCCGTGCACCGGCATAAAGAAACGTGACTTGAGTCTGTTGTGAATCCAGAGTGACTCGTCGTGGTGCGCGTGACCTGATGAGTGAACCTTTGCATTCTCGTAGTGAATGAGGTGTGCGCCCTGACGTGAGAGATTGTCTTTGAGCTTCTGAACGCTACGTTCATTGCCCGGCACAACCGATGACGAAAGAAGAATCGTGTCGCGCTTATTGATCTTCAAGTACTTGTGCGCCTTGTTTGCTGCGCGCATAAGGGATGCAAATTCGTCACCCTGTGCACCGGTCACTAAGAGAATTACGCGATCGGGTGGATACTTCTCCATATCTTCGATAGGGATGAAGGTCTCAAGCTTTGCCTTGAGGAGTCCTGACTGGCGTGCGATGTCCACGTTGTTCTTCATACTACGTCCATCGAGTACGATTTTCTTGCCGAGGATTTCTGCAACATCGATAATCTTTACGAGACGCTCAAGGAGTGATGCAAATGTCGCGACGATAATACGTCCTTCGGTGGTGCGGATAATTTCTTCAATGTTTGCAAGTACGGTGCGCTCAGGGAATGAGTATCCAGGACGCTCAACGTTGGTCGAGTCGGCCATAAGAAGAAGTGTCGGTGCGCTTTTTACAATGTTATCAAACTCATCCTCTTCTTCCATGGTAGGGACACCGTCCACGTGGTCGAGCTTGAGGTCGCCAGTGTGGATAATGTTGCCGTAGGGAGTTTCAAGAATGATACCCATCGCATCAGGAATGGTGTGGGTGACGGCAAAAAACTTCGCCTTAAAATCTCCGACCGTAATACGATCGTTCTTTTCAATGATACGCATATCGAGCGCTGGAAGATGTGAAAATTCCTCCTGACGCTTTTGGATCATGAGTCCCGTGAGGGCGCGTGTGTAAAGTGGTGGGTTGCCGATTTTGCCCATAAGGTAGGGGATACCACCCGTGTGGTCGAGGTGACCATGCGTAATCATAACCGCTTTTACTTTGTGCTTGCGATCCTCGAGATACTTGGTGTTTGCAAGAATGTAGTCAACACCGGGAGTGTTTTCTTCTTTAAACTGAAGACCGGCATCGATAACCACGATTGAATCTTTGTATTCAATCATAGTCATGTTGCGGCCGATTTCTTCTACACCACCGAGCGCGATGATGCGTACATCACCGTCCTTAAGAGGAGGGATAACGACATTGTCCTGATCCTTTGGATAAGGGGCCATCATGCGACGAGCGTCTGCTTTCTCACGACCTGTTGAGTGCTTCATGCGTGTTGAAGTACGAGGAGTGCTGTGAGAGTGTCCTCCGTGTGAAGCTCCTCCGCGGTTGCCGCGGAATGCGCCACCAGCGTTGCCACCTTCTCTGCGGGGCTGTGCGCTGCCAGTAGCTACTGCTCCTCCTTGGGGCTGCTGTGCTGCTCCCTGGGGGCGAGTACCATTTCGGTATGCGTTGCGATTAGCAGAGCGATTTACCGCGCTTCTTGGTCCACGAGCATTGCTGTCTTTGCGCACGAAACGGCGCGCGCTGTATCCGCCCGCTCTGTCTCCTGCACCTTCTGTTTTCTTAGGTTGTTCTTCTGTCATTATAATTTTTTAATTGATTGTTAACGTGTTTTTTGTGAGAACTTATCTCAAGGATGATGACGACGGGTAGACATACTCCGTGCATCCTCATTTTTGAAACAAGTTCCTTTTGTTTATTTCTTTTCTTCCGCGAATATTTTCCACACGCTATCAGTGTTGATGTACCATTCGTGAATATTCAAGAAGCGTTCAGCGGGAACAGAAATTGCCCCAAGTGCGAGACCGTGCACACTCTCAGGAAGTACATACAAGAATTCTGGTGCGTACATAAAGATCGCAGGAGTATCCTTCATCACTTCGCTGCTGAAGTTTTTGTATGCAGTTGCGCGCTTGTCGTTGTTTGCCTCGGTGCGTGCCTCGTCGAGGATTTTATCAACTTTTGTATTTGCGTATGAGGTGATGTTGAGGCCGGGGTCAAGGCGCTGACTCGAGTGCCAGAAAGGATATGGATCACTGCCTTGTCCAAGCACTTGCCCAAAGAAGAGCGCTTCAAACTTGCGTGGTCGCACGATAGTTTCCTTGAGGTCGCCCGTTGCAAATACACGCACCGTGACAGGGATACCGAGTTCTTCCCAGTTTGCTTTGAGCTCCTGCGCGACCGTTTTGAGCTCGGTTGCTTCTGACGTTGCGAGTTCAAAGTGAAGCGTCTGTGTTTCTTTCTTTACCTTTTTTGTCCAAAGTTTTTGTGTGTCGTCAAACTTCCATCCAGCCTTTTCAAGAAGTGCGCGCGCTGCAGTGAGTCGCTCAGCGCGATCCTTTTCGTCCGCATTTGCTTCATAACCAACTGCTCCTGGAGGAAGTGGGGAATTGAGAGAGACCCCATATCCAAAGAGAACTTTGTCGATGATTGGCTGTTTGTCGGTGGCGAGGGTGAGCGCCTTGCGTACTGATGAGTCAGTAAAAAGTGGCTGCTCGTTTTGATTGAAGAAAACCGCAAGCACGCGAGGGAGAGGTGTGTGTTCAATGCGGAACCCTTCTTGAGAAAGCTTCTGCGCGTTTTCGGCGGAGATGGAATTGATTGCTTCCACACTGCCGTCAGCAAGCGCCTGAAGAAGTGATTCTTCGTTGCCAAAGAATACAAACTTCATTGTCTCAATGCGAGGCTTGCCGAGGGCAAAAGATTTGAATGCTTTGAGTGTGTATGATACAGGGATTTCATCACCGTCTTTTGTCACGGTTTCAATCTTTGAAAATTTGTACGGACCAGAACCGATTGGTTCACGATTGTATTTATTGGTATCAAAGCGATTGTAGTCGATTGTCTTCCAGATGTGCTCAGGGAGAATACCCATCGTTGTGTTTTCAAGGAATGGACCATAAGGTTTTTTGAGGGTGAAGCGTACCGTGAGGTCATCGATCTGCTCAACACCCACGCCGTCCCAATTGGCGCGCTTGGGGCTCTTCATGCGACCATCTTGTGCGGTCTTCACCGTGAAGACTACATCAGACGCGGTGATCTTTTCTCCGTCGTGCCAGACGAGATTTGGTTTTAGGGTAAAGGTATACTCGAGTCCGTTTTTTGAGATCTCATATTTTTCAGCAAGATCAGGAACAAAACCACTTTCGGCGCTTCCACGCAAAAGTCCTGAATAGATGAGCGCAGTGATATCACGATCTGCTTCGGTGCCCACTTCGCTTGTGGCAAGAAGAGGATTGATGTGCGCAGGGGTGTTGAGTACTCCCTCAACGAGAGTTCCGCCTATTGTTGGCACTTCTATAGTATACGCACGGCTCACGCTGAGGAGCATAACAATCACTGTTCCCACAAGAACCCCCATCGCCGTAAAGAAGATTTGATTCTCGCGGTGTGAAAATGCTTTAACCGCAAGGGCAAAACGCCCTTCAAGGGGAAAGGCGAAACGAGAATTCAAATTTTGAGAGAGTTGTGAAAGAAATTGCTTCACGAAAAAAAGTTTTTAGAGTTGAAGAATCTCAAAAGCTACGGACGGCGTATCTTGGGCGCTTAAGAAAACTTACGCGCGGAGAAGAAGCATTGCGAATGCTGAAAGAGCGAACAAAATCGCAACGACAATAGAGAGGTAGAAAAGCACCTTCTCCATTCCTCGGCGTGTATAACGAATAGAATCGTCACCGCCACCAAACGCACCACCCACGCCTGCTCCAGTCTGCTGGAGGAGGATTGCTGCGGTGAGAATGATTGAGAGGATAATCTGCATCCAAGGCAGAACCGTAACCAGAAATTCCATACTCCGTACTATAGCAGAAAACGAAAAAGGATGCAAAGGGGAGGGGACAGAATATGGAATATTGAATGTCGAATGAGGGGAAAAGAAAATGGGGGCGCAAGCTTCGCTTGCGCCCCCATACAATATGTATAACACCCTCATCAACCTTTTTGCGCCCACTTGTTTTGCTCGTCGGCAGTGGGGGCAATCGTTGGCGCTGTTTGATTGTTTGAGTGAACTTGCTGAACAGCTTTTGCGAGCGTCTCATCAATCAGATATTTCGGCGGCTCATATCCCTCGATGACTTGCGCCCATTTCTCATGAGACGAACAGCCGGTGAATTCGCAATATGTCGAGAAGTGGTTCCCTCTGCGTTGAGTGAGACTGCACTCGCTGCAAATGATTGACCCGCCAAGGAGCCCTGGATCGCGAGCTCGCAAATGTGGCCCGAGATACCAGTAAAGCAGTTGGATCGTTTCGATAAATGAGCTCAAGAACACATCGTTCATGAAGCTTGGGCAAGGGTCGATAGCATAATTCTGATCCTTGCGCGACAAGAGGAAATGCTTCTCCTTGTATTCAACTTCGCTTACGCCCTTTTCGCTCAGTTGAGCAACTTCGTTTATTACCCTTGCACGAAGCTTTTCGGGGAGATTTGCGATTGTCCTACATTCTTCGTTGTTAAAGGTGAGTTCTGAGCCTGCGATGTTGTTCGCAATGATTTTAATCTTCAACATGATACACCCCCGTTTGGTTGATGTTTTGAGAAAGTACTCCTGTTGCCACTCTACATTATGAATAGAAAAGAGGCAATGTGTGGTAGTTATCCACACAACACCATTACTATTTCACAAACACAATGATATACTTACCACATATCAAGTGCACGTAATTTAATAATTCAATAACAACAACATGGACCAATCAGACACACAGCCCCTTGTTTGCCCTTCACACACCACCCACTACGCCGCGATGGTCATCCTCGGTATGATCATTGGTGCCACAGCCCTTGGTGCTTACATTAAGTTCGCTCCCGTCGACGAAGCAAACACCTACCAAGCAGGCTTCGACGCAGCAAAGAAGCTCGTAGAACAAAGCAGCATTGCTCCCATGCTCCAGACGGCAGAAGACATCCGTTCTCTCTCAGGCTCTGTCACCAGTGTAGAAGGGAACCGCATCACCCTCCATACTGCTTCAATGAACCCATTTGAAGACAAAAATCTCGCTGATCGTATCGTTGTTGTTACCGCTGATACCAAGATTCTCAAACTCACCCAAAAGGATCCCAAGACCTTCCAGTCTGAGATGGATGCATTCATAAAGAACACCCAGAAGAACACCACTGTAGCTATGAACCCCCCAGCTCCTGTAAACCAGACAGAGGGAACCGTAGCAGATATTACCTCAGGTGACTTCTTGAGTATCACTACAGCAGAGAACATTAAGACCCTCAAAGAGTTCTCTGCATCAGAGATCAGAATCCAGCCACGCCTAACCGCAGCTATTAATTAACCATTACCATCATGCTCAAACAAATCCTTTCTGCCACCAAGATCGTTTCCCTCGCCATCGTCCTTTCCTTCGGACTTTCTTATGCCCTCGCGTGGACAGCTCCCGCAGCAAACCCACCAGCAGGAAATGTATCTGCTCCGATTAACGCAAGTAACACCGCACAAGAAAAACTTGGTGGACTCACGGTTGGTTCACTAACAACAGCAGGGGCGGTGACGGCAGGTACTCTCCGTGTCACCACCGGCGCCGCAGCATCTCGTGTCCTCACTTCAGATGCAAGCGGTAACGCTACTTGGCAGGCAGCAGCAGGAGGCTCTGACAACCTTGGTAACCACACGGCTACTCAGGCACTCAATATGGCCGGGAATAATATTACGAGTGCGGGGGCCATTACAGCTTCTGGGGAAGTAGATGCAACTGGCGGTACGGGAACCGGTTATAGTACTGCACCTATTGAAGTTCGTACCACATTAACACCTCGTATCTCATTCCATTGGCCTGGCGTAGTTGCTTCACAGCTTGGAATGGACAGCGCAGGAACTATTAGAACCTATGACAACCCAGGAACAGGATATGCAAACTTTACTGCTGGAACTATCAATGCTACGAACCGCCTGAACGTCTCCGAAGCAGCTGGCGCATACTCATATATCAGTATGGCCGACGACACCTCAACAGGTGGTCCAAAGTTTGTTCATGCAAACAGCAACGTTATTGGATTTTTGAATGGGGCTGGTTCGTGGCTCTCCTACTGGAACAATGCTGGGAATCAGGTAAATACAGGAAGTGTGACAGTTGGTGGTGCTGTGGTTGCGGCAGGTACTGTCTATTCAAATTCGGTAGCAGTGTGTCAGTCTAACGGAGTGAATTGTCCAGCTGCTGGAAACTATAATAGTTTGCCGTCTGGGGCAGCTGGGGGGAGGTGCTACACAACAGGCGGTTATCCTCTTTGTACTACTGCAGCACAGGCACCAGCCGCAGGGTGTACTGCCGCCAGTGGCTATACTTGTACGGGGACATATATTTCATCGTGTGTAGCAGGATGGTCATTGTATAACGGTATGTGCATTAAAAACTAAGAGAAGATCCCCTTATCGTTTGTAGTACTGGCTTCGTCCTCGTCGAATGATAAAAAACTAAATTAAATCTCAACCCCCGCGATTCGGCTGAATCGCGGGGGTTTCGTTTTGTTAGTTTATGATATACTATCGTAGTAATTATTAATTAAAAAACTAGTTTTTAATTGGCATGGATTGGTTGATTCCTAAAATCTAAAACCTGTCAGCTAAAACCTATTAAATCATGACACCAACATACATTATTTTAGCGGTTCTCGCAGTTATTGTTTTGTGGGCCATTACGGCTTACAACGGTTTTGTTCGTCTCGTAAATCGCACCAAGGAAGCGTGGGCAGATATCGACGTTCAGCTCAAGCGTCGCTATGACCTTATCCCCAATCTCGTGGAAGCGGTCAAGGGTTATGCAACACACGAGCGTGCAACCCTCGAAGAGGTGCTCGAAGCTCGCTCAAAGGCGACACAGGTTCACATTGATCCTACCAATATTACTCCCGCACAGATCGCTGCGATGTCTGGGGTAGAAGCATCTCTTGGTCAGTCTCTCGGTAAGCTCCTTGCTGTCGCAGAGGCATACCCAGACCTCAAGGCAAACCAAAACTTCCTCTCACTTCAGGCAGAACTCGCAGACACTGAGAATAAAATTCAGGCAGCGCGTCGTTTCTATAACGGCAATGTGCGTGACTTGAGTATTGCGATTGAGTCATTCCCGGGGAACCTCATTGCAAAAATGTTTGGCTTCGTTAAGCAGGAATTCTTTGAGCTTGGCCAGGATTCTGCAGAGCGCGAGCCAGTAGCGGTAAAGTTTTAGTGGAAATTAACGAGCGCAGCGATTATAATTTCCCTAACCCCGTTAAATGATTTCAAATTTGTATGAAATTTTACTACGTCTACGTTTTGCGTTCAGACAAAGATAAAAAGTTCTACGTTGGTTATACAGAAAATTTGAAATCACGATTTGAGCAACATCAAAAAGGACAAGTAGAGTCTACAAAAGACCGCCGTCCACTGAAAGTTGTTTACTCAGAAGCGTGTCTTGATAAACATGATGCTATGCATCGCGAGAAATACCTAAAAACAACTTGGGGTAATCGGTTTATTCAAAACAGGCTCAAATCGTATTTAACAGGGTGATGGTTTTTATAGTCGTTACTCTCCTTAAAAATCAATCATGGTATCACTTTATACACACCAGGCCCAAAACGTACGCAAGACATGGTTCCTCATGACTATGTTTTTCGTTGTGGTTATTGGTATTGCGTGGGCGTTTAGTTATATTCTTCAAAATCCAGCGATACTCTATATTGGTGTCATCTTTAGTATTGGAATGAACATTTGGAGCTATTGGTATTCAGATACGTTGGTTATCAAAATGTCAGGAGCCGTGCCCATCACGCGTGAACAATATTTTGATCTCTGGAATGCGGTTGAAAATCTCTCTATTACGGCAGGGCTCCCCATGCCCAAGGTGTACATCATCAACGATGCTTCGCCCAACGCTTTTGCAACAGGGCGCGACAAGGATCATGCTGCTGTGGCGGTGACGACAGGGCTCCTCAGTCTGCTTAATAAAAATGAGCTTGAGGGTGTCATTGCACACGAGCTCTCGCATATCGGCAATCGTGATATTCTCCTCGGTACGGTCGTTGTGGTACTCGTTGGTTTCATCGCCATTTTGTCGGACATGTTTATGAGGTCAATGTTTTTGGGTGGAGACAATCGCAATCGTGGTGACGGTCGTCTCATGATTATTCTTATGATTGTGGGAGTTGTCCTCGCTATCCTCGCGCCTATTATTGCAAAGCTCATTCAGCTCGCCATCTCGCGCAAGCGTGAGTTTCTTGCGGACGCATCGGGAGCACTCCTTACGCGTTACCCCGAAGGACTCGCCTCCGCGCTCGAAAAGATTTCTGGATATCCACACGGACTTCAAAAGGTAAGCACTGCGACGGCACATCTCTACATTGCAAATCCGCTCAAGGACGGCAAGGCAGTGTCATTTTTGAGTAAGCTCTTTGCGACACATCCCGCCGCGGAAGATCGCATTGCGGCGCTCCGAGGAATGGAACGCAATTAGTTCCTCGTGTGGTTATCCGTGGACAAAGTATCCTATATTCTCTACAATACTAATATATGAACGAAAACAAAAAAATCATTCTGGTGGTGGAAGACGAAGAGCCTCTTCAACTTGTGCTTCGCGACATCCTTACAACCGAAGGATACAAAGTGTTTGAAGCGAAAAACGGAGTCGAAGGACTTGAAATTGCGCTCCATGAACACCCACATTTGATTCTCCTTGATATTCTTATGCCAAAGATGGACGGTCTTGAAATGCTCAAGAAACTCCGCGAGGATGCATGGGGCAAGACAGCGTCGGTTATCGTACTTACTAATTTGAGTGACAATGAAGATGTGGCAAAGGCGGTAGAGAGTGATGTTTTCGAATACTTTGTAAAATCTGACATTAAGATTGATGAAGTGATTGCGCGTATCCGCGAGAAGATAGGGAAGTAGAAGGTGGTGACTAAAAACAGCGCCCGCGATTCGACCGAATCGCGGGCGCTGTTTTTAATACCCGACACCTGCATCACTACGCCAATTTCTTTCCGAGCAAATATACTTTGTTTAAGAATTTTTTTCTTTGGTCTTCGGTTGAGTCGATGATTGGTCCGACGTAGGTAACACAACTTGTTTTGATACCGCAGAATCCGAGAACTCTGTCTTTGAGTTGGCGAACACTTGGTGAACCAAATACAAAACGGTAAACCAAGAGGGGAGTGTTGAGGGTGAGAATGATGTGCGCAGTCTTGCCTTTCAAAAGTTTTTTCTGGAATGGATTTTTTGGAGTAAATTTGTACGCAAATCCTGGGGTGAAAATCATATCAACAAAAATCTTGAAGAGGGCAGGGAAGCTCGCCCACCAAACAGGGTGAAAGAAGACGAGGTGGTCTGCCCATGAAATATCCGCTTGCGCATTTTTAATATCGTCGCCAATCGGCCCTCTTCCGCAACAGCGCAAATAGTTTTCAAGCGCCATGTCGGTGACGTGGATAGTGCGCACCTCTGCGCCACTTTCCTGCGCCCCTCGAACGTAGTTCTCGAGAAGTGCACTATTAAAACTATTTTTGTTGGGATGCCCGTTGATTGCCAATATTTTTTTCATATGCGTTCTATAATATAGAAGAGTGCGGCTCGGGTCAATGATTTTTGGGCTGCATTTGGTATTATTAGCAGTATGAAATATGTCGCACTTCTCCGAGGAATAAATGTTGGGGGAAATAATAAAGTTGAGATGTCGAAGCTCAAGAAAGTATTTAAGGATTTGGGTTACGAAAATGTTTTGACTTATATAAACTCAGGCAATGTTATTTTTGACGCCGATAAAACAGATGTTTCTGTGATTGAACGAGCACTCAAAAAGAATTTCAAATTTGATATCAAGGTAGTTGTACGTGACTTAAAAAACATCCAGAAGCTTTGTAAGGCAATTCCAAAAGAGTGGGTGAATGACCCTGAGCAAAAAACAGACGTCCTCTTTTTGTGGGAGGAGTACGACAATAAGAAATCTTTGGACCTAATCAATATCAACAAAGATGTTGATAACCTACTATACGTCTCTGGTGCTATCGTGTGGAACGTACAAAGAAAAGACTACAAAAAAAGCGGCATGAACAAATTAATCGGCACGCCAGTGTATAAACATATGACGTCGAGGAATGTAAACACAACGAGGAAGTTGCTGGAGCTGGTGGGGAAGTAATGGGATTAAAAGTAATGGCTCAATAAGTAGTCAATATCATTCTTCTCGTCCCACAACTTTTTCATTCTTGGAAACATTCTTTTGTGCACAGGGTCATAAGGCTCACTTTTTGTTTTCAATATTTTTTGATAAGGTTTCCATGCTTCAATTACGAGGTTGAATGTTTCGGAAATATTCCATACATATTTTGGATTCTTGCCTTCGAATTCATCATCTTCGCTTATTCCGTATTTTGTCTTCAAATAATCGAAAAACATGAAATGAAGCATTTCGTGAGATATTGTCTGAACTCCTAGACGCGAGCTTGTGTGCAGACCGGGGAAATAAAAAATTTTATCCTGCACGTTCCTTGGGTACATGTTGAATACACTCGCATAACCAATATATTTTCCTTTTGGCCAAGGGTGATTTTTGAAAATAATGTTCACCAAATCAAAATACTTATTTTCTGCCAGTTCCCAGCCTTTTTTTATGCTCTCGGTGTCCTGAGTAATCTTTCTTTTTTCAGTTTTAAATCTCTCCTTAACGTATTTTGAGACTTCATTCTCCGCTTCTTTTTTGGAGTAATCTTTATTTAAAATATAATGCAACTTAGTTGGTAGAAACATGTCCAAGAGTTTTGTCCACGAGTACTTTCGAAAAAGGATATAATTTTTTATATCTTGACTAGCACTTATTAGAAGTCTAACTTTTGGGTTTTTCTTCATAGAATTTTTGCGGAGGATGAGGGATTTGAACCCTCGAACGAGTTGCCCCGTTGCCACCTTTCCAAGATGGTGCACTAGACCGCTATGCGAATCCTCCCGGTACGCATGTAACTGTAACAAAAAGGGGAATAAACAGCAAAATAGGTGGGGGAGGGTTGCAAAAAACGCGCCAATCTGGTAATCTTTGCCCATTATGAAGAAAGACATCCACCCAGCATATCATCAGGAATCGGCAGTTACTTGCTCTTGTGGCGAGAAATTCACCGTTGGCTCAACAATGCCAAAGATTGACGTTGAAATCTGTAGCTCATGTCACCCATTCTTTACGGGAGAGGAAAAGGTTCTCGACCAGGGTGGACGCGTAGAGCGTTTTAAGAAGCGCGCAGCTGCGACAAAGAAGTAGCGAAGCAGAGAAACCCACAAGAGTTATTTCTTAGTGGGTTTTTCTTTTGCGTATAGAAATCATGCTAAACTAATCAATATGGATCCCGAAACTTTTAAAGCAAATCACAAGACAAAATATCTCGCCGATGAGTACGAGCGTCTTTTGACTGCGGAGACAGAGGTCAAAGAAATGATTGTCGCCGACCCAGCGTTTGCCGAACTTGGAGCAGAAGAGCAAACAAATCTTCGTACACAAATCGATACGCTCGAAAAGCAGATGACAGAAATCATTGAGAGAGACAAAGAGGAAGAAGTAAAACCAAAAGAAATTATTCTTGAGGTACGTGCGGGTGCAGGTGGCGAAGAAGCAGCTATTTTTGCGCAGGATCTCGCGATGATGTACGAGCGCTTTGCTGAGAAAAAAGGATGGGAATTCAAAAAGCTCGATGAACACCAGAGCGAAATGGGTGGTTACAAAGAAGCATCATTTGAAATCAAAAACAAAGATGCCTACGAGATGCTCCGTTGGGAGACTGGCGTACATCGCGTGCAGCGCATCCCTGCTACTGAAAAGATGGGACGTGTGCATACTTCAACCGCATCAGTAGTAGTGCTTCCTATTTACCCTGTGACGAAATACGAAATAAACCCAGCAGATATTGAAATGGAGTTTTGTCGTGCGGGTGGTGCTGGTGGGCAAAACGTGAACAAAGTTGAGACCGCCGTCCGCCTCATTCACAAGCCTACGGGTCTCGCGGTACGTTGTTCCAACGAACGCAGTCAACTCAAGAACCGCGAAACGGCGATGTCGATGCTCATCGCGCGCCTCGAGGATATCGACCGCGCAAAAAAGGAGAGTGATGTGTCCGCAGACCGTAAGGGGCAAATCGGCACCGGCGACCGCTCGGAGAAGATTCGTACCTACAACATTCTTCAGGACCGCATCACTGACCATCGCATCAAGCAGTCATGGAGCAACATTGAGAAAATTTTTGCCGGCAATATCGAACCCATCCTTGAAGCCTGCGCCGCAGGGACAGTGGGAGATGCGGAGGAGGAGTAAAAATTTGTAAAAAAAAAACAATAGTGTGCTACAGTGGCAAAACCTTTGCAATTTTGCATAGGCAACTGTTCTTTTGGAGGTTTACATGAAAAAGTTTCTCACTGCTGGCAAATTTTTCTTTGCCGTCTTCTGCGCTATCTTTTTGATGGCGGGTAAAAGTTATGCTGGCTGGCATGAATTGGCTCAATCTGACAGGAATCAACGTATTGTTGCTCAAGCGCAACACGACCTCTACTTGGTTGGGGGTGAGTGCAAGGTGTGGGCTTATGATGTGGTGCGCGTAGCTTCGAATCAGGCTGGTGGTTCAGGGGTGCCGGTTCCCCTCCCTGCTACGGATAACGGGGGGTACGGCTACGCTTGGCTCTATAGCAGTAACGTTTTTTCGTACGGAGCCCTCAATCCTAGCCAGATGGTCCCCGGCATGATCGTTCAGATGCGAGTTCGTTACGCCAATGGCACCTATGGGCCACATACGGCCATTGTGTTTGCGAATTCAGCGTCTGCGCACCAGCTCACCTTTATCGAGAGTAATTATCAAGGTGACTACACGGTGCGAATGCGAAATGTTTACTGGACTGATTTCACGGCGTCAGTAGAGCCAACGAGTCACTATACGGTGTACACCATAAAATAAAGCATCCAAGCTTATTTGTATCTTTGTGATACAATGGACAGTGTAGAAACTGTCCATTTTTTATTTTTAAATTTTTATGAAAAAGTATTCTCAGCTCCTAATTTTAATAACAGCATTATTGTTCGCGTTTTCTTTATTTTTTTTATATAACAATATTAAAACAACAAAGAGAGTAGATACTGGCTGGGCGCGATATGCTAATACAGAGCTTGGCTTCTCGTTTGAGTATCCTTTTAATGAGATTAGTCCAACCCCTGATCAATCTTATGGAAACTTTGTCGTGCGGTTGGATAGTAACTCTCGCAATCCAGAGAAAAGCCTCCCAGCCGTTAGTTCTAAAATTGTTGTTATTAGCCCGATACCAGATGTCCCAGTAGGGGTGGTGTCTGTGGATGATTGGATTAATCTGATTTCAGAAAGGAGCAAGACTAGTGTTGGGGGTAATCCATTTACTAATTTAAGATATGAAGTAATGGGCAAAAAAAGAGTAGCAATTTTTTCCCCTTCAGAAAGAGGAGCTTCTTCAGACGTGTCCATCTTGTTTTTTTACAATAAACAGCTGTATTCTTTTGTGATTAGTAATTTCCCAGTAGAAGAAACTGAGCGGATTTGGAAAAGTTTTAAATTTTTGAACAATAGTGATTTGTAATTCATTTAAACATCTAGTAATATCATCGCCAGTATATTGATAGATGTGTCCAGGAGGTAATAATGTTCTTTAGAATTTTTATTGTATTTGCAATTCTTCTTTTTGTTTTTAGCGGTGTTAATTTGGTGACAGATGAAGATGAACCCCCGATTTCTTTTAAGCAAGAAATAGTTCAAGTTGCGCCACGGCAGAACGAGCTGGCAAAAGTAAAAGATGAATGTAAAAGTTTCATGGCGACCCGCTCTGGTAAAGTTTGTGTTTCGTCTGGTGTGAGCCCACAAAACGAAAAGGACCTTCCCGCTAATTCTTCAACTGCAGGAATCGTACCTAGTGGAAGCGAACCTCTTTTGCAGGGGTCCTCCGAGAATCCTACTATTGATAGTACCTCTTTTAAGGAAGGGGTTGAGCCAGAAACTATTACCGAGAGAGAAAATCCAAAGATTGAACCCGGGACAATTTTTATTCCATTTTATTACAAAAACTGCGGTTTGTTTTGCAAGCAATAAAACATTTAACCCTTGATGGCCTTAGAAAGACGTCGAGGGTTTATTTTTTGGGTCGGGGACGGTGGGGGATGCCGCAGACGAGGAATAATCTTGCCTTTTGAGGCACTTTCTGGTAAACTCAACATCTAAATAAGGAACAAGTAGATAAGGCTATGAGTGTCTTCTTGTACTTTTTAAACATTTAAAACCTAGCCAAAATAATATAATAATGACAAAAACAGTAGACAACCAGCTTATTACCGAAATGTTTGCCGCAGGCGCGCATTTCGGCTACACACGTTCACGCCGTCACCCATCAGTAAAGCCATTTATTTTCGGTACCAAAAACGGTATTGAGATTATGGATCTCGAGAAGACAAGCGTTGAACTCGAGAAGGCGAAGGAGTTTGTAAAGACACTCGCCAAGGGTGGGAAGCAGATTCTTTTTGTAGGAACGAAGAGTGAATCAAAAAAGGTTGTTGAAGACGGCGCCGCATCTATCGATATGCCGTTCGTTGTAGAGCGTTGGGTAGGTGGTGTCCTCACCAACTTCCCTGAGATCAAGAAGCGCGTCGCACTCCTTGAGGACCTCCGCGCCAAGAAGGAAAAAGGCGAGCTCGCTATGTACACCAAGAAAGAGCGTTCACTTATCGACAAGGATATTGAGCGCCTTGAGAGAAACTTCGCCGGCGTTGTTTCAATGAAGGATGTTCCTGCTGCTCTCTTTGTTATCGACCCTCGTAAAGAAGCTATCGCTATCAAAGAAGCACAGTTCCTCAATATTCCTATTATCGCTCTTGCAAGTTCAGACTGTAATTTGAAGGAAGTTGACTTTGCCATCCCTGGCAACGACTCAGCTGTTTCAAGTGTTAGTTTCTTTGTGAATCAGATTACAAAGGCTTTCAAGGATGGACGTAACGCGTAAGTTTGCTTTTAACCTTTAGACTATATATTTACTATGGCTACTATTACTACAGAACAAATCAAAGAATTGCGTGAATTGACGGGTATCTCTGTTATGCAGTGTAAGAAGGCGCTCGAAGAAGCCGACGGCGACAAAGAGAAGGCGCTTCTTGTTCTCCGTGAGAGAAGTGAGGCTATTGCAGAAAAGAAAGGCGACCGTGAACTCGGCGCGGGTGTTGTCGATGCATATATCCACAGCACAAAGATGATGGGATCTCTCATCGAGCTTTCTTGTGAGACTGACTTCGTTGCACGCAACGAGGAATTCATTGGAATCGCACGTGATATTGCTATGCATATTACCGCGGTTGGGCCTGCTGATGTTGCAGAGCTCCTCGAGCAGCCATTCATCAAGAATCCAGAGATCACTATCAAGCAGGTTCTTGACGGTGGTGTACAGAAGTTTGGTGAGAAGATCGCTGTTTCTCGCTTCACACGTTTCGCAGTAGGGGAATAGTGGAATAGTAGTTAGTCACGAGCGATTAGGACGCAAATGGGTTCCTATTAGCTATTGGCTAGCAACTAACATCTAGTCTATGACTGTCATCATTACATTATTTTATCTTTCCCTTGTAACCATTATCGGAATGGTCGCGTGGAAACTTGTGTCTCTGCGCAACCTCAAGCTCTCGCTTGTGGAAGGTGTTGAGAAAGAGCTCCATGGTAAGCTCTATGAAAATATTCACCGTGCGTGGTATTTGTTTAAGGAGAAGGTGTGGGCAAGGGTAAAATATTTTTCATTGGCACTTTTCTTTACGATCGCTCACGAAGTCCTTCATTATGTAGGGGTGTGGGGGATGAAGCTCAAGCAGCGCCACGGGAAGTGGTTTGATATGGTGGAGGGCAAGGGGGTGCTTCGCAAAAAGGGTTCCGTTTCATTTTTCCTTCAAGATGTGGCGGAATACAAAAAGACGTTGAAAAGGAAATAAAAAGGGGACTGGCAGAAAAAGTTTGAGTATGCTATCTTATTAAAACTGTTTGAAGGTTAAACAGTGTGCCAGAATAGCTCAGTTGGTAGAGCAACGGTTTTGTAAACCGTAGGTCATCGGTTCGACCCCGATTTCTGGCTCCAAATGAAAAAGCCGCCTCGTGCGGCTTTTTCATTTGGAGCTTTTTGAGGGGGTCGAACCGCGGGCCGCAGCACTCGAAGAGAGTGCGTAGGTTTCGAGCTCACCAGAGCGAGAGGCGACCCCGATTTCTGGCTCCAAGAACAAAAACCGCGAAAGCGGTTTTTGTTTTGCCCCAAACCTATTTTTCGTGTAATATAGACGGATAATGGAAGAAACTAAAGGACATATTCACCCTATTACCATTCTGACTGACAAGATCGCTCAGATTTTTACCGAGATGGGCTTTGATGTTGCCGACGGTCCTGAAATAGAGACCGAGTGGAACAACTTCGACGCGCTCAATGTGCCACGCAATCACCCCTCACGTGATATGCAGGACACCTTCTGGATCAAAAAGGATAAGGAAGAAGATCGCCTCGGTCGCCCTATGGGCTTTGTGCTTCGTACGCACACATCATCGGTGCAGGTGCGCGAGATGGAGAAGTGGGCACGACTTTCAGATGAAGAAAAGAAAGCGCAGCCACTCGCTATTGTTGTTCCGGGGAAAGTTTTTCGCAATGAAGCAACCGACGCTACGCACGAAGCACAGTTTCATCAGGTTGAAGGACTTCTTGTTGGTGAAGGAGTTTCTCTCGCAAATTTGAAGGCAGTTCTTGAAACATTTTTCTCAAAACTTTTTGAACGTGACACAACGATTCGTATGCGTTCTTCATTTTTCCCGTTTGTGGAGCCGGGGGTTGAGTTCGATATGCAGTGCTTCAAGTGTGGGGGTGCTGGCTGCAATGTCTGCAAGCAAACAGGGTGGATCGAGATTGGGGGAGCGGGGATGGTACATCCCAATGTGCTCAATAACTGCGGTATCAACAATCGCGACTACCAAGGTTTCGCATTTGGTTGCGGGATGGATCGCCTCGCGATGCTCAAGTGGGGGATCGATGACGTGCGCTTCAACTACAACGGCGATTTGCGCATGGTGTCACAATTTTAATTATGAAATTTTCATACAACTGGCTACAAGATCATATCGTCGAGAAACTTCCTCCCGTTCATGAGGTAGAGGATATTTTGTCGCGCAAGTCACTTGAAGTAGAAGAAATCATTGGTGATATTATCGACGTGAAGGTGCTTCCTCATAGACAGCACGACGCTTTTTCTCACCGCGGTCTCGCGCGTGAGCTCGCAACGCTCCTTGGTCTCGCTAATAAAGATGTTGAGGTTGCTGAAGTTGCAACTGATGTGACCATTG
>JALNYL010000007.1:0-65108 GCA_023229865.1 Minisyncoccota bacterium
CAAGTATTGGTACTACGGCACAGACACAGACACTCACGGTTGCAGGAACCATTGGTGCGACAGGAGATATTTGTACGGCGGTGGGCGGAGGATCGTGTTTGAGTACGGCTGGTGGTGGGGCAATCGACCCAGCGCCTATTGGTTCAATCGTGTCATATGCGGGGACGGTAGCCCCAGCTGGGTATCTCATTTGTGACGGCTCGTCACTTCTCCGTACTGCATACCCAGCACTCTTTTCGGCCATTGGGACAACGTACGGCGCTGCAGATGCTACTCATTTCAACCTCCCTGATCTCCGTGGAGAGTTTATTCGCGGGTTTAGTAATGGTCGTGCGGGAGTAGATGTTGGCCGTGTGTTTGGTAGTTGGCAGGCAGATGAGTTGAAGAGTCACACTCACACCGCGTACGTAATGGCTCCTGGTGGTTCGTATGCAGCTTATTCAAATATTGCAGGCCCTCAAACGGTCACCACTTCCGCAACGGGAGGATCCGAAACTCGCCCTCGCAACGTTGCGATGAACTACATTATTAAGGCGGTAAACAACAGTGAAATGGTATTGGTTGGTGCAGGGGGCGGTGTTACGGGACTTACTGCAGGAACGGGAGTTACGCTTAACCCTGTTGGTCCTGATGCAAAAGGGTTGGTGACCATAAGTGCGACACGAACAAGACTTACGGCAGGGGCAGGGATTACTCTTAGTCCGGCTGGCCCAAATGCGACCGGGGATGTTACGATAAGCGCAACTGCATCTTCTGCTGGGGCCGTCACTGGTGGGTGTACTTTTGGTACGGGGTGGGGGACGGCAACAAATTGTGCACTAGGAGCTGGGATGTCTTGCTCTGCGGGGAATACTGCCCGTGTCCTTGCTTATGCAGCAACAAATGGTGCTATGCAATGGAATGGTTCCGGGACGTATGCTCATGGATTTTGTATAAGAAACTAAGAAACAATTTATAGGATAATCACTGGTCTTACTGGTGTTAACCTAAGTCTAGGGGCTCAAACAAAAACACCACGATCAACTCGCGGTGTTTTTGTTTTTTATAGCAAACGAAGATTCGTGTCTTCGGGATAATCAAAACCTAAATGCTCATAGGCTCGTCTTGTTGCGAGGCGACCACGCGGGGTGCGCTCGATGAGGCCGAGTTGGAGAAGGTAGGGCTCATTTACTTCTTCGAGGGTGGCCATTTCCTCAGAAAGTGCAGCAGCGATTGTGGAAAGCCCAACGGGTCCACCTTTGTATTTCTCAATAATTACATCAAGGATTTTGCGATCAAGCGCATTAAGTCCGAGCTCGTCTATTTCAAGGAGAGCAAGAGCGTCAGCGACGTATTTTGGAGAGAGATCGCCTTTGTGCACCTGCGCAAAGTCGCGCGCGCGCTTTAAAAGGTAGTTTGCGGTGCGGGGAGTTGCGCGACTGCGGCGGGCAATCTCGCGTGCTGCGTCGTCGGAGAGTGTAATGCCGAGGATTTGCGCAGAACGCTTCACGATTTTCTCGATTTCCTCTTCCGTATAAAACTCCAAACGGAAAGTTCCACCCGAGAAACGCGAGCGAAGTGGTGACGAGATGAGTGCGACGCGCGTTGTCGCCGCAATCATAGTAAAAGGAGGAAGGTCGAGCTGGATGGTGCGTGCGCTTGGTCCTTTGCCGATAATAATATCGAGCACGCCTGACTCCATGGCAGGATAGAGGACTTCCTCAATCATTTTATTGAGACGATGAATCTCGTCGATAAAGAGAACATCCCCAGGAGCCAAGTTGGTAAGGATAGATGCAAGATCACCAACCTTTTCAATGGCAGGACCCGAGGTGGACTTGACTTGACAGCCCATCTCATTTGCAATAAGATGTGCCAACGTCGTTTTTCCGAGACCAGGAGGTCCGTAAAAAAGGATGTGTTCAGGTGGATGCGCGCGCTCTTTTGCAGCCTGAAGAAGAATTTTTAGGTTCTGTTTGATGGTTTCTTGCCCGATGTATTCATCAAAACGACTCGGTCGAAGTGTTTGATCGAGGAAAGAAAAATCTTGTGGATTTTCAAGGCCATTTTCAGATTCTTCAAGATTGTTTTGCTGGGGGCTTGACATAAAAATTGTTTTGTGCTAAGATATCCTCATCGATAGTTGAAACACTATCGAGTTCATTCAAAAGATCCTATACATAAGCCTCTCTTAGTTGGGTCCTTCGGGACTTACATGGTTGCGAACGAGGACGAGTTGGTACTTCGCTATATGCGACGACCACTGACTCCATCCTTAGATCGCTCCCTAACTCAGCATCCTTGTGGTGTTGAGAACTACCTGGGGTTTATGTGTGGGATTTTTTAATTCTTGTTTGGCTGGTGTATTTCTGCGTTGCTTCGTTCGTTTTTTCCCGCGTAGTATTACTTATACAACTTGGTCAAAAGCCTCACTTGCGCCTTGAACTACACTCAGTCAAACAAGAATTAATATTTGGTTGTTTAACTAAGAGCTTCATTCAAATTGTATCGGGTTTGAGCTCAAAAAACAATCAGATAAAAAACGTTGACTCTCAGCCGCTTCTCTGGTAAGGTTTCGTTTGGAATAGAAATGGGATACTCGCCCCGAAATGCGAGTTTGTTTTTTACGAAAGGAAGTAAAGATGGGAAAAGGAAGCAATGCTGGAAAGAAGAAAGTTTTGGTCTTGGGATTCCCTGTGGATCGTCAGGCGGAACTCGAATTCGCGCTCAGCGAAGAGCTCAAGGACACCTGTAGCGTCGTGTTTACTGCAACCCCCGAAGAAGCCATAATGAAAGTTGCTGGCTCAGACGTGGTGGCTGCAAATGTCGACACCTGCGGAGACTTTTTCGAAAAGCTGTTCAGTCGTGGTTATGAGGGGCACGTCGTCCCGATGACCTCGCGCAGGGCTCAGATGACCAAGGCTGTTACTTCCACAGGAAGGAAGGCTGTGTACCCGACTACGTTCCGCGGCGCTGCTGATGAAATCATCACTGCGCTCTCGAAGGTGAACCCTCGTTCTTCTGAAGATCTGGCAATCGCATAAAAGCGGAAGCACCCAGTTGCTGCCAAAAGAAAAGCCCGATGTCGCGAAGCGACATCGGGCTTTATGTTTTTTTACCCCTCTCTCTCGAGATCGACCACGCGCTCGACTTCATCAAACGCAGTTGCTCCTGCAAGAATTTTTTCAATACCATCTTCGCGCATCGTGAGAATACCCTGCTTTGCGGCGATGAGACGAATCTCGCGCTCAGAAGGAACAGTATCAAGAAGTTCCTCAATCTCTGCATTCATAAGTACTGCCTCAAAGACACCGACGCGACCGCGATATCCAGTGTTGTTACATTTATCACAACCGACAGCGCGCCATACTTTTTTTGTCTGCACATCCTCACCAACTTTTTGTTTGATGAGCACAGCAACCTCGTCGATGATTTTTTGTTCACGCTCATTGGGTACGTCTTCCTTTTTACATTCGAGACAAAGTTTGCGCGCGAGACGCTGCGCGAGGGCTACGGTAAGTGATGAGCCAATAATTTTTGGGGTGACACCGAGATCGATGAGGCGGGGGATTGCACCTGCGGCGGTGTTGGTGTGAAGCGTTGAGAACACCATGTGTCCTGTGAGAGCGGCGTTGATAGCCACCTTCGCTGTTTCGCCATCGCGGATTTCACCGATCATAATAACGTCAGGGTCCTGACGCATTGCAGCACGAAGTCCTTCGAGAAAGGTGTACCCTTTTCCTGCTTCAACCTGTGTCTGTGAAATTCCCTTCAAATGATATTCGATAGGGTCTTCAATGGTCATCATCTTGATTTCAGATGAGTAGATTCGCTTAAGAAACGAATACAACGTTGTCGTCTTACCAGACCCCGTAGGACCAGTGTTCAAAATCATTCCGTGAGGCTTCTTGATCTCACGATCGATAATAGCGAGAAGACGTGGAGACATACCAAGATCCTCGAGGGTAACATTGAGAGAAAGCGGGTTCAAAATACGCATCACCACTCCTTCGCCATACGAACCAGGAATTACCGACACGCGCATTTCAATCTCTACGTCTGCGATTTTAATACTAAAACGTCCATCCTGGCTTTCGGTACCTACGTTGAGTTTGAGCCCCGCGAGGAGTTTGAGACGAGAACTAAAGAGGCGATAGATCTCAGAAGGAAGTGTCGCTACTTCGTGGAGGACGCCGTCGACGCGATAGCGGATATGCACCGAGTCTTCTGCTGGTTCGATGTGAATATCAGAAGCGTGGATACCAATCGCTCCTGCCATGATCACATTAAAAATATTTGAAATATGACGCGCTGTTTTTTCAGTTACCGTCGCTTGAAGAGCTTTTGATACATCAGAGAGGGAAGTAAATCTTTTAATAAGACCCTCCATATTGTCTCCAGAAATGTCGACCATCCCCGCCTCACTTTTTGTGGCGCCAGAAATTTCGCGATAACGTTCCCATACTGTCTCGAGGCTTGCGTGAGAGACGAGGTACTGCTCAATCTTGTATCCGCGCTCTGCAAGAGAAGCGAGAATTTCTTTTGTATTACTTTGTGTTGGTGAAAAAAGTCCAACCTTCAGTTTTTTATTTGCGATTTCAAAAGGAGCGATAAGAGCAGCGCGCGCAGCATCTTCTTTGATGAGGCCAACTGCAGAGGTGTCCACAGGGACCCCTGTCAAATCAGCGTAGGGGATACCGTGCTTGCTCGCCATAACCTGCAAAAACTCCTCCTCTTCTTTTTGGTGGAGCTTCGCGAGTTGTTCGTCTCGAGTGTTTTCGTCAAAGCGCAACATAATGTCCCTATAGTATAAGGGTTTTCCGCCCCAATCGCTACTTGACAAAAGCATTAGAATATGTATAATATACCCCAGAAGGATTCGCACTTGGCGAATGTGTAAATTTAAAAAAGAAAGGAAACGATCATGAAGAAATTCATGTGGTTGCTGGTGGGTCTCGTAATCCTCTCGGGTTGCGCAAGTCCCAATTCTCGCACGAAAAATCCGCATGCCGAAAACGCCCTCGTTTGGGGCGCGACAGCTGCTGGGGCTACTGCTGGCTATCGCTATGCAGGCCCTGTCGGTGGTGTCGTCGGTGGTGTGTTTACCATGTTGGGGATGAAGGCTGTTCTCTGGGAGCCTCCCGCGGAGCCTGAAGCGCGATACGTCGTCGTTTCTGGCGATGGGCAGACTCGTGGCGGTGGTTCGCAATCGTACGTGGTTAACTGGAAAAGACCCGGTGGCCAAAAGGCTGCAAAAAAAGACCCTCGCCTGACGGTTGAAAATTATCAAACCGTGGACGAGAATGGTCTCGGTGCTGTCCCTGAAGATTGCCGCACAGGCAACTGGGGGATGGATAGCAGTTGCCTCCGCAAGTGGTCGGCAAAGCTCGACACCTATCAAGCTCGTTGCGTGAAAGAAAGCCGGATCCATGATTCCGACTGTCTCAAGCGCCCTGGCATTCTTGCAGGGGAGTACTCCATTCTTGCTGACAAGCTCGAAAAGTACGAAAAAGGGGCACGCGCTGGTGTGACGTACGACAGGCTCACCGGCCTTTCCCGGTAGCGGAAGTCTTTTCCGCGCAAAACAAAGCCCAGGGGCAACCCTGGGCTTTTCTTTTTACCTCTTGACAATTTTACATAATGTGCTATACTTTCCACATATGAATATCATTATTTTTCAAGCATTTCGTGCGACAGTGGTTCTTGGAATTGCGATCTTTGCGTTCGCGAGCGATGCTCTTGCAGCACCGGTTCTTACTCCTGCGACTGCAACACGTGTTACGGAGAATAGTGCAACTATTATTGGGCACGTTTCAAATCCTCAAAAGAACTCAACAGTTTGGTTTGAACTTTTTAACAAGTCAGGTGCGGTGACCGCTGTTGCCGTGCAGGGCATCTGGAACGACGGAACCTTTGAGTGGAATCTCCGTGATTTGAATCAGGGGGAAACTTACTCTTTTCGTTCTGCTGCGATGGAAGGCGGAGTAACGGTATATTCTCCAACCTCTTCATTTACCACCGTTGTCCCTAAGGTTGCGGTCCCGGTAACGACAACCACAAGTCCTTCTGGTGTTTCAACACCAACCTCTGCAACAAAGACAACAAAAGCAGTGGAAACTACAACAGTAGAAAAGAAGGCAACAGCAACCCCCGTAGTAACGAGTGAAGGTTTTACGAACAACAACTCTGCTGCAATCATTGGAGCAGGAAGTGGTTTGTTCCCCACGACACTCATTGGATGGATTATTCTCATCATTGCAATTCTTGCAGTGGTCCTCCTTGGACAGATGGTAAACGAGTCTATTGAAAAGCGCAAAAAGATTGCTGAAGAAAAAAAGAAAGAAGAAGCAGGCGAAGATATCGAGTAAAAATTAAAAATTTTTTTGCAAAATTGAAGATAAAAGCAACCCCTCATCGGATAGCGGTGGGGGGTTGACTTTTTTATTAAATATGCTACAATGGTGCGAGGTGGTGACAAGTGTTTTTTGTCACCTTTGAACATTTAAATGTGGAGGTGTGAGATGGCTGAAAACCAGCAAGGGAAACCCAAGGGCTTCCCCGTGTTCCGTTGGCTGACAATCCTCCTGATTTTCCTCGTTGTGTCCGGAATCGGACTGTACGAGGTCTATCGGGCCAAGCAAAACGCAGTGCCTGTGGCTGCTCCTCGGGACACAATCCCGAACGCGGCAAAGACTCTGTGCGATTGCGCAAAGGATAAGTCGAAGCCGGCAGTAAGGAATACCCAAGGAAGAAGGAAGGCGGATACGAAGCAGGTGACTGCTCCTCCTCCGCCTGTTCCTAAAGCGGCTCCTGTTGCTTCGGCTCCGCCGCCCGCGCAAAAAGCTCCCGAACAACAAAAGGAACTTCTCGCGGGGGTCAATCCTGACTTCAATCGGACGAAGTTTGTTCCGAACGAAGAACCCAAGGAAGTCGTGGTGGTCGAGAAGAGGGTCGTTGATATCGAACCCCCTCATCATCATGGCCCCTGCAGGACTGGCTATCACGACTGTTGGACGGGCACGGGGTATTCCGGGGGTTCGTACTGGGGACCGTCGTATGTTTACAATGGTCCTTATGGCGCAGATAATCAACGGATCGTCGGCGGGCAAGTCTATCCGCCCGCTCCCGTGAATCCGCCCGCCGGTTCTCCTCCCACTGGATACACCGGTGGTGGACCTGCTAATCCTGGCGGGACTCCTCCCGCGGGGAACACTGGCGGTTAAAAGCCACCTCAAACACAGGAGGGAAGTAAAATCCCCCTCCTGTATTTTTTAAAGTCATACAAGGGCATGTTACCGCTTTTATGGTTTTAAAAAGTAGACTGCAAAGTCACTTTGAATAGTAAGGTTTATGTTTAAAAATATTAAAAAATATGAAAAACAAAATTAAAATGTTGGGCGTTGGTATGATTGCTCTCGTTGGGCTTTTTGTTGGTGCAAACATTGCATCTGCACAGACAGCTCCTGTGACTACTTGTACCACTGCGACGATTTATGGCACCCTCACCAGTACTGGCGGGGCTGTTACCAGTGTTTGGTTTGAGTGGGGTCCTACACAGACTCTCGGGTACACTACGGCTTCACAGTCTCTTAGCGCACCTCAGACTTTTAGTCAGTATCTCTCGGGGCTTACTCAGAATACGACATATTATTATCGTGCCGTGTTTGCAAACGCATACGGAAGCACACAGGGAAGCGTTCTTTCTTTTGTGACTCCTTCATGTCAGGCAAATAACGTTACGCCAACCGTAACCACAAACAATGCAAATGTTAATTCTCAGACATCTGCAACATTGAACGGTTTTGTAAACGCAAACGGTTCAAATGGTACTGCGTGGTTTGAGTACGGTACAACACAGTCTTTTGGTCAGCAGACCTCAAGCGTAACGTACGGCAATACCTCAATGAGCTTCACGGGCTCAGCGTATGGTCTCGCTCAAAACACAACGTACTACTATCGCGCAGTTGCGCAGAGTGCACAGGGTGGAGCGTTTGCATACGGAAGCACGCTTTCGTTTACAACGATGGGAAACAATAATAATGGAAACATTGTTTCTGTAAGCACCCGCAATGCGGATGTTTCAGGAAGCTATGCATCACTCAATGGTTATGTAGATCCAAACTACTCGAGCGATACTGTTCGTTGGTTTGAATACGGGACTACTCAGTCACTTGGATACACAACCACAATGCTTTCTCATGGAACTGTTGCGTCTATTTTTAGCGCACCAATTACAAACCTTACTTCAAACACAACTTACTACTACCGCGCTGTAGCGCGTAACTCACAGGGAACCGTATACGGAAGCACCCTCTCATTCACTACCTCATACCAGCCAGGATATACATCAGGAGTTGCTCCTGCAGTAACAACCCTCCTTGCAACAGAGACAACAGCATCGACAGCACGTTTGAACGGACTCGTCTTTGCTTCAAATGGTCAGTCTTCAAACGCATGGTTTGAGTGGGGTTCAAATTCAAGTTTGGGCAACAAGACACAGACATCTGGTGTCGGCGCGCTTCCAACCGTGAAGCACTCAGACTATATCAGTGGTTTGACAGCAGGGCAGACATATTACTATCGTATTGTTGCTGAAAACTCATACGGCAAGGAATACGGCACCGTGAACACATTTGTCGCAGAGGCAAGTACGTATGTTGCTCCCGTAACACCAACACCTATTGTGTACAAGCCAGTGACTACGGTGGTCACAAGTGGTGGCACAACACAGTCATTGGTAATGCTCACTATCGAAGGTGGAGCAGAAATGATTATGAGCGGCGAGAAGCGCACCTACCGTGTAACTTGGAAGAACACAAGCGCACAGGCTCTCAGCAATGTAGTACTCCGTGTGACATTCCCAAAGACAATGAATGTTGAAAGCGCAACAAAGGGAACATTCTCAAGCGCAGACAACTCAGTTGTTGTTGATTTGAAAACTCTTGCAGCGGGCGAAAGCGGAGATACCTTCATCTTTGCTACTGCGGGTCGCGGACTTAAATCAGGAGACCTCTTGGTTGTCCCAGCAAACATGGTCTACACCAATAAGAGTGGTGTACAAGGAGACGCTCTTGCGTACGTAACGCATCGCGCAGAGGTAGCACAAAATGCCTTCGGTGCGAGCGTGTTTGGGGCAGGAAGCTTCACCCCAACAACCCTTCTTGGGTGGGTGAGCCTCCTCGGACTCGTGCTCGTCCTCGTGCTTTTGGGGAACCATTTGTACGGACGTTTTACGGACTAAGGGCCAAAACAGAGAAAAAGGCGGGCGCCGCAAGGCGCCCGCCTTTTTCTCTGTTTCGGCCCAAAGTGGTAAGATAGGGGAGTGAAAAAAGAAGTTAAAAATCTTGAGGAATTGCAGGCGGCCGCGGGGGCATTTTTGAAAAATCTCTCAAAATTACCACAGAAAAATAGCGCTACGGTTGTGGGGCTCTCGGGCGATCTCGGGGCGGGGAAGACGGCGTTTACGAAGTGCGTCGCGTCACTCTTGGGAATTACCGAGACGGTCACGAGTCCGACATTCATTCTCGAAAAGATTTATGATATTTCGTCGCCAATTTTTGGTGAGCGTTTTACAAAACTTGTGCACATTGATGCGTATCGTCTCGAAGGGGGAGATGAGATGGCAGCACTTGGCTGGGAGGCATTGCTTGCCGATAGCCATAATCTCATTTTAATAGAATGGCCTGAGCAAGTAGAGAGCGCGCTTCCTAAAGATATTATTCGCCTCTCGTTCAAATATATAGATGAAGGAATTCGCAGCG
Organism: Minisyncoccota bacterium; assembly: GCA_023229865.1. Taxonomy (GTDB): domain Bacteria; phylum Patescibacteriota; class Minisyncoccia; order Phycocordibacterales; family UBA1550; genus UBA1550. The sequence goes on from JALNYL010000007.1 coordinate 9,741, forward strand.
TGGAGGGGGAACTAATTTAAATTATGGCAAAAGACAATAACAAGAAAACACTCATCATCCTCGACGCACACGCGATTCTTCATCGCGCATATCATGCGCTTCCTGATTTTTCTTCAAGCAAGGGAGAGCCTACGGGGGCACTCTATGGGCTCTCGACAATGATTATGAAAATCATTAAGGACCTGAAGCCAGACTATATCGTCGGGTGTTTTGATATGCCACACCCAACCTTTCGTCATGAAGCCTATGAAGCATACAAGCTCGGTCGTGCGAAAGCAGAAGACGATCTCGTGCATCAGATCAAACGCTCGCGCGATGTGTTTGTGGCACTCAACATCCCCGCATACGAGCTCCCTGGTTTTGAGGCTGACGACCTTCTCGCAACTATTGTGGAAAAAACAAAGAAGGAAAAAGATTTGCGTGTCATCATTGCGTCGGGGGATATGGACACACTGCAGCTTGTCGACGACGATCGTGTCCTTGTGTACACACTCAAGAAGGGAATCAATGACACTATTTTGTACAACGAAAAAGCGGTGGTCGAGCGTTTTGGATTTGTGCCAGCACTTTTGCCAGACTACAAAGGCCTCCGCGGTGATCCGTCGGACAACATCATCGGCATCAAAGGCATTGGGGAAAAAACAGCGACGACCCTCATCACTACATTTGGTTCCGTTGAGGACATGTATAAAAAATTAAAAAAGAGCCCAGAAGCTTTTAAAGAAGCTGGACTCACCCCACGCATCATCAAACTCCTTGAAGACGGAGAAGAGGAAGCACTCTTTTCAAAAACACTTGCGACCGTCCGCCGTGATGCGCCTATTGAATTTGAGTTGCCAAAGAAAATTTGGAAAGAAAGTTTTGAGCCCGCAAAGGCAGAGACACTCTTTGCTGACCTTGATTTCCGTGGGCTCCGTGACCGCTTACATGAGCTTGTTGGTATTGTGCGTGAGGCACCCGCAAAAGAAAAGGAGGCAGAGATTGTTGATCCCACTCTTTTTAAACAAGCACAAATTGCATTATGGCTCCTTAACTCTGAGCTCACAACACCGTCGCTTGAAGACATTCTCCACCACACAAAGAAAGATAATTTTGCTGACGCCTTTGAAGAGCTCGAGGCGCGCATTGGCAAGGAGGGGCTCGGGGGTGTGTATCGTGATATTGAGCTTCCTATCGTTCCTATTATTGAAGAGGCACAAAAATACGGCATCATCGTCGACAAGAAACACCTTGAGAAGCTTTCAAAGAAATACCACACTGAGCTCGATAAAATCACGGGACGCATTTATGAATACGCGGGTGGTGAGTTTAATATGAATTCACCTAAGCAGCTTGGGGAAATTCTTTTTGATAAATTGAAGCTCGAAGTGAAGGGGCTCAAGAAGACAGAAGGTGGCGCGCGCTCCACGCGCGAGTCAGAACTCGTGAAGCTCCGCGAAGTACACCCGATTATTGAAGACATCCTCCTGTATCGCGAACTTCAAAAACTTCTTTCGACATACATCGACAATCTCCCCCTTCTCGTCGCAGAAGATGGACGCCTCCATACGACACTCAACCAAGCAGGGACCACAACAGGAAGAATGTCCTCATCAAATCCAAACCTCCAGAATATCCCTGTGCGCGGAGAAATGGGGGTGGCTATCCGCGATGCCTTTGTGGCAAGGGAAGGTTCGACGCTTGTCGGTTTTGACTATTCACAGATCGAGATGCGCGTACTCGCTGCGCTCTCACAGGACGAGCATTTGATGGAAGTATTTCGCACGGGGGTTGATGTACACACATCGGTTGCTTCGCGCGTGTTTAAGGTTGCCGAAAAAGATGTGACGACTGAGATGCGTCGCCGCGCGAAGGTAATCAACTTTGGTATCGTGTACGGTATGGGAGTGAATGCGCTCAAGGATAATCTCGGCTCGACGCGCGCTGAGGCTCAAACATTTTATGATAACTATTTTGCAACGTTCCCGAAGATTGCAAACTATTTTGAAGAAGTGAAATCACATGCAAAGAAAGATGGGTTTACGACGACGTACTTCGGTCGCCATCGTTTCTTTGCGGGGCTCAAGTCATCGATACCGTTTATCCGTGCGAGCGCTGAGCGCATGGCGATGAACGCACCTCTTCAAGGGACGGCAGCGGATATCATTAAAATTGCGATGAAGCGTGCACACGATGGGCTCGAAAAAGCAGGGCTTCTCTCGAAAGCGCATCTTATTCTCCAGATTCACGACGAACTTCTTTTTGAAGTAGAAGAGGGGAGCGTAGAAAAAGTGCGTGAAGTAGTGCGCGAGGCGATGGAGCACGCGGTGGATTTCCCTGTTCCTACCACGGTGTCTATCGAAGAAGGGGAGCGTTGGGGATCAATGAAATAATATGCTACACATTATTTACGGCAACGATAGAGAGAAAGGACGTGCGAAGTTTCGCGCACTACTGACTCAGCAGAGTCACGCCTTGGGCGCAGAAGTGAGACACGTTCTCGAAGGTGAAATGAGTGACGGGTTTCTCGACACCCTCGCTGCTTCGCAAGGCCTCTTTGGTGACACTACACTTTTTGTTTTTGATTGTGTGTTTGATAAAAAGGCTGAACAAGAAATGCTCCTCGCACACGTGGAAAGCCTCAAGGAGTCACCCAACTTTTTCCTTGTCTTTGAACCACTCCTTGAGAAGAGTGTGGCGGGGGGGCTGAAAGATGCAAATGTGGAAGTCGAAGAATGTGTTGCGAAAAAAGCAGGCTATAACCCTGATTTTAATATTTTCTCACTTGGGGATGCGCTCGGTGCACGCAACAAAAAGGAGCTCTGGGTTTTGTATCAAGAAGCTCTCGATAATGGGCTCTCTGCGGAAGAAATTTCCGGGACACTATTTTGGGCGGTAAAAAATATTGCACTTATGAAAAATGCCAAGCCGGGGGATGACTGCGGGATGAGTCCATATGTCGCAAAAAAGGCACGCGGGTTTGCGACAAAATATTCAGATGAGGAAATCGTCAATCTCTCGCGTTCGCTCACGACTATGTATCACGAGGCTCATCGTGGGGGAGAACCTATGGAGGTTGCGCTCGAGAGATTCATCTTGGAATTATAAAAAAGAAAAAGCAGAATTAGAAAAAGCCGCACTTGGTGCGGCTTTTTTTGAATTTGGCGTCTATATGAGACGGAATGTGCTAAAAGAACAAGTACAGAGTTTCGGCGCCGTGTCTGGCGCAAGGAACAAGTGATGACTGTGCGAATACTCCCACAGATTAGATCATAAGCGATCAGCTTTGGAGTTGCGAGTCAACTAATAAAGGTCTGCATTTATTATACGCGAGTGAAGTTGCTCCTGCAAGACAACCCTGTGGATAACTTTACTCGCGCTTCTTTAGTTGCTTCCTTTTGAGATAAAAAATTGCTTTCATCCTACGTTTTTTGGTAAGCCTTCTTTTTCTCACATTGAACCCTCCTGTAAATATAACAATATCCTCCCCTATGGTACGTGCTTGGAGGCGTAAAGTCAAAAAATTTGAAAAAACGGGGTTTTGTGGTAGTATTTTCCCATCAGTTTTGCCCCAATAGCTGTTTTGGTAGGCCCAGAGAGAGTGGCTTCCAAAGGAGCGACAGAGGGTAAATTGTTAAAATTTGTAATGCCCCTATAGCTCAGTCGGTAGAGCAGCTCCCTTTTAAGGAGACGGTCGTTGGTTCGATTCCAACTGGGGGCACACTCGCAAAAAGGCGGCAGGGGATTACCCCGCCGCCTTTTGCTATGAGTGTGCCCCCAGTTGGAATCGAACCGGAGGCCCACCATTTTAAAGGAGCGAAGCGACTATTAAAATGGATGGTCTCGACTGGAAGGAGAGGCGATTCCAACTGCAAGAAATATACTTAGTGATTTGTGACCACACTTAAAACGCATGGTCTCGACTGAAAGGAGAGGCGATTCCTATTTTTTCTGCTACAATTATCTTATGAACAAAAAAGAACTTGCCCGCATGAGTTTTTCGAAGAAAAATTCTGGTGGGTTTACGAGCATTCTATTTCTTCTCGCTATTGTCGCCCTTGTGGGGACTGCGGGGTACATTACATTTACGAAAGATGATTCCGCGCCAACGGTCTCAGAAAACACACTTGCTCCCGTCGCGACGACAACAGAAGAGATAACCACCCCGATTTTTGTAGATACTCCAACCACCCCAGTCACCCCAGGTTCTTCAGCTACAAAACTTTTACAAGATTGTCCTGAGACTTGGTTTGATAACCAAATGCCGATGATCATTGATCCTGGACAGCCTCGCCCTGTGACACAGTATTTTATCTACAAAGGTGAACGACGAGAACTTGCCGAGTTTGATATGAAGTGGGTGAGCGCAAACTGCCCAGTGCAACCATCGGCAGTTTACTAGGGTTTGACCAAAAAGTGTTTTTATGGAAGTATCTCAATTAGAGATACTTTTTGTTTTTTTAACTACTGATGGAGGTCGTCATGCAACTTATTCTCCCGAAGAACTTTGTTGAGGTTGGGGCGGATTCGTTTTATGCAAAAACGCCACTGTTTTTCTTGGCTGGGCCAGTGCTTGGTGGTGGGGATTGGCAGAGGAAAATGCTCCACCTTATCAATCAACGCCAAGAGCATTGCCTCGTCGCAATCCCTTGTCGGTATCCCGAGGAGGATGAGATTCGCAGGCTCCATGTCCCCAATTATGCGCAAAATGTTTTTGCGCATCAGACGCATTGGGAGCGCTGTTATCTCAGGCACGCCGCTCAAAAGGGATGCATTATCTTTTGGCTCGGAGAGGAAGATAAATTCAACCCACGAGATGACGGCGAGCCATATGCGCGGGACACCAGGGGTGAGATTGGTGCGTGGGGGGTGCATCTCAAATATGTCCCATCGTTTAGAGTTGTTGTTGGCGCTGAGCCAGGCTTCCCAGGACTCAGTGTTATCAAGCGCAACCTCGACGACGAGCTTGGTTATGACTTCCCGATATATTCCACCATGGAAGACACGGTGAAAGCGGCGGTGCGAAAGTTGTACGAGTAGTTTGATTCAAAAAGGAGGTCATCGAGACCTCCTTTTCTTTTTGGTATATTTATGTAAGTATAACGGCAGAAACATCCCTGTTGTTTAATTGTTACAAGGAGACAGAAATGACCGACGATAATCGCTTGATTTACAAAGAGCCTCTCTCGGTAAAAATAGCGCGGTATTTAAAGCAGAAGGGGTTCCAGGCCGCATCTATTCATTCTGGTGCAGCCATGGACTCTCTAGCGGGGGCGTCCTGCTTTGGTGTGTTATATCAAGACCCCGCCATAAAACAGAAGACGTATTTCTGGGGGCTCATCAAGGGGGACACGCCCAGGAGAATTTATCTTGGGGACATTTACATCGACGGGGGAAACCCTCGTTCGAGCGCGGACCACTGGCGTTTCGAAATGTACGGCAAAGAATATTTCGAGATTGCAAAAGGGTTGGCGAGTGAACTCGTTAAAGAGTTCAATGTCAAAATCACGTTTAAGGTTGCTGAAGACTGTGTGAAGCACGAGGGATTCCCCTCCGATTCAGATCCTGGGTGGTGACAAATAACACCGAGCTGAAATTGAGCTCGGTGTTTTCTTTTTGTGCTCTTTAGGATTATAGTGGCAAGTCGACAGCGAACGCTCCTGCGCCAAAGAAGAGGAGAGAGAATGACGCGACCGCGAGGAGAATATAAAACTCAGTTGTGTTGTGGGGAAGAGCAGATGGTTTGCGCCACTTGATAAGTGACATGATCATCATGATTGCTCCCATTGCAATAGCTGCCCCTTGGGTGTAGAAACCGACCACAAGAAGTGCGCCTGCGATTCCCAAAAGAGATGAAATGACAGTCGCGAAAACTTTTGCGGGGCGGAGGCCAAGCTTTTCGTAGAAATGAATTTGTTCAGACTTCTCGCTCGTTGCTTGCTTGTACCAAAGAGACACAAAAATAAACCCAAGGACAACGCGAAGCAAAAAGACGCCAAGCATTTGATAATCAAAAAAAGCGGGGAAGAGAGATACTGTTTGCATTGGTTCATTGTAACAAACTTACCCCTCGTTGCCAAAAGAAAAAGACCGCCAGCGGATGCGGGCGGTCTGAGATAAATTACTTCTGGTATTTCGAGATATCTATCCCGATATCGAGGGGGCCAAAGGCGAGAGGGAGTAGTTCCTTTATGGATGTGATAATGATTTTATCCATCTTCGTTGTCGAAAGAACAAACCCGAAATCTCCGCCAGAGACTTGAGACAGTTCGTAGAGCATTTGGCGGCAACTTCCACAAGGCGCCGTGACAGTGTTGGTGTCAAAGGTTTCCCCTCGCGCAATGATAGCAATGCCACGAAATTTTCGTAACCCTACTGCGTTTGCAGCTAAAATTGCTGCACGTTCTGCGCATATCGTTGACCCATATGCTGCATTTTCAACATTTGAGCCAGAGATAAGGGTCCCGTCTTCTGCAATAAGTGTCGCTCCTACATAGAAATGAGAGTAGGGGTTGTAGGCGTTTTCCATTGCTTCAGCTGCAGCGAGAAGTGCGTTTTGTTGGATTTGAGACAACTCATCAAAAAAGATGTTTCGCATGGGTTTCTCCGTTTGTTTGTTAAGAACAGTGACCTTTCACAAAACTACTCTTTTGGGGGAGGGAAGTCAAATAGGGGAATAATTACAAAAGGGCGCGCGCTTCATCCGAAGCGCGCGCCCTTTTGTAATTATTTCTTGAACCCGAGTTTTATAAGTTCTTCTTTTGCGACGGTCGCGTCATCCCATGGAGTCTTGGTGCCATTGGGTCCCATGATGTAGGGGTCGGTGCCTTTACCGGTGATAATGACTGCGTCGCCTGTTTTTGCGAAGGAGAGTGCCTTTGCTATGGCAGCACGGCGGTCCATAATGATTTCAACTTTCCCCTCCTCGATGCCTTCTCGTATTTCCTCAACAATTTTTTGTGGGTCTTCGTCGTAAGGGTCTTCATCAGTGAGAATGATTTCGTCGCAGTGTGCACTCGCGATTGCTCCCATTGCGGGGCGCTTCCATGAGTCACGTCCGCCACCCGTGCCACCAAGCACACAAATCTTTCGCGAGTCTTGGAAAACCTCGTACACTTTTTCGAGTGAGTCGGGAGTGTGTGCGTAGTCGACGACGACATCAAATTCCTGCCCTTGATTTACGCGCTCGACGCGGCCACGAATGCCGTGGAATTTTTCGAGGGCACGACGGATGACCTCAGGGGCGATATTCTGTGTGCGCGCAAAGGAGATTCCTGCAAGAATGTTTGAAAGATTGAACGCGCCCGAAAGGTGTGCCTCGAGAGGTGCCCCCATAAAGGTAAATGTTGTATCGTCTTTTTTGAGCGTGTACGGCTCTGCATCTTTGAGGGAGTAGGTTGTTTTTGTTTCTGCGTCAACTGCGAGAAATTCTTTTGCATATTCATTGTCAGCGTTTGCAACAATGATGCGTGGGCGCTTTGGGGATTTTGCGAGAGCTTGCGCGATGGAAAGTTTTGCCTCTTTGTAATTCTCAAATGAGCCATGTGACTCGATGTGTTCAGGGGAGAGGTTGGTAAAAATGAGCGCATCAAAATCAATGAATTTGTGACGGAACTGACGTGCCCCTTCAGAAGTCATCTCAATGATTACCCAATCACATTTCGCATTTACAGCGCGACGCAAAAAACGCTGCACAAAAAAACGTCCCGGGATTGTCATCTTGTAGAGATTGCGCTCCTCATCCTCTCCGATCTTAAAACGAAGGGTCCCTGCGAGTGCGGTGCGGTATCCCGCCTCCTCAAGGATAGCACTCACGATCTCTGTGGTTGATGTTTTCCCTTTTGTGCCTGTGATGGCAATGACGCCAATATGGCGAGAGGGGAAGCGGTATATGGTCGCAGCAAGAAGCGCAAAGAGATAATGATATGCAGGTTGAAATGCGCGGAAGATATTGCGCGGAATTATTTTTTTAATAATGCGGAGAATGTTTTCCATAAATAGTTAATATTATTTTCCGAGTTGCTTCAGAGCTTCTTTGATACGTGCACTCGTTCCCTTGATATCTGCGGGAACTTGTTTGAGTGCCTCACGTGCGGCACGTTCTGCGTAGCCGAGTGCGACGAGGCCTTCGATCGCATCACGTTCGCCACTGAGCATTGTCTCTCCGGTAATGCTCTCATCGCCACCGAGTTTTTCGCGGAGCTCGAGAATGATCTTCTGCGCACTCTTTGAGCCAATCCCTGAAACTTTTGTCAGCGCTCCCGTGTCGCCCATAGCAATCGCCTCCTTGAGGTGTTCGACGGGGGCGACGTTGAGAATCCCGAGCGCACTCTTGGGGCCGATGCCCGAGACGCTAATAAGGAGCTCAAAGAAATCGAGCTCGCTTTGGTGTTCAAACCCGTACAAATCGAGGGCGTCTTCGCGGACAACCGTGTAAATCCAAAGGGACGCTTTTTTGTCGGCGTTCTTTTTGAGAGTAATGAGGGTGTCGACCGTGGTGCGGACCTTGTATCCCACCCCTGCGGTTTCGATGATGATATATTTGTCTCCCGCAAAGAGAATAGTGCCAGAAAGATGAGCGATCATAGGTACATAATAACGGAAAGGGGCAGGAAAGGCGAATTCTTGCAGCTATCCCGTTTGTGTGGTAGATTGTTGGAGTCTCAGTGCCGAGTTCAAAAAATTACTCGGTTTGAGCCTATCCCAAAAGGAACTTTCCTACTTCGCCCCGCAATCGTCGGTGCAAATGAATAAATCTTTTGTCGCCTTATCTCGATAAGGCTTCGCAAGTTTTATTCATTTTCACTCGACGATATCGTGGCTCGTGACGGAGGCCCTTTCGGGACAGGCTCTTAATAAATTTAAGTTATGCCAATTATTAAATCAGCAAAACGCAATATTCGTAGCTCAGCTCGCAAGGCGGTTTATAACACACGCCGCAGCAAGGCTATGAAGGAAGTGGTTAAGGAAGTGCGCACCCTCGTTGCTTCAAAGGACAAGAAGTCCGCAGAGGCTCTCCTTTCAAAAGCCTACAAGGCAATCGACAAGGCAGCAAAGGGAAACACTATCAAGAAAAACACTGCATCTCGCAAGAAGTCACGCCTCGCAAAGGCAATCAAGAAAATCGCGTAAAGCACAAAAAACCGACCTTTTGAAAAGGTCGGTTTTTTGTTATTATATATTGATATGAAAAAGATTAATCCCGTAGAAGCTCAAGTGCTTGTTGGAAAAGGAGAGGTTGTCGTTCTTGATGTTCGCACTCTAGCAGAATTTGCTGAAGGACACATCGCGGGCGCAAAAAATATTGATATTTACAGTGATGAATTTTCGGAAGCTGTGCGCACGCTTCCTGCTGACGCGACGTATGTAGTGAACTGTCGCAGTGGCGCGCGTTCATCCCAGGCATGTTCATTTATGGAGGAGCTTGGTTTTAGAAATGTAATGAATCTCGAAGGGGGAATCATGGCGTGGATGAGTGCTGGGTTGGCAACGGAGAAGTAAGCGGGTCTCCATGTGGTCCTAGTCCTGCTGAAAGCAAAGCAGTTTGTTGATTCGGAATCGCCTCTCCTTTCAGTCGAGACCATCCATTTTAATAGTCGCTGCGCTCCTTTAAAATGGTGGGCCTTCGGTTCGATTCCTACCGAGAGCACAAAAGCAAAAACACCCTTCCGGGTGTTTTTTCCTGTGCTCTCGGTAGGAATCGAACCTACATCGTGGGTACCGCAAACCCATATCCTATCCATTGAACGACGAGAGCAATTTGTTCTATTTGATTAACTTTGCCCCCGTGCCTTTTGCGAGGTCTTATTCAGACTAAGCATAACAACGACGAGAGCGTTTTTCGAACCCACACACTCTACCATAAAACTCAGAAAAAGCAAAAAATCAGATGACCCCAGCTTAGAAGCCAATCTTGCGCATGAGGCGCTCAGGGAGAGGCTCTACCTGGTGTTCCTCAGGAAGCATGTGTGTAAAAATTTGATGGATCTCATCAAGGTCAGTCCCATGAAGAGAGAGAACAATGTGCGGCATAAAAGTTTTCTTTGAGGTGATGAGGATTTTTGGGTCACGATGATACTTCACACTGTCGTCTCCCTCAAGTACCCAAAACGAAGCGAGGGTGTCCCATGGGTAAAGTGTTTTACCTGCCGTCACCCCTTTGTTGGAGAGGCTGTAATCGATCATTCGTGGTGGATGCTTTGAGTACAGGAGAAGTGTCCCCATACCAACAATGATGATGACCGAGAGGAGAGTGTTGCCAACAATGATAAACGCAACCGCGAGTGCTACAGAAATAATTCCCACAGCCCAATACCAATCAGCGCTGTGATCGCGGTGCTCGTATTCAGGGGCAGTCCAGGAGATGATGTGTTCGTCCATATACTAGTAGTGTACCAAAGCGATTGCATCTTCGCTACCCCATAAGGTACAATATTGAACACGATGAATGATATGACTCTTTTTCTTGCGTTTGGTGCGGGGTTTGTTTCTTTCCTTGCGCCGTGCGTGCTCCCTTTGGTCCCTGGCTTCATTGCATATCTGGGAGGAATCGCTGTTGATAAAAAAGCTCCTACAGCGATCCGGTCGCGCTTTGCGATGCTTCACGCAAGTTTGTTTTTCGTGCTTGGTTTTACCGCCGTCTTTGCGATCCTCGGGCTCTTGCTTCATGGAGCGCTCGTGCAAGTGAATCACGAATTTCAGGTGTACCTCGCGCGTTTTGGTGGCGCAATCATTATTTTCTTTGGGCTCTATTTGATGGGACTCATCAAACTTTCGTTCCTTGAAAAGACACGACACATCTCGATTCATAAAAGATTTTCATCCCGCGCAGTGACGTCGTTTGTGTTTGGTGCGGCGTTTGCGGCGGGGTGGACACCATGCGTCGGTGCGGCCCTCGGGGCGATCCTCGGACTCGCGGCACTCGCTCCCGCAAAAACATTTTTCCTTCTCATTGCGTATGCACTCGGACTCGGGGTGCCATTTCTCATCATCGGTGCTTTCGCAGGGGAGATTGAAAAATATCTCGCGCGCAATCTTGCGTGGGTTCAGTACGTGAATATTATTTTCGGGGGCGTACTTGTGTGGCTCGGCGCGATGTCGTTTACGCAAAATCTCTCGGTGTGTCGTGATGTATTGTGGACGTTCCCGTTTTAGTCTGGTAAAGAAAAAGCCGCTCCACAAAAATATGCGAGCGGCTGAATGTTAGCGATGCTTGTTGTCGATATGATGAATCGTGTCGACGGTCAACTTGCCACCATCCAAACAAAGAAGCGCAACGTTGTTGAAAGGGAACACGAACTCAGGAACTTGTTTTTTGTTTACGTATTCCCATATCGCCCAAAACTTTTCATCAACACCTTTTGCGACGGTGATGTGAAAATGTTTGCGTGACTCATGTGCTTTCCATGAGGTTTCAGGAATTTGTTTGCGAATAGCATTACGCAGCCCTTCGACCGCGCGCTCTGTTTCTCGCGGCAGACTTACATCGAGGAAGATAGTGTCAGTCTCGAAGTGTCCAAAACCGTGGACAACAAAGGGGTGCGGGTGATGCGCTCGCGCAAATTTTTCAAGTTCTATTTTTGTCAGCATTAAGTCGGCTTTTTCAAACGGAGACTTAAGGGTGACGTGTGTGGGGAAAAATTCTGTGTTCACACTGAGGCTGAAGCGTTTCGCTATGTCTTGAACGAGTGCGTAATGATACCTTTTGACTGTTCCTTCTGGTAAATGAACTATGGAATAGCGCATGAGATCCTCCTTAATAAGTACAGTACTATTTACAATCTATGCCTAGAGGTGGGCTTTGTCAAACAGGAAAAAATAAAGCCGCTCCACAATAAAGTGTGAGCGGCTGAAGGCTACAAAGGAGTTGCGTATTGGCTATCGACAACCCACGCGTCGTTTTCTTTGCGAAGTAATACGATGTTGTCGAGTGAACGATGGAACGCGGGAGTCTCTTTTTGTTTGAGATATTCCCAGACCTTGTCGAACTTCGGCTCGATATCTTTTTTCGCGAGCGTGATGTGAAGATGCATGATCGGCTCATGGCTACCCCAAGTGAGGAAGGGGATTGCCTTGAGTTTTTTGATCAGCCGGTCATGCATATATTCGGCTTCGCGCGAGTGAACCACGTCGAGCGTGATGACGCGTCGTCCCAAGTGCCCAAACCCACAAATGGTGTACCCTGGGGCCACAGATGTTTGTGTGGTTTCTTGGAGTGCTTGTCGAACAGCAGGAATCTCCTCGTCGTCAGCCTCGAAAGGTGCCTTGAGGGTGATGTGTGTGGGGAAGTACCCGCTGCTCATCTTGAGGTCAAACTTTTCCGCGAGCTCACGCACGAGCCCTTCGTGATATTTTGCAACAGGGGCTGCAAGCAGGTGGGCAATGAAATAACGATTACGCATGATATTTTCCTCTCTGTATGTACAAAAGCTACTCACAATCTATGCTGATGAGTAGCTTTTGTCAAACGGTATAAAGTCATCGGTTACTTCATTGTTGGCGAACATTTCCCCCAGTTCACGAGTTCCCACGCATCGCACAAGCGCCCATCTTTGAGTTGGCACACAGCGTATTTGGTGCCGTCAGCACGTGCCGCTGTTTCGTAGGTGCCACCGAGTCTGACGCAGTGTGACACAGCGGGGCTACCGAGCTCGGGTTCGCTAGGAAGGTTCTCAGGGGCCCTCTCGGCTATTTCGACAGTGGGCGTAGAGTTTTCTGTGGGAGCCTGCTCGTTAATCGACTGCTGATAAAGATACAGGGTTCCTGCGCAAAAAAGAATCAAAAAGGGAACACTGATTATTAATTTTTTCATACATATAGTATCCCACAAAAAGTGCTGTTGTTTGCGTGAGGATATCCACAGGGGGAAAAGGCAACGGGGGGCGCGACCTGCGGTCGCGCCCCCCGTTGCTCATAGAGCAAAGTATCTCGTGATTTACTTCACACTAATCTTTGTTGCGATGACAGAGCCATCAGCGTAGCGATCTCCAGAAAAGAGAACCTCAAGTCCGATTGCAAATGTTCCTGTGATTACTGTTGAAGCAGTGTACGAAACTTTTGTCGTTTCGAGCATGATGAATCCGTTTCCGATTTCTGTAATCTTGCCACCTTCATCCACGACAGGGACCGGAGGAGTCACGGTTGCCGCCTTGATCACGAGGGTGACCAATCCTTCCGTAAACACACCATCAGCATCCATTGCAGAAAGGATAATTGTGTAAGTTCCTGCAACGGTAGGTTTGCCTGAGAGTACCCCTGTTGCCGAAACGGTCATCCCCGCAGGAACATCAAATGCTTCTACTGTCGCGGTTCCTGTGGTAAGAAGGTTTGTTGCTGTGTAGTTTGACCCCACTTTCCCACTAGGAAGCGTAGTAATAAGCGTTACAGGGATAACAGGAGGTACTGCAGGTTCTACCACATTGATGGTTACTGTCCCAAAACCGTTATCACCAATGATTGAGTCAGCGCGAAGATATGCCGCGAGTGATATCGTGTAGGTACCCGGTGTCGTTGGTGTTCCCGACAAAACGCCAGTTCCAGAAACACTCATTCCTGCTGGTACTCCTCCCGTCGCGTATACCACACCAAGAAGAAGAGTTGATGGATTAACAAGATTTACGGGTGTGTATTCATACCCTGCTTCGGCATCATTAAGACTTGAAACAAAGGTAAATCTTTCTGGGCTCAAATCAATGAGACGATAATAGTGGTCACCCTTCATTGCGTTAGCGATAGGCCATACTACTGCGGCAGAGGTGGTATTGTCGTTAATAACATACTCTTTGTTTACAACACCGCTTAAGACGGCACTTCCACCAGCAAAGATGCCACCCCAAAGAGGGATCGAAGAATATACCCATCCACGACGAGATTTTTTCTGTGTCACTTGAGTCCCAATAGGGGCACCACCTGTCACAGTAGGTACGATGTAGCTACCACCTGCAGTTGCAGGAGTTGCAACACTAATAGTGTAACTATCGCCGATAGTAAAATTGATTCCTGCGTCGCGATAATTAGTTTCTACGAAACCACGGAAGCATTCAGGGAGATTGTAGTCTGCTGAGTGGAGTAGGTTTGCAGGATCAGTTCCTTCGCCACTGTAGAGGTTGAGAGTTACTGTTGTTGCGAAACTGCAGTTAGCAAGTTTCTCTGCGTATGTTGCGCCAGTAAAATTCTTCTCAAGGAAAAGCCCAACAGTTGCCTCTGTTGCGTTGGCGGTAAACGACTGCCCGTACTCGGACCCAGGTGCAAGGAGGTTCCCTGTAAGAGGGAGTTGAACCTCTGAAAGAGGTAGCCCGTTAGGATAAGCAACATCCACATTCTTTGCGAGTGCTGCCTGAGCCGAAAAGCACATTGCAAGCACTGCAGTAGAAACAAATATTTTCTGCTTCATAATTATGTTACACACTAAATAGTTAGCGCACGTAATAAAATGAGAGGTAGTTACGTAATATACCCCTCAATGTTTAAGACGGAAGACAATGAGAAATCTTGCAAAAAATAGTAAAAATATACAGAGTTCGTATTGGTGGTAGAATAGGCCTATGGAACCACTCGCATCGAAAATTCGCCCCAAGAAACTCAAGGACTATATAGGCCAGAGCCATCTCGTCGGCGAGGGCAAGCCTCTTCGTATCGCCATTGAGAAAAAGCATCTATTCTCGTTCATCCTCTGGGGCACGCCCGGTGTAGGGAAGACGACGCTCGCACGTATGTATGCCGAGGCACTCGATGCAGACTTTTACGAACTCTCAGCTGTGTCCGCAGGCAAAGACGACATACGAAAAATAATTGCCGAAGGGAAAGGCGAGCTCGCACTCAAGTCTCGCCCCAAGATTCTCTTCCTCGACGAGATTCATCGTTTCAATAAAAGCCAGCAGGATTTTCTCTTGCCATATGTGGAGTCGGGAGAGCTCACGCTTATTGGTGCCACTACTGAGAACCCAAGTTTTGAAGTCATTGCACCGCTTCTTTCACGTTGTCGTGTGTTTGTATTGAACGAGCTCTCTCATGACGAGATGAAACTCATCGTCTCTCGTGTAGAAAAAAGTGAAAAGATAAAAATCGACAAAAGTGCAAAAGAGTGGCTCATCAGTATGGCCAACGGCGATGCACGCCAAGCTATCGCAATGCTCGAAGCAACACTCAACCTCTATGGTCTCATCGACGTGCACAATCTCACCGAGACACTACAGTCGAAGTTCTTGCGTTACGACAAGAAAGGGGAGGAGCACTACAATACTATCAGTGCATTTATAAAAAGCATGCGGGCGAGTCAGCCTGATGCTGCTCTTTACTACCTCGCACGAATGATTGACGCAGGTGAGGATCCAAAGTTTATCGCGAGGCGTATGGTGATATTTGCGAGCGAAGATGTGGGCCTCGCGCAACCGACTGCACTCGTGGTGGCGAATGAAGTTTTTCGCGCGGTAGAAACTATTGGACTTCCCGAAGCGGGGATCAATCTCGCGCATGGCGTCGCGTATCTTGCGCAGGCGAAAAAAGATCGCTCCGCATATGATGCGTTCAACTCTGCAATGGCCGATGTAAAAAATTTCGGCAATCTCCCCATCCCGCTCAAAATAAGAAACGCCCCCACGAAACTTATGAAAGACCTCGACTACGGCAAGGGATACGAGATGTACACGAAGGAAGATTTGCTACCGGAGAAACTGAAGAAGAAGAAGTATCTGGGGTAACATGCAATTCCTCCCACCGTCTGTTAGTATGTAATTATGAAACGCGCTCTTGTTATTGCCACGCTCTTTTTGCTCATTCCTCAGGGGGCTTTTGCGGCGCGCTCGCTTTCGCTTGGGATGTCGGGTACTGATGTAAAAGCTCTTCAAACAGCACTTATTTCAAAAGGATATTTGGCGGCGGGCAAAAACACGGGGACGTTTGGGGCAATGACACAGACAGCACTCCAGAAATTTCAATGCGCGCAGAAGATTGCGTGTGGGGGTATGACGACAGGCTACGGTGTGTATGGACCCAAGACACAAGTCGCACTCGCAAACAGTATTGCTTCCACAAATGCTTCAAGAGCAAAGGATCTTGAA
The DNA here is from genome assembly GCA_023229865.1 of Minisyncoccota bacterium. Taxonomy (GTDB): domain Bacteria; phylum Patescibacteriota; class Minisyncoccia; order Phycocordibacterales; family UBA1550; genus UBA1550. The sequence continues at coordinate 25,778 of JALNYL010000007.1, forward strand.
TTCTCTGGATGGATTCCGTATTGGCGCACCGCGACAGGGACCAAAGATGTTTTGCCTCACCTCGCGCAACTCTCAAGCGTGATGCCTTTTGGCTACACGATGCACAACGATGGGACGCTTGCTGACACGGCGCACCTCACTGAGGAGCCTTGGGTAAGTTTCATCGCTGAAGCAAAAAAGCAGGGGGTGAAAGTGGTGCCGAGTGTGATGTGGGGGAATGGCGACAACATTCACCGTATCCTGAGCAACACAAAGACACGCATCGCGCTTGAAGATGAAATCGCGAAAGTGGTGAAGGACAACAATTTCGACGGCATCGATATCGACTTCGAGGCGAAGAAGCATGAGACGATGGAATACTTCTCACTTTTTTTAAAAGGCCTCTATCAGCGTATGGGTAAGAAACTCGTGTACTGTACGATTGAAGCGCGTATGCCGATCACTGATCGCTATCTTGAAGGGCAGACGGTGCCCGCTGATGCGATGGACTACGCAAATGACTACAAAGCACTCAATAAATATTGTGACCGCGTGGAGATAATGGCGTACGACCAAGGAGTGATAGCGCGCCGTCTCAACAAAGCACGTATGGCACCATACGCGCCCGTCGCTGACCCTGCGTGGGTGGAGAGCCTCGTCACGCTCGCGATGAAAGATATTGATAAGAAGAAAATTATTATTGGGGTCGCGACATACGGATATGAATATGAAGTGACGCCAATCCCTGGCGATGGCTACAAGTACAAAGTGCTCTGGCCGTTTAACCCGAAGTACGCGACGGACATTGCCGCAAAGCTCGGCATTGCGCCAGCACGCAATAGCGCAGGGGAGATGGGTTTCTCGTATGACCCAAGATTACTCGCAGCTGTCGCTCCTACGAATGGGCAAGTGACACAGACGCAACAGCAAGTTTCGACGGCTACGGTGATTGCGGAAAATGCTGGCTCGAGTAGTGACAATCAACCATTTAATTATTTCTCATGGAGTGATGCGCAAGCGATTGCCGACAAGGTGGCCCTCGCGCGCGAACTCGGCGTGCGTGGTGTTGCGGTGTTTAAATTCGACGGAGGAGAAGATCAGAAGATTTGGGAGGTGCTGAGGTAGGTGGTTAGTAGAATAGAAAAGGGCGACGCCGTACGGCGTCGCCCTTTTCTGTTAAGTCTTTTTACAGACTACTGAAAACTAGTTGAGCTCAATCTTTGAAAGAGTTACAGATGCGTCGGTGTTTTTAATACCTTTGTACTGTACGCTTGCGCCGATAGAAGACAAGGCCCCGTAGTTGAGCGATGTTCTCGTTGTTGCTACAACACGAAGCACTACACCGTTAGTGAGTGTTATTGCTTTTGCAACTGAGTCGTATGATGCAATAACACCTGTTCCCTCAGCCTTCTTTCCTGTGCTTGTGTAAGAAGTAGTAGGTGCTGGTGTTGGAGTTACAACGGGTGCTGGGGCTGGGGTTACAACCGGAGCAGGAGTTGGAGTCACAACAGGAGCTGGTGTAGAAGATGGAGGAGGAACAACTACCACAGGAGCCGCACTCACTTGAATCAAAATTGCGCTCGTTACACTGTTACCAATAGCATCTTTTGCGTAAACGGTAACATTGTACATGCCTACAGTTGTTGGTGTCCCAGAAAGGAATCCTGCAGCTGAGATTGTCATGCCTGCTGGCACATTGTAAGACTCAACTGTCCCAGGGAGATTTGCTGCTGCAACCTGAGCTGCTGTTGCAACGCGGGTGGTCACAGTGAACGGTGCAGTACCTGATGTCATAATGTTTGTGTCAGGAAGAGCAACCCCTACCTGAGCTGCAGTAGGAGCAAGAATAAACTTAATTGCTGGGTAAACCGTCAAGTTTGTTGCTGTTGCTGATCCATCAAGATTTGTTGTTCCTGTGTATGTAGCATATTCGTGTGCCCATGCCTTGAGGGGAGCTGTTGTCCCGCCGAGGTATGTTGTCACTGCTGGTGTGTAAAATACCTGCTGATTTACACCAGTAGTACTGTCGCTAACGACAATGAAGTCAGCACCAACGGTGGTTATAAAGCCAGAGCCAGTAATGGTTGCTGCTTGCGCTGCTCCTGCAAAGAGGAACATTATCGCGAAGACTAATGAAGATACGTATTTGATCATATATATAATTGTGGGCACGGTTAATAATTAACTCTACAACGTCGAAGACGTTGCAAGGGGTGAAATCTTACAGGAGCGTTCTTTTTGTATTTGGGTGAGATGCGGTCACGAGTTACTAAGTCTGCTTAGGTGATTACACCTTGCGCGGACTAAGTACTCTCGACCCCGAGTCCAAGACACAAATCTGCTGATTCGTCGGCGTCTGAAATGCTTACGCATTTCTCTGCCTCCGTCCTTCGAATCTCACCCTGCATATAAACGCCAAAGCCCGATACCTATTAAAGGTATCGGGCTTAGCCGTTGCGGATAGGGTGAGATTCGAACTCACGGTCCGGTTGCCCAGACTCCTGTTTTCAAGACAGGTGCATTCGACCACTCTGCCACCTATCCAAGGTTGCGTGATCTGCTTGCCTATCCTATCAAAAATTGCCAAAAACGCAATGTTTGGGGTGGTGTGCTATCATATCCCTATGCGCTACTTAGGAATCGACTACGGGACGAAGCGAATTGGCCTTGCTATTTCAGACGAAGGCGGGACAATGGCTTTTCCGTATAGTATTCTAGAAAATGGCAAAGGAAGCTTGGGGGAAATAAAAACCATATGCGGGCACGAGTCAGTAGAGACTATTGTGATAGGCGAATCTGTTGATTATAAAGGTCAGCCGAATCTTGTAAAAAAGGAAATTGATAAATTTATTGTCACATTGCGCAAATTGGTGAACCTGCCGATTTATGAAGAACGAGAATTTCTCACGACACAGCAGGCGCGATTTTATCAAACAAAAAGAAAGCGCGTCGATGACTCCGCCGCCGCACTCATTTTGCAAAGCTACCTCGATAGAAAAAACAACAAACCAATAATGGAAACATTACACGACGATAATTAACAACAAACAATTATGATTACCTTCGACGAATTCAAAAAAGCAGAAATTAAAATCGGAACAATTCTTTCCGCAGAAAAAGTTCCTGAAGCGGACAAGCTCATCAAGCTCTCGATTGATCTCGGTCCAAAACCAAAGGCGCCTACGGTAGCCGACGTGGTCGCAGAGATTTTGCCAGAAGGGGAGGGTGCGCCCATTGTCCCCGAAGAAGTAAAAGAAGAAGTCGTAGAGCAAGACATCCGCCAGATTCTTTCTGGTATTGCCGAGCACTACCCTGACCCGTCAGTGCTCGTTGGCAAGCAGGTGCCTGTCCTCGCAAATCTCCCTACGCGTACGATTCGCGGTTATGAGAGCCAAGGGATGGTGCTCTATGCTGTTGGCGGAGATTTTCTTACGACAGTCAATCCAGATCGTGTGATCCCCAACGGTACCAACGTTCAATAATTTTTATGCCGGATTTTCTTCATATCGACATTGCTAGTCTTGTGCAAGCGTTTGGGCTCCTTGGGCTCCTCGTCATCGTCTTTGTTGAGTCGGGTGTTTTCTTCGGTTTCTTTTTCCCGGGGGACAGTCTTCTTTTTACTGCGGGACTCCTTGCGTCACAGGGTTTTCTCAATATCTGGGCACTCCTCCTCCTTGTCCCCCTTGCGGCGATTCTCGGAGTTAACTTCGGCTATTGGTTTGGTAAAAAAGTTGGCCAGAAACTTTTTACGCGCGAGGATTCATTCTTTTTTGATAAGCAGCACATTGAACGTACGCGTGCCTTTTATGCAAAGCACGGCGTGAAGGCGATTGTACTTTCGCGTTTCACCCCCGTGGTGCGCACCTTCACACCGATTCTCGCGGGGGTCGGAGAAATGCCCTACAAAATATTTATGAAGTTTAATATTCTTGGCGGACTCCTTTGGACGACGAGTATGCTCGGGCTCGGTTACTCTCTTGGAACCATTGTTCCTGATATCGATACGTATCTTTTGCCGATTGTTCTCCTTATCATTTTCATCTCTTTTTTGCCGGTAATCCGAGAGGTTGTTAAAAATAAACAAGGTAAATAAAGGGGAGGGGCTGTGCAAAAAGTGGGTGCGGAGGTATACTAAAGGAAATGGCGCGCAGTAAATTTTACCAATTTTTTCCTCCACCACAGTTCGTTCAGATGCCTGCGGTGGGTCTCGACATCTCGGATACCTCGATGCGCTTTGTCGAGCTTGTTGAAAAGCGCAAGGGTTTTGTAATCGGTGCCTTTGGAGAATACGGGATTCCACAAGGGGTTATTGAATCAGGCGAAGTGAAAAAGCCAGAAGAGCTTCGCGCTCTTTTTCTTGAGCTCAAAAAAGAACACCCAGAGCTCGAATTCGTTTCCGTGTCGCTTCCTGAAGAAAAAGCGTATCTCTTTGAGTTGCGTTTGCCTATTATGAAGTACAGCGAGGTTCGTGGTTCTATTGAGTTTGGACTTGAAGAGCACGTCCCCCTCACTGCAGCCGAAGCACTTTTTGATTACGAGATTATCAAGGAGGACAATGCAAGTATCTATGCGAGTGTTTCTGTCGTCCCCCGCACACTTGTCGAAGGATATCTAGAAGCGTTCAAGGAGACGGGGATTACCCCAATAGCGTTTGAGATGGAGGCGCACTCTTTGGCTCGCGCGGTTATTCCGCGAGGGGATACAGAGACATGCATGATCGTTGATTTCGGTAAGACACGTACGGGGATCGCAATAATTTCCGACGGGGTTGTGCAATTTACATCGACCATCCCTGTCGGGGGAACCTCTCTCACTGAGTCCATTGCAAAAAATCTTAAGATTGCATACGATGAAGCAGAGAAAATAAAACGAGAGAAGGGGATTTCGGGGAGTAGTGGAGACGAAAATCTTTTTCTCGCTGTAATGTCGACGATCTCGGTTCTTCGTGAGGAGATCAATAAACATCAGACATATTGGCAAGAGCACGCAGATAGTTATGGCAACAGGCGCCTCCCTATCAAAAAAATATACCTTTGCGGAGGGGACTCAGTGCTCGCCGGTTTCCCCGGATTTCTTGCTACGGGACTTTCTTCTCCTGTTGAGCTTTCCAATACCATGGTGAATGTAAACACTCTTGAAGACTACATCCCAGAAATAAGTTTTAACGATTCATTGCGTTATGCAGCAGCGCTCGGTCTTGCGTTGCGCCGTCCTCAATAATTATCATCATGCTCAATCTCCTCTCTACAGAAGAAAAGAAAAAAGTATTGAATGAATATCGCCTTCGTCTTGCGGTTATTGTGACGCTTGCTGTCGGGGTGCTTGTCCTCGCAAGTTTTGAACTCCTCATTCCTTCATATGTGCTTGCTTCGTTGAAATATAGTAATGCGCAAAAAAATATTGTTGTCTTGGAAGAAAAATACGGAAGCAATGCTAAAGAAAAAGAATTGGCCGAGCAGGTGCGCAACACCAATATGAAGGTTGCGACGCTGACTGACACAACCGCGGATACCCGCCTCCTTTTCTCGCAGATTGTCGCGAACACACTAAAGGTTAAGGGGGACGAAATCAAAATAACGGGATTTAGGTATGATGCTTCCTCAGCCCAGGAAAGAATATCTGTTTCGGGGACCGCACGTCATCGTGACAGTTTGGCTGCGTTTGTTGATGCTCTCAAAAAAGACACAACATATTCCAGCGTCACCTTTCCGATTTCTAGTTATGTCAAAAGCGAAGATATTAGTTTTTCTGTAATATTGGACCGTAAGGCGGCAGCCACAAAAAAGAAATAACATGTTTAAAACAAAACAAAAAACATTAATTCTTTTGGGGATCGCATCGGTCTTTATGCTTGGAAGTATCGGAGGTTATGCTGCGCTCTTTTTTGCGATCAAAGATAAAACAATAGCAACCACCCCTCTCGTTGAAAAAATAGACGAGCTCTCAAATAGAGAAGCGCGCATCACTGCTTCTATTGCAACCCTGCGTGCTGAGAATGAAAAAGTAGAAAAACTTTTTGCCTACTTCTTTAAAGAAAATGATATCGTCACGTTTGCAAAAAAGATAGAGCTCCTGGGGATTGAGTCAGGGGCAGAAGTTACTCTTGATGGACTTGAACAAGCCATTGTCAACAAAACAACGCCCACACTCAGCTTCCGTATTTCTGCGTTAGGGGGATTTGATAACATTCAGCGACTCATGCTCCTCCTAGAAAATTTCCCCGGCAAACTAGAATGGAAATCAGCAAGCGTCACAAGGAGCAATCAGACGCTCCCCGCAGAGTGGCGTTTTGATGCGTCGCTTACGATGCGTAATTTCCTTAATGAATAACATTATGTTAAAAAAAGATTGGAAAAAAGAATTAAAAAAATTAACCTTCTCGCGTGGGAAAGATAGCCTTCGTATGGAGCTAACGCCTTTTCGTGATTGGCGTATCATTGTGGTTACCTTCTTCCTCTCCCTTTTTCTTTCTGTTGGGTTCAATATCTACATTTCTTCAGAAGCAAACCGCGATGCCTTCTTCTCTGCGGAGGCAAAGCAGACCGTTGGTGTTATAAAATTTAACCAAGACGCACTCGCTAAAGTTATTAAAGAGATAGATGACAAGGCGACGCGCTATGAAAAAGTGAAGACTGAGCAAATGTTACTGATTGACCCATCCCTTTAGTATTGCTAGAGTGCTGAAAGGACAATCTGCCCCTGTAGTTAAATGGATATAACTGCGGACTTCTAAGCCGTTATTCGAGGTTCGATTCCTCGCGGGGGCACCAAGGCAAAACAAAATACTACCCAAGTTTCACTTGGGTAGTATTTTGTTTTAGCAAGCAACCTGCGTTGCTTGCGTGCCTTGGTGCCCCCGCGTGGAATCGAACGAGAAGGGGGTCGGGGAAACATCTGTTTTCCCGTGGAGGAAGGATTGGGAAAACCGTGGGTTTCCCAGGAGTGAGATAGCGAAGCGTCCACGCGGCGGGGTCGAGAGTACTTAGTCCGCGCAAGATGTAATCATCTGAGCAGACTTAGTAACTCGTGACCACAAGGTACCTCTGCTATCTTCCAATTCGTCGCCACTGATTTTTTCGTACCTCAAAAATCAGGCTTCGCGGCGACTCGGTTCGAACCCCTCATCGCCACACAAACAAAAAGACGAGAACGCAGAAGCGTTCTCGTCTAATGTTTGTGGGCGATGAGGGATTCGAACCCCCGACCTTCGCTGTGTAAAAGCGCTGCTCTACCAACTGAGCTAATCGCCCTCTATTTCCTTGGTTCCAACACAATATCACGAACCTCATTTATCTTCAAGTCCTTGCGTTTTGGAGCTTGGCACGTTAGGGTAATTGATATGCAAAAGCGCCTTGAGTCAAAAATTGCTGGCCGTGTGCAGATGGTTATGTTTCGTGACTTCACGACGCGAAAGGCGCGAGCCCTAGGCCTCGTCGGCACTGTCCGCAACAATCCAGATAGCACCGTTTCAGTGATTGCAGAAGGAGAAGAAGAGAAACTTCAAGAACTCCTCAGGCTCTTAAAAAAAGGTTCCGTACTTTCGCGTGTCGACGAAGTGACCGAGAAGTGGTCGGAGTGCTTGGGGGGTTATAAGAATTTTGATATTCTGTATTAGTAGTCGCCCACGCATCCACAGCTACTTTGTTGCAGGTGTACAATTTTTTGTCACCATAGCAAAAGTATGGCTCCAGAAAATTATACACCTGCGCCTCGTACCTGTGGCGCCTGAGCAACTACATTTTAGGAGAAAATATTTACATGTCAGAACAAAAAATCAATTGTGTCGCGGTCATCATGGACGGCAATCGCCGCTGGGCCCGCGCACACAACAAACCAACTCTCGAGGGACACAGCGAAGGATACAAAAAACTCCAAGATGTTGTCGGCTGGGCTCGTGAAGCAGGGGTCCCGCACATTATCGCATTCGCATTCTCCACAGAAAACTGGCAGCGCAGCGAAGATGAAGTCGGCTACCTCATGAAGCTCTTCAACTCAGTGCTTGAAAACGAAACAGAAAAAATGATTCGTGAGCGCATCCGCATTCGTTTTGTTGGCGACCGCGACCGCTTCGCGGAAGATGTGCGCGCAAAAATGGAGAAAATGGAAGAAGCGACTTCGAAAAATTTTGACATCACGCTTCATCTTGCAATGTCGTATGGTGGACGAGCAGAAATCCTTGCCGTGACAAATACCCTTATTGCAAAAGGGCAACCAGCTACCGAAGAAGATTTTTCAAAAGCGCTTTGGACAAGCGATATGCCCGACCCTGATATCCTTATTCGTACAGGAGGGGAGCATAGACTCTCGGGTTTCCTCCCGTGGCAGTCGGTGTATAGCGAGCTCTTTTTTGTGGACGCATATTGGCCAGAGTTTTCAGAAGAGATCTTTACTAATATTCTCAAAGAGTTCAAGGACCGTGAACGTCGCATGGGGAAGTAGCTACTACTAATATGAACATCCCAATTTTATACGAAGATGATGAAGTGCTCGCAATCAATAAACCTGCGGGGCTTGTTGTGCATCCCGATGGCCGCAGCTCAGAGCACACACTCTCTGATTGGCTCATTGAAAAGTACCCCAACATCCGTGGCGTAGGGGAAACGATCAACCTCACAAACGGGGGTGTGATTGAAAAGTGGGGCATCGTGCATCGCATTGATCGCGACACCTCAGGTGTGCTTCTTGTCGCAAAGACACAGGAGTCATTTTTGAATTTGAAATCACAGTTTCAAGGGCGCACTATTAAAAAATCTTACCGCACGATTGCGCAGGGTTTTTTCAAGGAGAAATCAGGAACAATTAATCTTCCCATCGGTCGCTCAAAGAGCGATTTCCGTAGATGGTCGGCTGAGTATGGCGCTCGTGGCGAGCTTCGTGAAGCAGTGACGGATTACAAAGTGCTCGGAGAGGGGATGGTGACATTGCCAAAGAAAAAAGAAGTAGTGAGACTCACCTTCCTTGAGATAAATCCTCACACGGGTCGCACCCACCAGATCCGCGTCCACCTAAAAGCCGTTGGGCACCCTATTTTGAGTGATGCGCTGTATTCACCAAAGTCGCCCAAGGTGCTTGGTTTTGAACGTATTGCCCTCCATGCTTTTTCTGTGGTTTTTAAAGGGCTCGATGGGGTGGAGCACAAGGTTGAAGCCCCTCTTCCTGACGATTTTTCCCGCGCTATTGCAGAACTTGGCCTCGTATGCTAGAGTAGCCCAATATCTTTCAGGGAAAACTAATTAATAATATGGAAAATACAACGATTCAAATGAGCCCCGTAGCAGTAGCAAGCCGCAAGGATTTGCCTATTCGCGCTGGCGCAACCGTAAAGGTACACCTCAAGATTGAGGAAAAAGGTAAGGTTCGTATGCAGATCTTTGAGGGCCTCGTACTTGCGGTAAAGGGTGGCAAGGGCAATGGTGCTATGTTCACCGTGCGCAAGGTTGCCTCAGGTGTAGGCGTTGAAAAGATTTTCCCCCTCTACTCACCATCAATCGAAAAGATTGAAATCGTTCGTCAGTCAGACGTTCGCCGTGCAAAGCTCTACTTCGTTCGCGGAAAGGTAGCTCGCGATGTAAAGCGCAAGATGCGTCACACAAAGACTGGTGTAACCGTCCCTGTTCAGGAAGGAGAAGTTGCAGAGGAGGTGACTGCAGAGGAAGCGATTGCATAATTAAATCTCAGAAAAGGCGGTGCCGAGCGGCACCGCCTTTTTGCTTGAAAAATTTCGTCCTTTGGGGTATAGTGGCAAAACCTCAAGGACAGAAGAAATATGCGCAGGTGGCGAAATTGGTAGACGCACTACCTTGAGGTGGTAGCGCCTTCACGGGCATGGAGGTTCAAGTCCTCTCCTGCGCACAAAATTAAAAGCCCCGACTCATGCGAGTCGGGGCTTTTAATTTTGTGCGCAGGAAGCAAGACGCTGGTGCGTCTTGCGTGAGGACTTGAAAGCCGGAACCATACCGAGTGCAACGAGGTAGGTGAGGCGGGGTAGCGGATACTTAGTCCGCGGAAGGTGTAATCACCTGAGCAGACTTAGTAATCCGTGACCAAGTCCTCCCTCCATTTCGTTACCCCTTGCATTTTTCTGCAAATATGTCATAATTTATCTCAGCATTAAGGCATCAATTTAGCCTTAATCCCAGATCTTTTTACAGTCAACAAACGAAAGAGGAGAACAACATGGGTATCAAAACTGCGCCTACTACTGACCACATTGATGTGGAAGGGCTCGTCAAAGAACTGCTCACTGCCTGCAACTTCGTGTCGATAGGGAAAAATGCCTGGCAGGCATTGCCTGTCGACAATTCCAAAAAGGTTCTCGGACGGGAGGCAAAATCCATTGGTGTGCGTATTCAGCGCATCAAGCCCCGGTATATCCCGACGACATGGTTCGGTAAGCTGATGCAGCGTATCAACAATGCCCTCGAGCCGGTCGTCGAAATCGAACCGCTCTATGTGCATGCGCGTCATCATCAAGTGGTGACCAAGGTGGTCGTCGGGCGTCGGAAATTTTCGAATCCCAATGACTCGCTCTTGCTCTACCCGTTCCGCCGCGATCTCAGGGAAATTTTCGACAAGATCAATGATCTTCTCCCTTCCGACACGAAGACCATTTCGTGACTGTCGTAGCACCATAGTGACCCGCACACAAAACATCGTGTGCGGGTTTTTCTTATTTCAAAAATTTAAATAAGAAAAAGGGCGGTCGCTTGGCGACCGCCCTTAAATATTGCTACCTAGTGTTTATGATCACAGTCATGATGGTGATCGTGAGGATCGCCGTGCGCGCATTTCTGCCCGCGCCAGATTCTTGGCGACAGGATGAACATCATGTATCCCGCAAGTCCAAGTGATGCGACGTAGTCAGTGAGCTGGATGAAAAATTCATACGACCCACTTTCTAAATCAAGCAAGGCGGCAAACATTGCAAGGACTGCAACCGTCGAAATGATCCCACTATGCCATGCATCTGAACGCGCATGCACAATGAGGCCTTCGAGATTGCTATTCCCAGAGTGCCTGTTTGCTTTTGAGAGCATTCTTAGGCGAATCAGGTCAATGGTAAGTCCAAAGATTCCCACGGCAAGGATTGCTGGTAGCCATACAGGGTAACTTCCACTGTTCCATCGGTCGTATGCCTCACTTCCGATAATGAAAGCCCCGAGAATTAAAAGAGAGGAAATTGCCTTGTTCCCAATTGCACGCCACTCCTCCTCTTTTTTGGGGTTTCCCGCTGCTTTCTTTTCAATAGCTACTCCGACAAAATCGGCGCTCCCATCAGAAAGCGCATGGAGAGCGTCTGACCCTGCTGCCATGCTGAAGCGGTATCCAACGAGCCATTGTGTGAACCCTGCGATGAGCGCCAGAGTCCCTGTTGTTGCAAGAAGATTTGTCTTGCATATGCAAGGGTTAGTGGGGGCCATACAATTACTGAGCTTCCCCTCTGTAATGATTTCAAACATGCGGCACCTACCTTTCTTTGAATGTTCAAACCTAATCGCATTACAGCAAAATAGGGTAGCATTGTCAATTTGAGAAAAGTTTGTTAGAGTAGGAACTCTCAAGAGGGCCCAGCTCTTTTGAGGAGAGAAAACATGGTGGCTATGGTGTAATGGTTAACACTAGAGTTTGTGGAGCTCTCGATCTGGGTTCGATTCCCAGTAGTCACCCAAAAATGAAAAACTAGACTTCTTGTCCAGTTTTTCTGTTTTTACCACCCTAGATTTGATATACTTATCTCACGATTTAATAGATAATTTTTTATATTATGGATGTCCTTATCACATATGTAGCGATTGGTTTCGTAGCGATAATCATTTCAAGTATCAAGCAGGTGAACCAATGGGAACGTGGCGTGAAGTTTACCCTCGGGCGTTTTACAGGTGTGGTCAATCCAGGCTGGCGCATCATCCTCCCGGTCATTCAGGGGATGAAAAAAGTTGATATCCGTTTGAAGACGATCGACGTGCCGTCACAAGAGGCGATTACTAAAGACAACGTCTCAGCAAAGATCAACGCCGTGATCTACTATCAGGTGACCGATTCCGCAAAAGCGATTGTTGATATTCAGGACATCGACTACGCCGTGCTCCAGCTCGCGCAGACAACGATGCGTAACATTGCCGGCTCGGTAACCCTCGATGAACTCCTCGCTGAGCGCCAGAAGATTTCTGAGCAGATTGAAACCATTGTTGATTCTGCGACAGAGACATGGGGCGTCAAAGTGACCGCCGTCGAGCTCAAGGACATCGAGCTTCCAGAAAGCATGGTGCGCACGATTGCAAAGCAGGCAGAAGCAGAGCGCGAGCGACGCGCGGTCATCATTAGTTCTGAAGGTGAAGTGTCAGCTGCAGAAAATCTCGCACAAGCTGCTCGTGTACTCTCAGCAAGCACCGGAGCGCTCCATCTCCGAACACTCAACTCCATCAACGACATCTCCTCAGATCAATCAAACACCGTAGTCTTTGCAGTACCTCTCGAGATAATGCAGGCATTCACGGGCTATATGAAAGGGAAGAGCGGAAATTAGGTACACGTGGGAATAGTTACTCAACAAGACTCATCGAGCAGCCCTCGATGAGTCTTGTTGTTCGTGACTTCTCGGGTGTTACTTGGTAGACTTTTTAATAAAGAAAATATAAACAACACATTATGAACATCAAGCCAAATGAGGGGACAATCGATCGAATGATTCGAATTATTATCGCGGAAATCTTTTTTCTGCTTGCGTTCTTTTGGGTTAGTGGGGTGGCGCAAATCGTTCTTTATGTCGCTGCCGCTGGGACGCTCCTCACTGCGATCTCAGGTTTTTGCGGGCTCTATAAAATATTTGGAGTCGATACTGCTTCGACCATTAAGAAGTCCCCAACAAAAATAATTATCAGTTTTTTGTTTGTAGCAATCCTTGTAGCCGCGATGGGGGGCTACTACAGTAATTTCTTTACCAAAAAAATCTTTTTGGAAGATTACAACAAGATGAATCAGTATTATAAACAAACACTATTTTATACGGGGCAAAATGCTCGCCCAGAGGCTGTGGCAAACTATGCGCTTCTTGGAGAAGAGTACGCGCTCTTCAACGCTAAATACCAGAAGTATCACCCCTATGCACTCCGTCGAGACAGTCAGCTCAATGGTGATTTGGTAAAAGTTTCAAATATTATTTCTGAACTGAAGACCCAGATTGCCACGGGTGATTTGAAAATGGCACACACCACGCTTGAGGAAGTTCGCCCTGTCTTCCAAGATATTTTAAAAAGAAATGGATTTTCTCTTCTCGCTGTTGCTCTCGTTGATTTTCATGACGCCATGGAAAAAGTTATCGCAGCCGCCGACGCAAAGGATGCCGCAACCTTGATCGCTGTTTATCCAGAAGTGAGTGAAAAGCTTAAGGCCGTAGAGGATACTGCAAATGATTCTGAAATTCAGCTCATCAGGCAAAAACTCGAGGAAGTATTTCTTCTTGCAAAAGAGAATAAAGTCGAGCTATTGTCGGCGAAAGCCGCAGAGCTCAAAAGTGCTTTTGTAAAAGTGTATCTCAAGAGGGGATAGTGGCCCCCAGGAATCCCCGCTTGACGCGGGGGTTCCTTTGATATATCATTCAAACATACATTTGAATGTATTTGTATCGCCATGGCCACCAAACAGAAAACCAATGAGAGCATCGAAGCTCTCGCCAAGAAGCTCCAGACCGCTGGGGATATCAATAGGCTCAAGATTCTTTGCTATTTGTTTTCTGCGAAAAAGGCGTGTGTCACCGATATTGCGGACAATATTGGGATGACCGTGGCGACTGCATCGCATCATTTACAGGCCCTCGCAAAGGAGGACCTCCTCGCCTCAGAGCGAGAGGGGAAGAAGATTTGCTACAAGCTCGGCGGCGCCGAAATCAACGCAGACCTTAAAAAGTTCATTTGCAAATATAAATAATCAAAATAAAAATATGAAAGAAAATAAAGTAATCGTGTATTCGACCCCAATCTGCCCCTACTGCATCTACGCAAAAGATTTTTTCAAAAAGAACAACGTGCCTTTTGAAGATGCGGATGTTTCTCGTGATCGCGCTCGCGCAGAAGAGATGATAAGGAAGAGTGGGCAGATGGGCGTACCAGTGATCGATATCAATGGCGAAATCATCGTCGGTTATCAGCCAGAAGTTTTTGCAGAACTTCTTTCAAAGTAAATACATCATGACAAAAGCTACAAAAAATATTGTTATCGGACTCGGTGTCCTCATTGTGTCTCTTGTCGTCATCTTCTCGTCGACGACAAAGGCGAGCGGTGGTCTCCTCGGGGCAGATGAGTTTATCACGAAGTACCAGAGTGCTCCTGGTGCGGTGCTCCTCGATGTGCGCACGCCGGGAGAGTTTGTGGCAGGGCACATCGCCACGGCGATAAACGTCGACTATGAAAATCCCAATTTCGTAGAAGAACTCAAAAAACTCGATCCGACAAAAACATATTTCATTTACTGTCGTTCTGGCAATAGGTCTTCGAAAGCCCTCGTGCTCATGAAGCAGAATAATTTCCAAATGGTGTACGACTTGCGCGGGGGCGTGAGTGGATCGCCCCAGCTTTTGAAGTAGGGGGGGGTAGCCAAAAACACCAAAACCCCACCGCGCGTTTTATTAACGCGCGGTGGGGTTTTGTTTTGAATTGTTGAGATGACCGAGTTCTATGCTTAATGCAGAAATTTGGTAGCTCGGAATCTTTGGGGGTTGTCCACATTTTCCTTTAGTAAAATTACGATAAAAGTGTTAGGCTTTTGTTATCTATGTCTAAAAATGAGACAATAAAATTTTCAGGTTATCATTTGATAATTAAAGGGAAGAAAACCTTTGATTTGTCATGTTTCTCTTTGGTAGAGAGTGAGCGGACAGAACGCCTTGTTATTTCAAGCGGAGAGCAAAAAGAAACTCTTCAAGTAACTAAACACAAGAAAGTAACACACTCTGAGCGTTTTTTGACGCTGTATTTTAATTCAGGGGAAAAATATCCATATTCACCGACAGTTATCGACGGTGAACTGCAAGAAACTGATAATCCGAGGAATCCCGAGCAGATCGAACTTGATGAACAACTTTTTGTTTTGTTTGATACCGTAACGCAGAGAATGTGGATTTCAAATCAACGAAAGAAAAATTTTATAGTAGAGTGGATAGCCAAAAAAACAAAATTTGAAATCTCTGTTAAATCCATCCTTGACGAAGAGACATTTTTGGAAAAAATTAAATCAGTTGAGGAGGTGTCTTTTTGTGTTGTGCCGAATTTATTTAATACTTCTGGGCAAAATACATTATCAGGGCATTTAGCCCAGGATATTTATGGGTTTGGTGCAAGCAAGGCACGCATAGAACTCTCATATAAAGATATTTCAATTAATGATAAAATAAAGACAAGGATAAGAGAGATGCTTGGTCGTAAATCAGATTTTCAAGATGTTAGTGTTGTGGGTAGAAGTGATGAGGGGTTAGATACAATTTTTAATTTGGAGGAAGTAATAAGTAGGATTCACGTAGAAGTTGTTGCGGATAATAAATCTAAACTACTTGATCCAGTGGAAGTATTCGATTCTTTAATTAGTAATATAAATAAATATGAGTAAAAAATATTTCACGGCCACTGTGTTGTTCCTAGTATCTCTACTTGTTCAAATTAAATTCTTTTCTAATATTCAATTTAGTCTAAGTACAATAAGCGATATAGTTACGTTTTTGTCTATCTTGTTTGGCTTTTATGTAACTAGTCTTGCGATTTTTGTAACCTCCAAGTATGTTTCAAGTCTGTATGAGATCGTGGACCGCAATAATAAGGGGGTTACATTGCTTGATACACTGACGAACAACTACAAATTTGGATTGATCCTCACTCTCTTGTCATTAATGTATTTTATTGGAGTTCAGTTTTTTATACCTTTACAACAAAGCACACTGTCTCTTGGCGACGGAATATTTTACCCCCTAATAGGATTTCTTGTTCTAGATTTTGTTTATTGTTTTGCAATGCTTAGTGATTTAATTAAAATTATTATTCAAGAAGGCAAAAGTCGCGCGGTCTAAATTGTTATAATTATTCGTTTGAATAAACAAAGATTATGAATGAAGAAATTTTAGCAAGAACGGAGTCTCTTTATTTAATCAATTCAAACAAGGAAAAGTGCGCTGAATTGATTAGGGAATCTGACTTATCAGCAGAGGATATGATTGACATATTTATTAGTTTGCATATCGTTCTTGAGGTTGGGCTAAATGCATTTTTTAGAAACTTGTCTTTGTTGTCTATCAAAAAAGACGTTGACACTTTTGAGATTATAAGAAATGTTGACTCGGTCAATTTTATAGATAAAACAATTATGTTTATTTATAATTCGAAATTTGATTTTTTGAGCGAAGAAGATCTGCATAGGGCTACTGCCTATCATAGTATTATTGGCCACTTAAAACATTTTTCAGCGATGCGCAATCGGCTACTCCATGGACATTCAATAAGCACTATATTTGATGGTGAGAGAAACAGACACTCGGGATTGAAAGAAGATATAAATTTGGAAAATCTTAAAAGACAAATTTTAAAATTCAGTTTTATTTTTGAGGGAATGAAATTTTATTTAGATAAATTAGATTCGCCTCTTACTGAATCTGGGAAAGAAAGTTTTAAGGCCGAATATTTAAGTGACGAATTTTTGCCAATATTGAGATAACTTATCCTTTTGCCCCTTAAATCGGCCATACCTCCACACTTACTTTTTAAAACCTGGTTATGCAATGGTGATTCATCTTTCAATCCACCTCATTGACTCTCCTCAAACTTTAATATAGAACTAACGTAGTTGGATTTGGTCTTTTAATCAATTTACAGAAACGGAGGGTTCAAATGGAAATTACTCTGCAAGACAGATTCCGCGGGGCGCTTGTTGGCGTCCTTGCGGGCGATGCGCTCGGGGCGCCGTATGAGCTGGGGAAGGCGGCAGACATTGACGCTGACTTCGCGAAGCGCGGCGGCCTCACGGCGTTTGGTTACCAAAATCCCTTTTACGGGAAGACGGAAGACATCAAAGAGTTTCCCGCAGGGCGACCGACGGATGATTCCGATCACACTGCAGCACTCGCGAAAAGCCTCATCGAAAGCAATGGTCTCGACGAAAAAGATTTGTTCTATCGTCTGCGCAGTATCGTCGTGAATGGCTGGAGTCCTTTGTGGGGAGGGAAGGCAGTAGGCGCCGGCAGAACGACGCGCAAAATGCTCGCCCCCGAAACCTACGAAGAGTCGTATGCGATTCCAAGCAAGGGAGCATTCCCGAGCAACGGAAGTCTCATGCGTTCGGCACCGATGGCACTCTATTTTGCGGCGACACGCCCTACGGGTGGTATCGACCGCGATATGGTAGCAAGGATGTCGCGTGTAACACACCGTCATCCGCTCGCGGTGCGGTGCTGCGTTGCGTATGCCTCCATCCTTTACGAACTCCTCCTGGGGTATCATCGTGACGGTGCGAGTCAGAGAGCGATTCAGCTCGGGTATGACTGGGATCATGAGAGTGGAGTTCTCAATCTTCACCGCGAAGAGATTCCCTGGCAAGTCAGTCTCGCAGACATGCTTGCTGATCCTACAGTTCACCCGCGTGACCCCTGGGGAAAGCCGGGCATCGGTGATGTACTCCTCACGCTCCATGTTGCACTCTGGGCGCTCTACACTACTTCGAGTTTCCGCGAGGGGATTACGAAAGTCGTTGCGCTTGGTGGCGACACGGATACGTACGCTGCAGTGGCCGGGGGACTCCTCGGTGCATACTATGGCGAACAAGGTATCCCGCCCGAATGGAGGAACGTTCTCCTTGGGCGACAAGTGATGGAAAACCTCGCTGATGAATTCTGTATCTGGGCAAACCAAAGTGCGTAACAAACTGTACTTTTCAAACCGGCGAGCAATCGCCGGTTTTTGTTTTGAGTCCACAATCGAACCCTTGATTTTTCTACAATTTTGTGTTATAAGCAAATCAGGTAGCTGTTTGTAAAACTCGTCGCCCGACATTTTGTCAGGCGACAAACTATTAAAATAGAAAGGAATAACCATGCAGGAAACCACACTGACAAAGTCTGGGGTGAACCGCAGGCTCTGGAATGCAATACGAATCCTCATGTCCTCGTTGGGGGAAAATGGTATGTACGCAGGCTCTGGCCCGCGCTACCGCAACCAATGCTGGACACGCGATGTATCCCTCGCACTTTTCCCCGCGCTCTACTCGATGTGTTCGCGGGGGATGAGTATGCCGGGGGCACCGACGGACAAGGCTTACCTTTTGGGGGTTCGCGAGAAACATCTCGCGCAACTCATGGAACGCCAAGGCCCGACCGGCGCCATCCCGATTCTTTATGCGGACAACTTCGAGCAACTTCTGTTGTCGAAGCTGTCCAAAGCAAAGTGGGACGGCAAAACGCTCGATGTGAATGGTTCGTTTGTGGCCCGTCGTATTCTCGACGGCTACTACGCGTCCCAGGGGCGGGGGGCGGAGTTCAGCGATTTCCCCAAGGATCGTGAGTGTGGCCTCTATCGCCTCACTCCGGGTACGACAGATAGCGAGCTCATGTTCGCGTATGCTGTCTACTCGCAAAAAGAATCCACGGAAATTCATCGCAACCACGCAGACCGCGCGATCAAGCATCTCGAAGATCGTTACGTTTGGAACGGCCTGCATAATGGCGCCGACTGGCGTGACACGATGGAAGTCTTCTTTCGCGACAAGCCGCTCCTCACCAACAACGCACTGCTCTACGCCGTGTACAAGTTGTCGGGTAATGTGGAGAAGGCGGGCGCACTGAAGGCAGAAATCGAACGTGTTCTCTGGAACGGCGAGACCTATCTCGACTATCCTGAAGCAACGCGCTTCGATCCACTCGGTGGCGCACTCGGTGTTCTTCATGGGCTGATTCCTGAGGAACGCTATGCGTCGGTGCTGGCTGGCTTCAAGTCTGTCGACACGCCGCAGGGTGTGACGATCGAGTGCAAGCACAACCCGCACCAGTCAGGCGAAGCAGAAGTCATCGAACGTACGGGCGGCATTGTTGTGTGGCCATTTGTTGTCGGCTTCACCATTCTTGCGGCTCTCGAAATGGGCGAACATGAATTTGCTCTCGAGCAGTTCAAAAAGTTCCACAACCTCGATGGCTTTGCAGAATGGTATGACCCCGCAGACGGAAGTAAGTGGGGCGAGCACGAGCAGGGCTGGAGCGCCGCACTCTATGTGCGTGTCGTCGAAGCCCTCACACAGCGTGGTCTCCTGCAATAACAGCGATAGTTACATTGGTACATTTGTAGTACAAGCCGGCGAGCAATCGCCGGTTTTTTGTTTTTTTAAATTTAATCCTGCTATACTATTCACTATAACCCAGATGGAGAAATACATACTGACAATTAATGGGGGATCATCGAGTATTAAGTTTGCGCTGTTTAATGCTGATGGTTCTTTTGCGGAGGTGATGACGGGCAAGATTGACCGCATCGGACTCGAGGGGTCTTTTCTCGCGTATAAGAAAGGTGCTACTGATGAGGTGGTGCAGGTGATGCCACTCCCAGATTTTGCAGCGGCAGTCGAGGCGCTCAACTCATTCCTCGGGCAGGAAGTGGATTTCAATAATATCGCTGTCGTCGGTCATCGTGTGGTGCACGGGCTCAAGCACGAGACACATATGGTGGTAACTCCCGAGCTCATCGCCGAGCTCAAGCAGACCATCCCGCTCGACCCCGAGCATCTACCTCTCGAGATTGCGATCATTGAGACATTTGCAGAGCGACACGCCACACTCAAGCAGGTTGCGTGCTTCGACACCGTCTTCCATCACGATATGCCACGGGTTGCGCAGACGCTCCCGGTGCCGAGACGATTTGAGGCGCAGGGTGTGCACCGCTATGGGTTCCACGGACTTTCGTGTGCGTACATTATGGGAGAGCTTGCTCGTGTGGATCTCATGAATGCGGGAGGGCGGGTCATCATTGCGCATCTCGGCAATGGCGCAAGTATCACCGCGGTGAAGGAAGGCAAGAGTGTGGACACGAGTATGGGATTTACCCCTGCAGGCGGAATCCCTATGAGCACACGCATGGGCGACATTGACCCGGGGATGCTCTGGTACATTATGAAGAGCGAAGTGCTTACACTCGACGAACTCAATCATCTCATCAATCACGAGTCGGGGCTCCTTGGTGTGTCTGAGACTACATCGGATATGCACGACCTACTCGAGAAGGAGGCGAGTGATATCCGTGCCAACGAAGCGGTGGGCCTCTTCTGCTATGAAGCAAAGAAGCGCATCGGCGCATACGCTGCGGCACTCGGCGGTATTGATACACTTATTTTTACGGGAGGAATGGGGGAGAACGCCCCGCGCATACGTAAGCGCATTTGTGAAGGGCTTCAATTTCTCGGGGTTACGCTAGATGATGCTGCAAACGAATCGAACAGAGAGATGATTGGAGCCCAGTCCGCACCCGTACGTGTGAGGGTTATGCACACCAACGAAGAGCTGATGATTGCACGCATTGCGAGCGATCTGGCGAAATAGTTTGGCCCCACAAAATTTCTTGCTGGGAGAAACAAAATCATATTAAAAATTTTTACTTTCAAAACTATGCACGAGACACAAACCCGACTCTCTCACGAGGAGCTCAACAAGATGAACGCATATTGGCGAGCTGCAAACTATCTTTCGATTGCGCAGATTTATCTTTTTGATAACCCACTTCTCAAGGTACCCCTCGAGGCCTCACACGTGAAGCCTGTACTCCTTGGACACTGGGGGACGACCCCGGGGCAGAACTTTATCTACGTGCATCTCAATCGTGTCATCAAGAATTTTGATCTCAATATGATATATGTGTCAGGGCCAGGACACGGCGGACCTGCGCTCGTCGCCAACACATATCTTGAGGGTACGTATAGTGAGATTTATCCCAACATTTCACAAGATGAATTGGGGCTCAAGAAGCTTTTCACACAGTTTTCATTTCCGGGAGGAATCCCTAGTCACGTGTCACCTGAGTGCCCTGGCTCTATCCACGAGGGAGGCGAGCTCGGCTATTCTCTCAGTCACTCATTTGGTGCAGTGTTCGACAATCCCGACCTTATCGTCGCATGTGTCGTCGGTGACGGCGAAGCAGAGACGGGGCCACTCGCTACATCGTGGCACTCAAATAAATTTTTGAATCCTATTTCCGATGGTGCGGTACTTCCGATACTTCACTTGAACGGGTACAAGATTGCGAACCCAACTATTTTTGCACGTATGGAGAGAGAGGAGCTCGACCAACTTCTCCGTGGATATGGATGGACGCCGTACTTCGTAGAGGGGAGCGACCCCTTGCTCATGCACGAGCTCATGGCTGCGACACTCGACAAGGCGATCACTGAGATTAAACAAATTCAAGAGACTGCGCGCAAAACAGGCGAGCCTCATCGCCCACGTTGGCCGATGATCGTACTCCAATCGCCAAAAGGTTGGACGGGGCCAAAGATGGTGGACGGACTTCCTAATGAAAATTCTTTCCGTGCGCACCAAGTGCCCCTCACTATTGATAAAGATCATCCTGGACATCTCGCACTCCTCGAAGAGTGGCTCAAGAGCTACAAGCCTGAGGAACTTTTTGACGCAGAAGGAAAACTCATTCCCGAGCTCGCGGAGCTCGCACCAAAAGGCGAGAGGAGAATGGGTGCAAACCCTCATGCCAATGGCGGACTCTTGCTCAAGGATCTCATCATGCCTGAATATGAGAAGTATGCTGTCGATGTGCCGACACCGGGGTCAGTGCTCGCTTCGGATACGGGAGTGCTCGGAGGATTTCTCCGTGACATCATGGAGCTCAACAAGAAGGCGCGCAATTTTAGAATCTTTGGACCTGATGAAACACTTTCAAATAAATTGAACGCAGTGTTCGATGTGACGAACCGCCAGTGGAACGCACGCACCCAAGAAGGGGATGAGTTCCTTGCGACCGATGGTCGTGTGATGGAAATGCTCTCCGAGCACCAGTGTGAAGGGTGGCTCGAGGGCTACCTTCTCACGGGACGTCACGGACTCTTCAATAGTTATGAGGCATTTATTCATATCGTCGACTCAATGTTTAGCCAGCATGCAAAGTGGCTCAAGGTGACAAGTAAGCTCCCTTGGCGTCGTGATATCGCATCGCTCAACTATCTCCTCGCATCGCACGTATGGCAGCAGGCGCACAATGGCTTCACCCATCAGGACCCAGGATTTATTGATCACGTGATAAATAAAAAAGCAGAAGTCGTGCGTGTGTATTTGCCACCAGATGCAAACAGCTTGCTCTCGGTGTATGACCATTGTCTCCGCAGTCGTCACTATGTGAACGTGGTTATCGCAGGAAAATATATGGCACCGCAATGGCTCTCGATGGATGAGGCCAAGAAACATTGTACTGAGGGTATCGGTATTTGGCAGTGGGCAAGTAACGACCAAGGCAGTGAGCCTGATGTGGTGATGGTGAGCTGTGGTGATGTGCCGACCCGAGAAATCCTCGCAGCGATCATGATTCTCCGCGAGCATTTGCCTGAGATTAAAATTCGAATGGTGAATATCGTGGACCTCATGAAGATACAGCCACAATCAGAGCATCCACACGGACTCTCGGATGCGGACTTTGATTCTCTCTTTACGAAGGACAAGCATATTATGTTTGCGTTCCACGGATACCCATGGCTCATCCATCGCCTCACGTATCGTCGCAATAACCACGGCAATATCCACGTGCGTGGCTACAAAGAAGAGGGGACGATCACGACTAACTTCGACATGACGGTAATGAATGATATGGATCGATACAATCTCGTCATTGATGTTATTAATCGTTTGCCACAGTTTGGCTCACGCGGTGACTATCTCAAGGAGTTCGCCCAGAATAAACTCATTGAGCACAAGGATTACATCAAGAAGCACGGCGAGGACATGCCGGAGATTCTGAATTGGAAATGGGAGAGGAAGTAAAAAGTTAAATTCAAAATGCCACGCATTGATCGACGGGGGGTTATGAGATTTGTCCGCTATAGCGGTGTGGGGGTCGGGACATTTCTCATCGACCTCGTACTCCTGTTTCTCCTCACTGACTTTTTGCACGTGCAGTACGTGGTCGCTACAGGGATTGCTTTTGCTATTGCGGTGTCAATCAATTACGTCATTAGTCGCGCGACGGTTTTTCGAGGGACCGCGCGCACGCATGCGCGTGGTTATGCAAACTTCATCCTCTTCGCACTCCTTGGGATGACGATATCGATGGGCGGAATGTATGTTTTCGTGTCGGTGTTTGGGCTCTATTATATTTACGCGCGCATCGCCATTGCGGGCTTTGTGGGTGTGTGGAACTACTTGATGAATCTCTACGTAAACTTCGCCGTCGCAGGGAAGCACTAAAATTTTTGGCAAAGAAAAACTCCCCTAGGGGAGTTCAACGAAGTTGAGAATAGGACCATCTTCGGTAATCGTTACAAATGAGCAAAGGTTTTTAACCCAGCACCCTGTATTGATATACTCGATGTCGGTTTCTCGTTGTCGCAGTGCCTCGTGGGTGTGCCCACAAAAGATTACGTCGACATTTTTCTCTCTTCCGTATTTCAGCGCCCCGAGAGCGACCATAGCTGATTCTCTGCGCCATTCACCACTTTTGCGTGCAAGCCAGCTTTCGATGTGGCGATGATGAGGGTCGAGAATTTGAACGATGCTGTGTAGGGCAACAATTATTTTTGTCATCAGGGGGCGGTCGTTAACAAAGTGATCAAACTGGTCGCCATGAATCGCCAAGTAGCGCTTTCCTCCGCACTCCCAGATGAACTCATTGAGAACTTCTATGCCGATGAAATAGCGGAAGATATCAATGGTCGCATTGTCATGATTGCCACGAATCCACACTTCTGTAAGTGGGAGATCAGGGTCAGTGAGTTTGCGTATCCGTGAAATGACTTTCCATTGTGCGCCCGAGATCCGCTTGAACTCAAGATCGTGGAAGATGTCTCCCAGAAGAATGAGATGACCTTCTATCCAAAAAGTATTGAGCATTGCAAGGAGTGCTCGTGCGCGACAGGCCGCTGTCCCAAAATGCAAATCAGAAATAATGAGCGAATGAACAGTCCTGCGCCCTTCTTTTGGTGGTGCCTGATTGAGTTCCCCAGAATCATTATCGACGAATCGCCAATATGACACCCCGGGCTCATCACGAAGATGAATTAATGATTTCATTGAATGCCTCCTGAAAAGTAAGCAAAAAGTACGATTACCGTGTATATGGTTACAGAAATATATTTGTTTTGCAAGGTGATTTTCTTGATGCTGGGAGCTGCTTATCAAGAACCCACATTCTGCGTTATACTGTCTGGTAATGGACGTACATCTATTTGCGATATCGATACTAGAAGGGCTAACAGAGTTTCTCCCCATCTCCTCGACGGCACACCTCATCCTTGCGTCAAAGGTTTTTTCTGTTGATCTGACGACTTCGTATATTAAATTTTATCTGCTCTTCATTCAGCTTGGCGCACTCGGGGCGGGAGTTTTTATTTTTGCGAAAAAGATATTTACCGATAGGCAACTTTTTATAAATATTTGCGTGAGTTTTTTGCCGAGCGCGGCAGTGGGATTTATTTTTTATAAATTATTCAAAAAACTTTTGGAGGGGAACATGCTCCTCCTTGCCACGATGCTCGCACTTGGGGGACTCGTCTTCATCTATCTCGAGAAGGTGTTTATGAAGCGCGGGGGAGTGAGTGATGTGGGTGAATTTGGGAAGAGTGAAATTTCAAAAACGGATGCGTTTATTGTTGGGCTCGCGCAAGCAGTCGCTATTATACCTGGAGTCTCGCGCTCGGGAGCGACTATTATCGCGGGGATTCTCCGTGGTATTAAAAAAGAGACTATTATTGAGTACACGTTTATTTTGGCATTGCCAACTCTCGGCGCCGCGGTTCTCTATGACGCATACAAGTCGCGCGCCCTCCTCGAGAATATCGCAAGCTATCAGGAGTTGCTGTTTGGGTTTGTGATATCTTTTATTGTCGCAACTATTACCCTCTATCTTTTGAAAAAATATCTTTCACGATTGTCGCTCGTATTTTTCGGCTGGTATCGTATTCTCCTCGCAGTTTGCGTAGTAATATTTTTTCTTTAGTAAAAAATGAAAGCCCCTCGTTCGGCTGAACGAGGGGCGTGGTTATTTAACTACGTGGAGAATCGGCGGATGACTCACCTCGGGGGATACCATTTCTTTGATCTCCGCGGAGGTGCGAATCATGTCGCTGGTCGGAGGGCCCCAGACGCCGAGATTGTTTGGTATTGCGTAGTATTCCTCGCTACATAGTTTGCAACAGAGGAAGTTGCCGTTGGATGTTTTTCCGTATGGAGTTGAGGTCCAGACATCATGTTTTTTCATCAGGCAGGGACGGGCTGGGATGGTTTCGATCGCAGGAATTTCTTTGATCTGCTTTTTCTCCTTTTCCTTGTTCAGGTCTCCCTTCCCTTGTTTCAATGCACTGTTTCCTTTGGACATTGGTGGCGCCTTTCTTTCGTAGAAAAAGTACAATTCCCCGTTAAGGGTCCTACACAATTATAAGTAGTATATTGAGAAAAGTCAACCCCTGAGCAAAAAAACAAATCCCCCTCATTGCGAGGGGGATTGAGTGGGGCGATTTTCGGGATCACGCTTTCGTGCGGTTTCGCGTCGTGTGTCCAGTTCGTTAATGTATTGTTTACGGAGAACGCGAGGGAGCTTGTTTAGTTTGTCCATCGTAGCGTCCTTTTGAGCTGTTGTTTCGCGTATTCCGAATGCAGCCCTCGTGTTCATTTTGAGTCGCATCTTGAATCGCTCCCAGTTAACCAACTTTTCAAAAGCTAGGGTATCAGGGAGGAAAGATGGATGGAGAATATCCTTCCGCACCCACAAGGCACACCACCAGAGGCGGAAGTACCAAGGGGTTCTCGTGCAGAGCGCGCGGTCGATTTGATCCCATTCTTGAACGACCCAGATTGCGCCTGCTGCCGCTCCTGCAATGAGGAACAAAAACAATATGACAATATTCATCTTGCCTCCAAGGGTTGATTTCGGTAGGAACTTGCTGAAGAGAACCATACCACAGAGCTTCTATTTGCGCAATGGTTTAAGACTGATATAATAACGGGATGAAAACCATTTTCGAAACATTTAAAAAGAGTATTTATAATCCAGCTTTTTATCAGGAAGCCGCAAACGCTCCCCTCGGAGAGATTGTGAAGTATTATGTGAAGGCAATCTCTGTCCTCACTGTCTTCCTTGTTGTGGTGATTAGTATCTTCTTGATTCCTCAAGGGATATCATTTGTAAAAGAGCGCGCTCCGTATCTTGTAAAGGCGTACTACCCACAAGAGCTCTCTGTCCACGTCGAAGATGGCATCGCTTCAGCAAATGTCCCTATGCCATACATTGTTTCGCTCAAGTCATTGTCAAAGGCAACCACTACGGGAGCGATAGAGAATATGCTCGTCATTAATACGTCAGAGGATTTCGATAAAAATAAATTTGAAGAGTACAAAACATTTGCGCTTCTCACGAAGAATGATCTCGTGACAAGGGACAACGGGGGAGCGATCACGATTCAGTCGCTCAAGCCCATGCCGACAACAACCATAGATCAAAGCGTTCTCCTTGGCTGGGTGGCAACTACCCAGGATTACTTGTGGAAGATCGCAACCTTTGTGTTTGTCGCTTCGCTCCTCTTGGTTTTTTCTGGGTACATTATGTACCTTATCCCACTCCTTATCTTTGCCCTCATTCCTAAGTTTGTCGCGTACATCAAGCGCACAGAACTTTCTTATGCTTCTGCGTACAAGATGAGTTTGTATGCTATTGTGCCCGCGCTCGCGCTCAAGACGTTACTCAATGTGATGGGAATCTTCTTCCTTCCATCGTATTTCACACTTCTTGTGTTTATGCTTATTATCTCGATCAATATGCGCAATGTAGAACAGCCGACGTTATTCGAAAACAAATAATTATAAAAATCATATGTCATACGAGCAAATCGCATCAGATGAAGTAATCGCAAAAGTTGTCGCAGCTCTCAAGGAGCGCAACGTGACCGCTGTTGTGGTCGACACAAAAGAGCAGGCACTCGAAGAAATAAAAAAGCTTATTCCGGCGGGTGGCTCAGTGATGAATGGTTCGTCGACCACACTAAATGAGATTGGCTTCGTGGATTACTTGAAGGCGGGCGAGCATGGCTGGGATAATGTGCATAAAAATATTTTGGAAGAAAAAGATGCTGCAAAAAAAGAAGAACTTCGTAAGCAGTCGGTGCTCGCTGATTATTTCCTCGGCTCTGTGCATGCTATCACCGAAGCAGGGCAACTCCTCATCGCTTCAGCGTCGGGCAGTCAGCTCCCGAGCTATGCTTTTTCTTCGGATAATGTGATCTGGGTTGCGAGTGCAAATAAAATCGTCGCTGATCGCGAAGCCGCTTTTAAGCGCATTGAAGATTATGTATTTCCTCTTGAAAACAAGCGTATGCAAGGCGTGGGGTACCCGGGTAGTACTATTGGTCGCGTGCTCGTCTTTGAACGTGAAATAATGCCAAACCGTCACCTCACGATGATTTTAGTAAAGGAGAAACTAGGGTACTAGGAAGAGTATTTCAAAAGCCCCGCCAATGATTGGGCCCAATCATTGGCGGGGCTTTTCTTTTGCGTGCTTTACATCAGTAAAAAAGAGGTATAGGATTCTTGTTGGATTTAAATCTTTGTACAACCGAAGGAGCCTCAAATGAAATTCATAGAATGGTTTAAGGGGGAGAGGTCATACCTCGCTAATTTTTTTAGCCCAACCCTTGTAGCAACTATTTGTAATCATGAGACGAAAAGGACGGGGCCCGTCACTATTAACGGGAAAACTTCAATCCTAACGCTGGTGGTCGGTGAAAATGGACGCCCTTCGTATTGTTTGGATTGCCTCGGGAAGATGTCTGTTCGTTGCGTGCTTTGCGAAAAAGAGATTCGTGTCGAAGATAGCATCAGACTTTATAAAGCATCCTGCTTCCCGGTGCTTCCTCCTCATGCGGTGCGGTACAGGTATGACGAGAGTTATGTGATCGGCTGCATTCGTCCAAGTTGTGCGGACACTGAAATCATTCCTCTTCCATCACCGCTTTTGACCCCAGAACTTTCTCCTTATGGGAGAGAGATTTTGACAGCCCACCGTTTGCGCAGAAATCAGTAAAAATTAAAAACCCGCCATTTCGGCGGGTTTTGTTTTTATGCAGTAGTTTTTAATTTTTTCCAAACGACTATTCCAAGGAGGAAGAGAAGTGTCGATACAAGTGCAGAGAGGAGGCAGTAAACACAAAATGCCCCGATGAGAAATTTTTGTACATAAATAAAGTAACACGAAGAAAGGAACCCAGCGGTCGTCGCGAGGGGGATTAGTTTTGCAACGAGAAGATTTTTTGTGTCGATATAGAGAAGCGTGAGAAAACCGATACCGAGATAAAATACAACACCCCAGAGCGAGAGAGGGACTCCAAAGAGGACTGAGAGGGGAGACTTTGAAACCTCATCGCATCCTGAGGTGATGAAGCAAGGGATGGGTGTCCCTGAGAGGCGTTTCGCAAGGAGGAAAGCTGAGTCAGTAAAGCCAATGAGCGCAAGCGCAATGATTGCCCAAATTATCCAATTAGGGAGTTGTCCTATAAGTGTGCGAGGCGAAGTTGTTGATTCGTTGTTAAACATGAGAGTGTGTTTAAGAAATATTATTTCACTTGCTCGCTTTCTTTGGTTCCCTGTGCGATTGCGTATTCAATGAGAGCAGTCAACTCTTCTTTTGAGCGAGGGTTTTCTGCCATCTTTCCATTAATAAAGAATGTTGGTGTGTGATCGATTGCCGAAAGCTCACCGCTTTTCTTGCTGCGCTCAACGCGAGCTTTTGTGGCGTCGCTCATCACGTCAACTTTGTACTTTGAGATATCGAGTCCGAGTTTTGTTGCGTATCCTTCAAAAAATGTTTCTGGCTTAGAAACTTCTGACCACTCACTCTGGTTTTTAAAAAGCATATCTGCCATCTCCCAGAATTTTCCCTGGTTGCCAGCTGCTTCCGCTGCGTATGCTGCCGCGAGCGCGTTCTGGTGTTGAGGGAGGGGGAAGTGTCGATAGGTGAAAGAAATTTTGTCTTTGTACTCAGCAAACACTGCTTCAAGGAGTGGGTGATATGCGCCACAAGCAGGGCACTGGAAATCACTGTACTCAACGAATGTTACTTTTGGAGTTTTGCTTCCTTTGGTTTGATCCGTCTCATCAAGAGGAAGATTCATGGTGCCGTCTTTGCGGGGAAGCTCTGTGGGGCCGTTTGTGGCAACCTGATAAGCACCAATAGCAGCAATACCAACTACGAGCGCCGCCGAAAGCCAAACAATCATTCTTTTTTGTGTATCCATAGTATTCGTATGGTAGCAAGGTTTTTGGTGTTTGGGAAGTTTGTCATTTGTCGTGTAGAATGTAGGTATTATGAAATACCAGGGATACATGAATGAAGGGGCGGGGGTAGTAGACTCCTCGCGTGCGAGCGAATACATTGCGACCATGCGTCGTGCGATGAGTGATAGCTCGTACGCTCTCCCCGAGGCATCACTTCGTTTGCCTTTTGATGAAGAGCTTCTTAAAAAATCAAAAACGCTTGCGGTAAAACTCGCAACACCGAAACTCTCTTACATTCTTGATATTGGGATTGGAGGATCAAACCTTGGTGCGAAGGCGCTCTATGAAGCGACAGCGGGTGTGATGGATCCACACACGCCTTTTGCCCCCAAGATGATTTTTGCGGACACATGTTCACCCGAGCTCCTTTCGGATATTACCGAGCTCCTCCTTAACGATGTGATGGACAAGGAGGAACTCATTATTATTGTCGCAAGCAAATCAGGGACAACCACAGAAACTATTCTCAACGCATCCGTCCTCGTGAGAGCACTTGAGGAAAAATTTGGACCGCTCGCTGATCGCATTGTGTGCATTACTGATGAAGGGTCACCTTTGTGGCAAGTAGGGGAGAAGCAGGGTTTCCATTTGTTGCCTGTGCCGAAAAAAGTGGGCGGCCGTTACTCAGTGTTTTCTCCTGCAGGAGTGTTCCCTCTTATGTGCGCAGGGATGGACGTCGAGCCACTTATGCGCGGAGCGCAGTCTGCTATCGACGACACTATTGAGAGAGGGATTGAGAGTAATGCATTTCGTGCAGCGCAAGATATCGTCACGTGGCACGCGAAAGGTGCGGTTGTTTTTGATTTCTTTGTATTTCATCCCGAGCTCGAGTCCGTGGGCAAGTGGTATCGTCAGCTCTTTGCAGAAAGTATCGGCAAAGAAACAACGATTGACGGAGCGCTAACGACGCATCGCATGGTGCCGACGGTATCTATCGGCTCGACCGATCTTCACTCTGTTGAGCAGATGAATCTTGCGCAGCCAAGTGTGAGTGCGCGATTTCTCGTGCGTGCGCATGAGCCACACTGGGAACATGAGTTTCTCGCAGAAGATAAAATATTTGCGCCACTTGTTGCGGGAGTTTCTCGTCGTGCGCCATGCGAAATTCTCGATGCTATTTATAAAGGGGTTGCTGAGACGTATCAGAAGCGTGGTGTTTCGTATGGAGAAATTTCTCTTACTGATCTTGACCCTGAGTCATTGGGAACCCTGCTTCAATTTATGATGTGCACGGTGATGCACCTCGCAAGGGAGCTCAATATCAACGCTTTTGACCAGCCAAACGTGGAGGAGTACAAGGAGGCGACACGTCGCATCCTAAGTGGGAAGTAAGGAGTTCTTTTTGTGTTCGTCATGATATAATAGTTACATTAATAGGTTTGCTTTATATACTTACAAATTATGGAAAACAGCAAGGCAAAATTGTTCCAGGCGCTCACCGTGTTCGCAATGCTCGGTGCAGTACTCGTTGGCTCAATGATTATTTCTGAAGTTAAGGGTTATCGTTTTATTGGAGGTGGGGTTTCTGCTTCTAATACGATTTCTGTTTCAGGGGAAGGTGAAGTTTTTGCAGCACCTGATATCGCAAATATTTCATTCACGATTCGCGAGAGTGCCGCGAAAGTCTCCGACGCTCAGGACAAGGTATCTACAAAAGTAAAAGCAGCACTCGCTGTTGCACGCAAGGCTGCAGCTGACAAAGATATTAAAACTCAAAACTACAACTCATATCCAAAGTATGAATGGCAGGAAGGGACTCCTTATTGTGCAGGGATAGAATGCCCACAGTATCGCCCCGGGAAGCAGGTGATTGTTGGTTATGAAGTTTCTCAGACAGTGACGATCAAAGTGCGTGATCTCGAGAAGGTAAACACACTCGTTGATGGTCTTGCAGGAGCGGGTGTCACTGAGATGCAGGGACCAAACTTCGCTATCGACAATGAAGACAGTCTCAAAGCAGAGGCAAGAAAGATTGCTATCGATAAGGCACGCGCAAAGGCAGAAGTGCTTGCTCGCGATCTCGGTGTTGACCTTGTGCGCATCGTCTCATTCTCAGAAGGTGGCAACTATCCAATCTACGCGCGTGAAATGATGGTAAGCGCAAAGTATGACAGCGCCGGAGGTGCTCCAGCTCCAGAACTTCCTCGTGGAGAAAACCAAATTGTTTCAAACGTTACGGTTACGTACGAGATTAGATAGTAGGGGAGGGAGAATATTTAAAATTAAAAAAAGAGCGGGCGCCTTGCGGCGCCCGCTCTTTTTTGTGTGAGATTTGTAGATCTGGGAGCCATTGACAAAACAGTTAAAATATGTATAATATAACAAGCTTTTAATAAGTACTTTTACAGTAATTTCCTACAACTGTTCTCAAAAGGAGAATCGAAATGGCAAAAGGCAACGGTAACAAGAAGGGTGGCAAAGACAAGGGTGGCAACAAGGGCGATGCCAACACCAAGAAGGTCAAGAAGGGTCAGGGCAAACCTCCCGCTTCCGCCGAAGTGGTGGTCAGGCAGAAGGGCCCCGCGCCCAAAAGCTACAAGCCGGCAGCAAAGATTTCCGAGACGATGCAAACTGTCGCGGGGACATATAACGGATTTTGCGGCCTGGTGAAGGTGCACGACATGCAGTTCCGTTTTTCTGCCGAGACCTCCGAAGACGGCGGAAAGTTCAACGTCGTTCGCCTGGTCTACGCCCCTCCCTCTACTGAGCTCTGCAAGGTTAAGGATTTCAAGACGGGCGTCAAGCTCGAAAGCCTGAAGAGCGCGGTGTTCGTCTCGGATTACGAGAAGGGGACCGAGCAGTACGAACTGCAGGCGAAGATCTGGAAGTTCTGGACCCGCGTTTACTCGAAGGAGGGCCTCCACATTTATTCAACGAAAAAGGTCGCCCCTGCCAAGGCCCCCGCTGTCGAAGTGAAAGCCTCGGCTTCGGTCGCGGATTTCGTCTCCTACAAGAAGGGTGCGTACAGCTTCGAAGCTTCGGGGCCGAAGGTGGTCGTGTTGATCGAGGGTTGTTCCGCTGCTCCGTGTGCCCCGCAGTTTGGCGCTACGGGCAAGTCGACCCACAAGATCAAGCTCATCTCGGTCGATGAGGGTCACTCGCTCTCTGGTTGCAAGGTTGGTACGTTCTTGTACTACCGCGACGACCTCTTCTCTGGCAAAACCCCGACGTTCACGGGTTCGTCTGCGAAGGATTGCGGTAAACTCTACGCTTATCTGGCGAATGTGCTCATGCTCTATCGTCGCGCCGTTGTGGACAAGATCGTTTCCTCTCAGGACGCATCGCAAGGTGCCGTCGTTGGGGAGAAGGTCGCCGCCAAGTTGGCTCATCGTCGCGTCGCACAGGCTGCCTGAGCGGGAAATTGCTTCAAAATCACACCCCACGGTCTATCCGTGGGGTGTTTTTCTTTATACACAGTATTTACTTGGGGACATTGACTTTTTGCGTCTAAAAGAGTACAGTAAGCGAAAGCCCTGCGGGGCTGTTTTTTAAACAAGAACTAATAATACCATGTCATTCATCGAATATATTAAGGAGTCAAAAGGCGAACTCGCCCACGTATCTTGGCCAACACGCAGCCAGGCTATTGCGTTTACTGTGCTTGTTATTGTGCTTTCAGTTTTGACATCGTTCTACCTCGGTGCGTTTGATACTTTGTTCACAACCCTCATTAAAAAGTTCATCGTTCGTTAATAATTTTTAATTTTAACTAAATGGCAAAACAAGAAACAACCGGCGAGCGCAATTGGTACGCGATCCACACCTATGTGGGTTACGAAAACGCAGTGCTCCGCAATTTGAAGCAGCGTATTGAGTCTCTCGGAATGGAGGACAAGATTTTCAACGTGCTCATCCCTATGGAGAAGAAGATTAAAGTGAAGGGGACAAAGCGCGTAGAGGTGGAGGAAAAGATTTTCCCTGGTTACATTCTCGTAGATATGATTGTGACCGATGACTCATGGTATGTAGTGCGCAATACTCCTCGTGTGACTGGTTTCGTGGGTGCGGGTGTGACTCCAGTGCCTCTCGCAAAAGCAGAAGCAGATATGCTCTTCAGCCGTATGTCAGACAATAAGCCAAAGCACAACATTGACCTTATCGTCGGTGATGTAGTGACTATTGTTGACGGACCTTTCAAGGATCTTGAAGGCAAGGTTGCAGAAGTGGATGGTGAGCGTGGTCGCGCAAAGGTTCTCGTTTCGATGTTTGGTCGCGAGACACCAGTAGAACTCGATTTCCTTCAGATTCACAAGATTTAATTACCCGACTTGAAAAATATCCTGAACTAGGGTAGACTCAAAAAACTATTATGGCAAAGAAAATAACAAAAAAAGTAAAAGTAGTCGTTCCTGCGGGAAAGGCAACACCAGCGCCTCCTTTGGGGCCTGCGCTTGGACAAGCGGGTGTAAACATTGGTGAGTTCGTTACCAAGTTCAACGCCGCAACCGCTGACAAGATGGGGGACATGGTTCCTGTAGTCATCACTGTTTACGAGGATCGTACATTCGACTTCGTAATGAAGACACCTCCCGCATCAGGACTTGTGAAGAAGGCAGCAGGACTCGCAAGTGGTTCAAAGAAGCCTGGCTCAAGCAAGGCAGGATCAATCACAAGCGCTCAGCTCCGCGAGATCGCCGAGAAGAAGATGCCTGACCTCTCAGCAAACGATGTTGAGGCAGCAATGAAGATCATTGCAGGAACAGCACGTTCAGCAGGTATCGAGATCAAGGGATAATACCCTAAAAAGAAAAAACCGTTCATGCGAACGGTTTTTTCTTTTGCAAATTTTAGTTTTAGTAAACGATGGATAGACCTTTACATTTAGCTTTTTCTAAAGTAGTATCCAATTTAGAAAGTGTAGTTGTTATTTCAATCAACGAACGAAAGTGAGGGACACATGTCTGCCCAAAACATCAAGAGTATTTTGTCTCAAAGTGCTTCTTTTGAAGACCGTTTTATTCCGGACTTGGAACATCTCAAGGTCGTTACAAAAAACCTTCAGGACGCTGGTTATAAGGTCGTCCTTACCCAAGGCGTTTACGACTTGCTCCATGAGGGTCATGGTAAGTATCTTGAACTGGCGAAGGCCCAAGGCGACATCTTGATTGTCGGCGTCGACACCGACGAGTATACGCGTAAACGCAAGGGGGACAATCGCCCCATAGTGCCAGAATCTGAGCGTCTCCGGATGCTGACATTTTTGCGCTCTGTGGACATCGTTACATTGCGTACGCTCCCAGCGTCTGAAAAAGATATTGATTACTTGCATAAGGCGCTTCGGCCCGATGTCTTTGTTATGTCGACGACGACGAAAGATTTTCCTCAGGAAAAACGAGCTGAGATAGAGCGGTATGTCGGCA
This sequence comes from Minisyncoccota bacterium, assembly GCA_023229865.1. Classification (GTDB taxonomy): domain Bacteria; phylum Patescibacteriota; class Minisyncoccia; order Phycocordibacterales; family UBA1550; genus UBA1550. Next base: position 60,606 of record JALNYL010000007.1, read on the forward strand.
AGGTCGAGATTTTTGAGCCACAGGCGGAAACTTCAAGCACTGCTCGGATTCGTCACCTAATGATCGACGGAGCCTCGGAACTCGTCAAACGTCTCAATTCAATAACGCAGCAATTCATCGATGAAATGCGGGGGAAACCATGAGCAATATTGTTATCGCGTTTATCCCGGTGCTTCATCGCGGGTATCTAGACTTCCTCAAGCAAAGCGGGGCAAAGGATATCTATCTGCTCAGCGCAGAGGATACTCCTGAGCTCTCGTACCTTTCTCGCGAAATGCGAGCGCTTCATTTTGATGAAGTGGAAGTGATGTTGAGCGGGTATGGTTTCAGGGTGTACCGTTTCTCTTCCGAAGTCGAAAGACTTAAGGTGGGAGACTTCGACATCCTTATGCCTGACGAAGACATCACACGTGCTGTCTACAAGAAGCACTTCGAAGGGAAGCAGGTGAAGTTCATCAACACCTTCTTGCGTTGGGACTGGGCGAAGTCAACTGCTTTTACTCCGGTGGCTCCCGAGGCTGACAGGGTTCTCTCAATAGGGGACATTGAAGCGGAAATCGTTTCGCGGAACTTCCGGTTACTTTTTCAGGAGCTCACAAAAAGTTCCGATTGGTGGCGGCAAGTGTCTGCGATGGCTGTTTGCAAAAGCGGCGAGGTTATCGTTGCGTACAACAAGCATTTCCCAAACGAGTACGTTCCCTATATTGATGGTGACCCTCGGAACAATTTTGGACCGGGGGAATTCATCGAAGTGTCATCAGCTCTGCATGGTGAAATCGCAGTTATTGCAGAAGCTGCAAGACAGGGGGTCTCTCTGGAAGATGCAGATTTGTTGGTCACTACATTTCCTTGTTGTGGCTGCGCAGCTGCCGTCTCTGTCTCAGGCGTTCAGCGTGTATTTTTCACAGGCGGGTATTCTAATCTCAATGGGGTAAAGGACTTGCGTGATCGTGGAATTGAAATCATTTACGTAGAACTCTAGCGTCGTTTATGACGCAACAAAGGCCAGCAGATATTTTGCTGGCCTTTTAATTTGCATATTAAAATAACAAACGCAAACTATTATTTTTTAGTTTTATATCCAGCGTACAAGAGAAGTGGCTCAGAGTCTTTTCTTTTCTTTGTTCCAAGGACATAGTGAGCGTGTAGGTGACTAACGCTTCCGCCTGTGTAATCAGTGTCGCCAAATCGGAACAAGAAAACGCCAGCAGGGAGAGAAAGATCTTTCTCAAGTTTTTTTGTAATGTCGAGAAATTCTTTTAAAGCCGCTGGTGTTAACTCAGTAAAAGAGACTATGTGCCTTCGGTGTACAAACATTAAGTGGTGTTTTGCGCCTTTATAGGGGTTAAAGTTTTCTGTTACCACCCAATGCTTTCCTTGAACAAGAGCGGGTTTATTGTGGTACACAAATGACTCTCGTTTTTTCGAAAAGTCTACGCAAAAAGGGCAAGCTTCATCCTTTATTATTTTTTCGTACACGTCTTTTTTTTCTCTCGCGTGGCTAATGTTGACCAAGGGTTTCATAATATTCACAGCATAACAAAAAGCCTCCCCTTTGTGAAAGGGGAGGCAAAAGTACTGTTTGTTATACCGGCGTCGGGATGTTCATTTTTTCATGAGCCGTGTATTCAGACAACGTGAAATGCTTCGCACGAAAGTCGTGAATATTGGTAATACCTTTCTCGAGGGTGATAATCGGGAAGGGGAACGGCTCGCGCGCGATGAGCTCTTCAGCGGCTTGGTACTGGCATCCATAGAGATGCACATCGGAGAATGTTTGAACAAACTCCACAAATGTGTAACCAAGGATTTGCGCCAGCATCATCCCCATTGTGGTGTACTGAATCATGTTGAATACAACACCGACAAGAAGGTCGCCTTTGTGCTGCACGTGATGCAGGGTGAGTTCCTTGCGTTCGGGGTCGAGCAGTATGTGCACGTCCCCGTGACACGGAGATACTACAACCTTCCTTGTCCCGAGGGGGCCGAAAATCTCGGGAGGATACCAGTTAGAGAGACGGTGTGTCCGCAGGTGCGGTGCGCGTTTCATCTGTTCGATAATTGCATCGATTTGATTAAACTCACCACCGCCCCTCATGGGGAATCTCGTCCAGACTGCGCCGTATGACGCAGTCCCGAGGTCGCCTTCTGGGAGTCCGAAGATAGCGCATTTTTCCTTCGTAACCCATGGTGCCCACCATTTTGGATTAAGTCCGTATGCAACCAGCTCTTCGAGGGTTTGAGCCCCGTTCAAGAAACCGATTTCTTCCGAGATTGCTCCATGAAAGAGGCCCGACAGGTCACGCAAGTTCATGACGGGTGCGCCGTTTGCCATATCGAAATGGAACTGCGCCCCCACAACCATTCTTGCTTCGCCGCCTTGAATAGGATGAACCGTGCGCCCCTTTGTCAGGATGCGCTCGATTAAATCTCTGAATTGATAATCCGGAACCCTTTGTTCGAGGGGGAGATAGTTTACAACAGGTGGTTTTTCTTGCATCACGTGCCTCCGTTTTGTGTGAAAGTATCTATTAAGGTGCTTTGTTTCCTGAGTGATTTATATCAGAAAATTAGGCATTGTCAATCTTTCGTAAAGAGAGACGCGTGGTAATATTCAATTATATGGAACTCAATATTAAAAAACTTCACCCGAGCGCTATGGTGCCAACGTATGCACACGATGGCGATGCGGGATTTGATTTGTGCGCGATTGAAAATGTGATCATCAAGGCAGGGGAGCGCACGCTTGTGCGTACGGGGATTGCAATGGAAATCCCTTTTGGTTACGTGGGGCTCATTTGGGACAAGAGCGGACTCTCGATGAATCACGGGCTCAAGACACTCGGTGGCGTCGTAGATGCGGGGTATCGCGGAGAAGTCACGGTGGGCATTATTAATCTGAGTACGAGTGATTACACCTTCGTCGCGGGGCACAAAGTTGCGCAAATGCTTATTCAAAAAGTTGAACGAGTAGAAATAAAAGAAGCTGAGGAGCTTTCTGGTACCACGCGCGGGGAGAGCGGATATGGCAGTACGGGGAAGTAAGTCTTGATTTAATCTTTTGGCAGGTGGAACATCGCATGCTATGATGCGCTTATATGATGAGTGAAAAGCTAGAAACATTGGTACGTGAGGCACTCGGAGCGCTTGGTATTGAGGCGACGACGGTTACCATCGAACGTCCTGCAGATATTACCCACGGCGACTATTCGACCAACGCCGCTCTTGCGTATGCAAAGGTTGCTGGTGTTTCACCGCGCGAACTCGCAGGGAAACTCATGGAGAAAATTTTGGAAGAACCAACCGAAGAGGTGAAGGAGCTTGAGATTGCAGGGCCTGGGTTTATCAATTTCCGACTTTCGGATGAGGTAATAAGAAAAGAAAACTCAAGGGAAAAAGTTGATCTCAAAACTATTTATTCAGGAAAGAATATTCTTGTCGAGCATTCATCCCCAAACCTCTTTAAGCCATTTCACATTGGACACCTTATGAACAATATTGTGGGGGAGTTTGTTGCGCGCGCGATGACGAAAGGTGGAGCCTCTGTGCAGACAGTCGCGTTCCCGTCTGATATTTCACTCGGTATCGCAAAGGCTATCTACGTACTCCAAAAGGATGGGGGAACTTCGCAGCAGATATTTAAAGACATGACGACCTCAGGAGATTTTGAGGATAAAACAAAAGTAGTTAATTATCTCGGGGAGTGCTACACGCGTGGCGTCGCTCTCGCAAAAGAAAATCCTGAGCTTGAAAACGAAATCAAGGACATCGCAAAGAATTTGTATAACGAAATAGAAAACGGAGAACTCAGTAGCTCGGAAGGTTACCAGGCGTGGTCGCAAGTTAAGACTATCAACACAGCCTACTTTCAATACGTTCTCGAAAGTATTGGATCAAAACTTGGGAAAACAATCTTTGAAAGCGATGTAGCAAAAAGCGGCAAAGATATTGTTGTAGCAAATACACCATCAGTATTTACAAAAAGTGAAGGAGCATATGTGTACGTGCCGAGCGAGGAGCGAAAAGATTTGAACACGCTCGTTTTTGTAAACAGTGAAGGTCACCCAACCTACGAGGCGAAAGATTTGGGATTGATAGAAAAGAAATTTACAGAATACGGGGATGTCGACCTTTCTCTCTTTGTAACCGACAACGAACAGTCACATCACTTCAAGGTAGTTCTCGACGCAGCGACAAAAATAAACGAAGAGTGGAAGACGCGCGCAGATAGAAGCATCCACATTCCTCACGGTCGTATGCTTTTCAAAGGACAAAAGATGTCGAGCCGCCTCGGTGGTGTGCCCGTGGCGCTTGATGTGATTGCTGTTGTTGAAGAAGAAGTGCGCGAGCGAGCAGGGGAGAGGACTTCACACTTGAGTCCTGATGAGAAGAAAAAACTTGTGACAGAGATTGCGCTCTCTGCGCTCCGTATCGCCGTCCTTCGCTCGAAGCCGGGTATGAATATCAACTTTGATCCAGAGACCTCGCTTTCATTTGAGGGAG
>JALNYL010000007.1:65139-65576 GCA_023229865.1 Minisyncoccota bacterium
AAAGTTTAAAGATGTGCCAGCGACAGACCTTGAGAAAAATCTTGCTCAGTTTGAATACGAACTTTCATATGCCGTTACAAATTTTGCTCCGCAAAAGCTCGTCACGTATCTCTTTGAAGTTGCGCAACTCTTTAATGGTTTTTATGGGAATACGCAAATCATTTCAGATGACAAAGAAAATTCAGAGCACTATCTCGCAATCGTGAAGCGCTTGAAGGCAGTATTACATGAAGGGTTGTGGGTGTTGGGAGTTTCTGCCCCTGAGAGAATGTAAAACATATCTCTCCAAAAGGGCCCGCCGTTTATGCAAACGGCGGGCCCTTTTGGAACCGAGCCCCACTTGTGATATTCTAGGGAAATATGGATGAAGATGTAAAAAAATCTGATATTGCGCGCCGCGAGGAGGAAACTCAGGCGATGTGGGCTGAGAAGGGGAT
>JALNYL010000013.1 GCA_023229865.1 Minisyncoccota bacterium
GTAGTGGGTGGTGTGTGAAGGGCAAACAAGGGGCTGTGTGTCTGATTGGTCCATGTTGTTGTTATTGAATTATTAAATTACGTGCACTTGATATGTGGTAAGTATACCTCCGCAGGAATGTTTTGCATAGGAGGGTTATACACAGAGGGCCCAACTTTTGCAGAAAAGTTGGGCCCTCTGTGGGTGAAAAATTATTAATTCTTTTTTGCTGTCCCCATTATCGCGACAATATAACTGGTACAATATTAGCTCCTCGGCTCGAAGATGCAAAAGATTACTTTGGCATCTTGCCTCGCACTACGTCGCTAATCAAATTGTGCAAAGTAGTGCCGATTACGTAGCCGAGGATAAGCCCGCCAAGAATATCAACAGGCCAATGGATCCCCGCCGCAATGCGCGCAAAACCAATAATAATCGCCGAGAGACCGAAGAAGACGGCGAGGCGTTTGTGATAGAACCAAAGCGATACAGCGAGTGCCATAAAGAAGGTTGCGTGCCCCGATGGGAAAGCGTAGCCCCCTTCAAGGACGAGCGGGGTTACTTGAGAAAGTGCTTCAAAAGGACGGAGTGTCTGGAATACGTCCTTAAAAAAGATGGCAATAACCCACGCGCTGAGCGCAGTAATAGCAACAACAATGAGATCACGAACTCCTTTTTCTGGCTTATCATGATGTTCAAAAAGATACAGGAAAAGTGCGAGAAGAATAACAATGCCGTACCACTCGGCAATGTAAGCAATCGTAAAATCGAGCGCAGGAGTTCTGTGCGCAAAGCCGTAGAAGAAATTAAATAATGATTCGTTCATTTTGTGGGGAGTTCACAGGCCTGCCGTGGGTACCCCACGGCAGGCCTGTGATTCTTTTTATTTTAATGCGTCCGCTTCGTAGCGACCCGTATTTTTTACAAACGCTTCTGTTGATTCATACTTATACTGATAGCCATACTGCTTCGTGAGCTTTGAGCCATCAACAGCGATTGGGTATGAGTATCCTCTCCAGCTACCTGCTGAGGTTGGAACACGTCCACGAGTGAGGTGCCACATCCAGAAGAATGCGAGACGCGCCATCCAAGGTTGGATAGGGAGCATGCGCTTCCCTACTGCACGCGCCATGTCGGGACCAAGAACTGCGGGACCAGCAGGAGCGGTGTTGAAGATTTCATAGTCACCCTTGAGATCGCTGAACGAGAAGAGTGCAACAATATCAGTAATGTCATCTTCGTGAATATACTGACGAAGCCACTTTGGAGTCACGGGCACCCATGAGACCATGAGAGAAATAAGATCGTAGATAAAAGACTTCTGCCCCTTAAGTGAACCCGAGAGCGCAGACTGAAGACCGAAGCGAATACGCGCGTAGCGACCGCGAGGTCCGGTGATTGCCGCGGGACGAAGAATGTAAATCTCAGGAATGTGCCCACCTTTCTCTTTCGCTTCCTTGTATGTCTTTTCGAGATTCTCCTCAACGATACGCTTTTCTTCTGCGTACAAATACTCAGACACACGGAAAGGCTCTTCCTCCGTAAAGAAGTGATCGATCGTGTTGTCGGGGAATGCGCCGTATGAGGATACGGTTGAGAAATACACGAGCTTCTTTACGCTCGGTGTTGAGAAAGAAAAATTGAAGACATCCTGTGAACCATCGACGTTCCACTTCCACTCTGTTTTCTGATCGCCATACATTTCACGAATCTGCCATGCGGTGTGTACTACAACATCGGGATTTTTTGCGGCAACTTTTTCCTGCCAGGTGCCATCGGAGGTGTTTGCAGAAATCCAAGTGATCTTTGGATTTGCAGGGAAAATATCTGGCTCAGCTTCTTTGTCGAGGCAGATAATTTCTTTTACATCAGGACGCTTTGAAAACTGCTCTGCGAGCATAGCGCCTACGTACCCCGCCCCTCCGGTAATAAAAAGTGTCAGTTGTTTTTCCATAATCCACATACTCTACCATAAAAAATGCGCGGGGAAAAACACGAAAATAGCCCGGCCTTTTGGGGGTCCAAAAGGCCGGGCTATTTATGACCAACACTACCTCCCTGTCCTCGAAAGGAGCGTCTTCATCGTCTTGAGCGCAATAGTGAGATCGAGAACAAACGAACGATTTTTCAAATAATACAAATCATACGCAAGGCGTTCGCGTGTTTCCTCAAGAGACTGAGGTGCGATATCTTGCTTAATCTGCGCCCAACCAGAAAGCCCTGGCTTGATAAGATTGCGTACGGTGTAGTATGGGAGTTCTTGCGCAAGCTTCTTCCCCATCGCTTCGATATCAGGACGTGGCCCAATAAGCGAGAGATCTCCGCGCACAATATTCCAAAGCTGAGGGAGCTCGTCGATGCGACTCTTGCGCAAGAAGCGCCCCACGCGCGTGATACGATTATCCCCCTCCGTAACCCACTTCCCTGCATCGCTTCCGCGCATACTGCGAAATTTCCAAAGTTTGATAATGCGATTCCCTTCCCCAATGCGCTCTTGCATCAAGAACACTGGGCCATTGTCTTCAATCTTGATTGCGAGGATAACAAACGGATACGCCACGAGCGAAAGAAGTCCGAGCACTCCCGCAATGGCGACATCCATCATTCTCTTCAGCGTGTCATACATCGTATGTGGAGAAAATGAAATATTCTCAAGGAACCAATTGTAACCCACGAGCGAAAGCGGGATGCGATCAAAAACTTCCTCATACACTTTGTACATATCAAGGAAGCGAACATTTGAAAAAATGAGGTTGTAAAGCGCAGGCAAAATCGCTGCGGCCTTTTCGTGTTTCAAATCAATGACCACCGACGTGACGCCCTCACTGTAGATTTTTTCTACCACCTCCTCTTGAAAAGCGATACCGTCGAGCTGATTGAGATCAACAGAAGAAACAAACTTGAGATTATAGCGCTCGTTGCCGTTTACCTCCTCGCGAAGTTCCTGCATCTCCGCACCCGCACCAATGAGAATTGCATTTTCACGATGACGGAACCCAAGACGAGGGACGATTAACGTACGCCAAATTACGAGGAGGAGAAAAGAAATAACGAGATGCACGGCGAGTACTGTCTTGGGAGTGATCCCAAATGATGGCATCACATAAAAGAACACGACCGCAAGGAGGCTATTTATGATCTGCGTGTTTAAAATAAGAGAAGGAAGTTTGCCCTTAAAGACCAATGTGTGCTTTTCATAAAGCCCCGCCACAAAGAACACAAACGTCCAAATAATAAAGAGGAAGGAAAACGGCGCCCAGTGCCAAGAGAGAAGCTCCCCTGAAGGCATCGAGCCAAAGCGGATAGCGAGCGCAAGCCAAAGCGCCAAGAAAAATGCCAGCAAATCCCCGCCAAACAAAATGAGGGGCTCACGTCTATTGAGAATCTTCATACCTTTCAAGCCTAGCACAAAAAGGTTATAATTTCATCACCCATGGAAAATTCACCTAGAAAAACAAAGATTCTTTTTGTTATAACAAAGTCCAACTTCGGCGACGCGTCGGGGACGAGCCCCCTCCTTAAAAACCCACGGTTTTTAACGGCTTCGCCTGTTTTCCTTCACGGGGAACTCCCGTTCCCCGACCCCCTCACCCTCCCCGCCAGTGCCATAATTTAAACAATATGAAAAAGAAAATTTTATTTGTCATAACAAAGTCTAATTTCGGCGGGGCGCAGAAATACGTTTTTGACCTTGCACGAAGTCTTCCGAAGGACCAATTTGAAGTTGCTGTAGCAACAGGGGGTAATGGTCCCCTCCTTCAGAAGCTTCAAGGGGAGCATGTTCGCATTATCCCCATCCTCTCTCTTACGCGTGACATCGACGCAAAAAGCGATCTCGCTGCTTTTTTTGAGCTCCTCGCGATTTTCAAAAAAGAACAACCTGACGTGGTTCATTTGAATAGCGCCAAGGCGGGCGGCGTGGGGGCCCTCGCCGCCCGCCTTGCCCGTGTACCAGAAATAATTTTCACCGCCCACGGTTGGGCGTTTAATGAAGATCGCCCATGTTGGCAGCGTACTCTTATCAAGTTTTTCTCTTGGATCACTACGGCGCTCACGCACCACACCATCGCCGTCTCTGATGCAATTAAAAAAGATACTTCGTGGTGGCCTCTCGTTGGGGATAAAATCGTTGTCATTAAAAACGGTATCGCAAAACCAGATTTTTACACCAAGGAAGATGCGCGCCAAAAACTTTTTACAATAACGAAGACTGCTCTCCCCAAGGACGCGCAAATCATTGGCACCATTGCCGAGCTCCACAAAAGTAAGGGGCTCCAATATGCGATTGAGGCTTTTTCAAAAATAGCATCGCAAAACCCGTCTCTCTATTATTTTATTCTTGGGGATGGCGATGAACGCGAGAACCTAGAAAAAACCGTGACAAAATACGGGCTTAAAAATCGCGTAATCTTTGCAGGGTTTGTCGACGATGCCGCACGCCTCCTCCCCGCTTTCGACATCTTTGTGCTTCCCTCTATCACTGAAGCACTCGGGCTCGTCCTCCTCGAGGCTGGATTCACAGGGCTTCCCGTGATCGCCACCAACGTTGGCGGAATCCCTGAAATCATTGGAAATGAAACAGGAATTCTCGTCCCCACACGCAACCCAGAGATGATTTCAAAAGGGATTAGCGATATTTTATCTAATAAAGAATACGCTGGAAACTTGGCGCGCATGCTCCAAGCGCACGTTACTGAAAAATTCTCCCTCAAGCGCATGATTACTGAAACAAGCGCTCTTTACACAGGGAAGCAGGGATAGTACACTAAGGAGTATGCAAGGTATTGAATTTGAAGACGAAAAAGATTTGGGGATTGTTTCAGCGATGAACAACACTCCCGCCCCCGAAGGGAAGCCGTCTTTTATGGTACAAACCCTTGAAAAAATGGGGGTTGTCGACAAATCAACAGCAAATCTCATTCTTCTTGCTGCTGCGGCTATTATCTTCGGTCTTACCATTTTTATGTACGCAAATCTTTTTGGAGACAGTATGCCCTCTCAGCGAACAGCTGAGCAGATCCAAGCACAGCTCAGAGTAATACGCGAGATGCAGCAACAAGGAGTTAAATAATATGAATATGCACAAAAACAAAGGATTTACACTTATTGAACTCATTGTCGTTACCGCGATTATTGGCCTCTTGTCAGCAGTTGTTTTGACGGCACTCGATAGCGCGCGCGCAAAGACACGCGACACAACACGCAAGGCAGAGATTGGCGAGCTTCAAAAAGCAATCACTCACTATTTCACCACCAATGGCTCATACCCAACAACGGCTGGGGTTTGGCTCTCTTCTGAAATTGGAGATACTTGTGGAGGAGGTTGTAGCTATAACGCAAACTGGATCCCAAGCATTGTAGGAGCAAATATGATCCAGAAACTCCCCAACGATCCTAAGGGGGGAATAAACAATGCTTGCACAGGAACTCAGTACCGCGCTTATGTCTATCGTTCTGACGGACAACACTATAAACTCATCTCAAACTGCTCTCTCGAGAAAGATGCTTATCCTGCAGCTGGTTCAAAATTCTATGACCCCCAGCGTGCAACATGGGCAATTCAGGTTACTGATAGCTACACCGCAACGGCAGCTTGGTAATTACAATCCCAAGAATTCATGAGAAAGCGCACTCCTATGAGCGGGACGTGCGTTTTTTTTCATACTTACCAAAAGTCCGAGCGCGGTAAACTCAATAAGAAGGTGTGAGCCACCAAAACTCATAAATGGCACCGTCACTCCTGTCACTGGCAAGAGCCCAATCGTCATACCGATATTAACAATGAAGTGCGCAATAATAAGCACCGCAACTCCTGTACCAAAAAGCATTTCAAAGTTAGTCGCCCCCAAAAGTGCGATACTCAAAATACGCCAGATTACGAGCGCAAAAAGCCCAAACAATATTAAAACCCCAAAGAATCCCCACTCCTCCGCAAATGCTGAAAAAATAAAGTCTGTTTGATATTCTGGTAAAAAGCGAAGGTGCGACTGTGTCCCATACCCCACCCCCTTCCCCGTGAGTTGCCCTGAGCCAACCGCAATCGTCGATTGGTACGCATTGTAGCCTGTACCACGGATATCGGAGAGAGGATTTACAAACGTCATAATACGCGCCTTTTGATATGGCTGAAACACCGAGATCCAGAGTCCCGCAAACGCGATCCCTCCAACAAGAAAAACAAACGCGAGATGCTTTTTTGAAACACCAGAAACAAGAATCATTCCAAACCAAACAAAGAAGATAATCATCGCCGAGCCGAAGTCTGGCTGGAGAAGAACGAGGACAAATGGGATAAACGCATAAATGCCCGACACGATGATGTGACGAAAATGCGCAATCTCAACGTGTCGACGTGAAAAATATTTCGCAAGGATAAGAATGAGGAGAAGCTTCATCGCCTCGGCGGGCTGGAACGCAAATGTTGCGATTTTAAACCAGCTTTGCGCGCCTTTTGCCACATGCCCCACACCAAAGAGGACGAGGAGAAGCGCACTCAATACCAAAAAAAGCGTCACGAGCACATTGGTGCGCTTGAGCATATCAGTATCGACACGAGTCGCAATAAAAAACGCACACAGAGCAATCACAATAGAGATAAGCTGTTTTTCAAAAAAAACATTCTCCCCCGTAAACGCGTTCATCGTGATGAGCCCAAAAGAAACAATCGCCAAAGAGCCAAGAAGAAGCACCCAATCAATGGATGTCTTTCGGGAAAAGACTTCTTGTATCAACGTAAAAACTTGCATAACAATGAGAGACCCTACTCTGCAAAAATAGCGCGCGGTGTTACAACGATTTCAGTAATAAAACTTTCAGGAGGACAAGGGGCTTCAGAAACTTCCTTATAAATAGTCTGGAGAACTTCAGGGGTTGAGGTGCTGAAGTAATGAGCAGAACTTCCCGCAATACTGTACTGCAAGAACGACGCGTTCATTCCCGCCCCAAATCCGAGAGCAAAGAGGCTTGCTCCACCACGACGAGCTTCTCCTGCCGCAGTAGCAGCGTAATCGAGCGCATATTGCTTGTTTTTTACGTTTGTGGGGTCAACAGGGATTCCTGGATTCCCATCCGTAAAAGCGATGATTGCTTGCTTTGAAGATGCTGTATGGCGAGAACTCTGGAGCTCAGCAACAGCAGCTTTAATCGCGTCTCCGAGATTACCCCCCATAATCGCACCCTTCTTCGTTGGGGTAGTTGTCGCAATATTTAAAACATTTTCACCAAGAGTACTAAAATCTTCTGACAATTCATACACCGCAGACATCGACGAAGTGGCGGCGAAGGTGATGAGGCTTGCCTTGTCACCAGGATTGAGCAAACTAAGATATGCTTTTGCGGCATTTTTTGCCGAAGTAAGAGGCTCTGCAGGGTTCTTGCGTTCAATATCCATAGAGCCAGAATGATCAAGGAGAATCACCGTATCAACAGGCACGGGGCAAGATGCTCCTTTTGCATATTTAGTAAATCTGCTTGGCCACGTAAAAAAGATACTCTGCTCTCCTTCTTTAGGAATATTTTCAACAAATGTTTTCGATATCGCAACAGGATAACGCGAAGCGTCATAGACGATTGCGCTCAAAGTGAGATCAGCGACCTCGTTTACGGGATCAGTATTTACGAGTGTTGCGTCGAATCGTGGCTTTGTATCAACATTTTTGAGAATCTGGTTTTTAGTAACCACAGGAGACGGTGCGGTCGTCGCTTTAAGCCACCTTGCGAGATCCCCTGAATCAAAGAGGACCTCGAGACGCTCTGGTGTTTCTGTAAGAACAATCCCGGTCTCAAAAATAAGTACGCGCGAAGCGGGAGCCAATTCGGTTATTCCCTTTTTTTCTATGAGCACTTTTCCGCCGCTTCCTATGACGCGAATTGTGTAGTGAGCATTTTTAAGACCGGCTCCCGTATTTACGTTTTCCATATAGGCACCAATATCATACGAGCCATTGATAGAAAAAACTTTTGCCCATACGACACGCGGAGGCTTTACATCTTTTGAGCACATGAGCGCGCACACACCACCACAGTCAACACCTGTTTCCGTGCCATTTTGCTTCTTGTCGAAACATGTCGCAGGCTTACTAACAAGCTTGTACATTGGGTATGCAGCGAGAAGAACAATGACCCCTGCGACCACTGATGCATAAATAATCTTTCGTTTTTGAGCCCAATCCATATGTGTACATAATAGCACGGCAACAAAGGCAAAACAAAAAGCAGCAACGCTTTGCGTTGCTGCTTTTTGTTACGATTGAATCCTTAGTTCTGGCGGACGCGCACTGTCACGAATATTTTTCTGGTGAAAAATTTCGCGACCCCGCCTCTGAATCAGCAGATTCACGTCTTGGACGCTGCTGTCCGCCTCCGGCCCTGAAATGCTCCAAGTGTTCGCATTTCAGCCCCTTGCGAACTCGCAATGGGAACATAGTCATCCCCCGCAGTAAAATATTATGAAAATAAAAAAAACAACCAACGTGAAGTTGGTTGTTTTTTATTATTACGATTGAATCCTTAGTTCTGGCGGCAAGCTACTTTCCCCTTGCGAGTATCATCGCCGCAACTGCGCTTAACTTCTGAGTTCGGAATGAGATCAGGTGTGACCACAGCGCTGAACCACCAGAACTAAATATTCAATCGTAAATTGTTTTGTACATTACCACCTTCATTACTGAAGTGGTCGGGATGAGTGGATTTGAACCACCGACCTCTTGATATCTCGCGCGATTTCCCTACTTCCTCCGTCTCGCCGACGGCAGTGTCCCAGCAAGCTGGGTTAAGGTTCTGATCCCAAGGATCAACGGCGCGAAGCAAGTGCTCTACCAGACTGAGCTACATCCCCATGTATTGTAAACATACAAAAACAATTTCCAGGTAAGAAACAATCAAACAAATAATGATTGTGATTTTCAAATTCCCAATAAGAATCGGCGTATTAGTACTCCTCTGCTGAAACGATTACTCGTCTTACACATAGAGCCTATCAACGTGATCATCTCTCACGGGCCTCAAAC
>JALNYL010000014.1 GCA_023229865.1 Minisyncoccota bacterium
CTTTCATAAATGATGAATGGAACGCCCCGCTTACCTCTAAAAGTATAACCTACCTGGCCCCGGCAGCTTCAGCGGCTTTAACCGCTTCCCCTATCTGGCTGGCGCCGCCGGATATGACAATTTGTCCCGGGCTATTGATATTAGCGACTTCAACATTCGTATCCCGGCAGACCTTTCTGACCGCGGCCAATTCTAATCCCATAAGAGAAGCCATCTTACCGGGTGATTTTAATGCCTCTTCTTCCATAAATTCCCCGCGGCGCCTGACTAAACTAACCGCATCCTCAAAACTCACCGCTCCGCCGGCAACAAGCGCTGAATACTCACCCAGGCTCAATCCCGCGACATAACTGGCGACTGGCGACTGGCGACTGGCGACTTTCTTAAAAGCTTCGTACGCCGCTATCGTCATCGTCACAATCGCCGGCTGACAATTTTTGGTTTTCTTCAATTCTTCCGGGTCACCTTCAAAACACATCTTTGAGATAAAAAAGCCTAAAACGTCATCAGCCTTATCAAAAATAGCCTTACTTTCAGGAAAAGCCTCATAGAGATCTTTCCCCATACCTATATACTGTGACCCCTGCCCCGCGAATAAATACGCTTTCATATTATTTAATTGCGCCTATGCCTGCCGGTAGGCAGGGACTATCGACTATAAAACATCGACCAACATAACGCTCCACTACCATTTAATAACGCACGCCCCCCAAACTAATCCGGCGCCGAAAGCATCCAAGAGGACAATATCGCCTTTTCTAATTCTTCCCTCCCTGACCGCTTCGCACAAAGCGGTAGCTGTAGAAGCAGAAGAGATATTGCCGTATTTTTCTATATTCAAATAAATTTTATCTTCCGGTAACCCAAGCCGCTTTGCGACAGCTAAAATAATACGGATATTTGCCTGGTGGGGAATTAAGCAGGTTATATCATCACAACTCAAACCCGCTTTCTCTAAAGCTTTTTCCGCGGCGTCAGCCATGATCTTCACTGCCAGCTTAAACAATTCATTCCCGCACATTTTCATATAATGCATCCGGCTCTCAAGCGTCTTATGAGAGGCGGGATTACGCGAGCCTCCGCCCGGCAAATTCAATATTTCAGTATAGGTCCCGTCACAACCCAGATACGTTGAAAGAAACCCCCCGCTTTTAACCTCTCCTAAAACCGCGGCTCCCGCACCGTCGCCGAATAAAACACAGGTATTACGGTCCTCCCAATCGGTAACCGTTGAAAGCACCTCCGCGCCGACAACCAAAACATTTTTATAACAGCCGCGCGCGATAAATTGCTGAGCAGTAACCAACGCGTATACAAAACCGGCGCACGCCGCAGAAATATCAAAGGCAGCGGCATTCTTAGCCCCTAACTTTGCCTGCACAAACGCGGCGGTTGAGGGGAACTGCATATCAGGCGTGATCGTCGCCACAATGATCAAGCCCAAATCAAGAGGTTTGATCCCGGCATCCTTCAGGGCTTCCTCGGCGGCTTTCAACGCCAACTCTGAAGTAGCTTCATGTTTGGCGGCAATGCGCCTTTCCTTAATGCCGGTACGCGTGGTGATCCATTCATCGGATGTATCGACCATTTTCTCAAGATCCGCATTCGTCAGGACCTTCTTCGGCAAATATTCCCCTACCCCTATAATACCTACTTTCTTCATAGTCTCGTATAATCCTTTTATTGCTGGGCTTGCGTGTGTATAGCCTCTAACATCTTCTCATTAAATTTACGCTCTACTTCTTCCTTGGCAACACGGATAGCATTCTTGATCGCCTTCACATTCGAACGGCCATGGCCGATAATGACCACTCCGTTGACCCCTAATAAAGGCGCGCCGCCATATTCGGAATAATCGATCTTTTTCTTGAAATTACCCAGGTTGTTCTTTAGAAAAAGAAGCCCGATCTTACCCCGCAGATTGCTCATTAAATGCCTTTTCAGAAAGATCTGCATAGTTTCTGCCAGGCTTTCAGAAACCTTAAGCGCGACATTGCCGACAAAACCGTCACAGATAATAATATCGCATTTCCCGGAAAAAAGGTCTTTGCCTTCGACATTACCGATAAAATTAAGTTTGCTTTTCTCGAAAAGCTCTCCTGTTTCTTTAAGAAAACCTGTCCCCTTTGTTTCTTCTTCGCCGATATTCAAGAGGCCCACGGTCGGATTAGCCTTATTCAGGATACAACTGGTATAGGCGCTCGCCATGATCCCGTATTGTAAAAGCTGAGATGGTTTCGGGTCGATATTAGCGCCGACATCCATTATCAGAGAAAAATCTTTTAACGTCGGTAAAACAATAGCGATGCCCGGGCGCTCAACATCCGGCAAAAGCCCCAGGCTCAAAGTCCCGGCGCAAACAGCAGCCCCCGTATTCCCCGCGCTGAAAAACGCATCACCTTTACCGTCCCTCACCAGGTTCAATCCCACGACAATAGAAGAATTCCTTTTCCTGCGCACGCTGGTGGCAGGAGACTCGTGCATTTCAATGACTTCCTGGGAAGGATGAATAGAAATAGCGCTGCCGGAATATTTATTCTTCTTAAGCAGCGCTTCTATCCTTACCTGGTCGCCGACCAGGACGACTTCGATCTGATACTCTTTAACCGCAGCGATAGCCCCTTCGATAACCACATCAGGGGCATAATCACCACCCATAGCATCTACAATGATCTTCATAGTATTCCTTTTTTATAGAGGGCCGTTATACCATAAAACAGGAAGCGTCCCCGGCCTTGCATGCGCTTAGAGGCACCCGTTCAACGGATACCTGCGGATAAAGCCGGGCAACGAGAATATAAAGCTCTTAACTTTTCTTTTTCTTTTCTTTGACCGCAATCTCAACAACCGATTTGCCGTTATAATAGCCGCAAACCTTACAGGCGTGGTGGGCTAAACGAGGCTGCTTACATTGAGGACACGGGCTCAGGTTCACCTTGCTTAACTTCCAATGCGTCCTGCGCTTCTTACCCCGCGTTTTAGAATGTCGTTTCTTTGGTAGTGCCATTTAATTTCCCCCTTTGTTCATTTCACGGATATTGTTTTATGTATTAGTTTGGCCGTCTCTTTTACAACCGCACTCAGCTTCATTTAAATTCTTCCCGCAGCACAGGCATAATCCCCGGCAATCGGGCTTACACAACGGTTTTATCGGATAATCCAAAAGTATTTCCTGCCTGATATCAGGAGTCAAATCAATAATACGGTCTGTTTTCTCTACCTGATAATTTAATTTCAGGTCTTTTGCAAAATCAACGTCAAACTCTTTCAAGCACCGGCTGCAGGTTAACGTCGTAAAGGTATGCAACGCGACATCCACCGTCACCGCGTTGGTGATCTTGAAAATATCGGCTTTTATGCGTAGCGGAGACTTGAATTTAACGATCTCCGTATCAAGCTCGAAGACTGAAGGATCAGTCGCTTCTTCTAATGTTACTCCTTCAGGCGGAATTTGATCGGCATATACTTTCATACTTCACGCACCTCACCGTAATCGCCATAAAAAACATTAAACATCCAAGCGTACGCTATCGTGATCTTCGCAATTTCTTTTGTAATGCTTTTTCGACAAAATCCGGGACAAACGCGGATAAATCAGCCCCGAAAGACCCTGCTTCTTTTAAAAGCTTTGAGGAAAGATAACTATAAGATTCCTGAGGCATCAGGAAGATTGTTTCAATATCGGCGGCAAGCTTTCTATTGGTCAACGCCATCTGAAACTCATACTCGAAATCAGAGATCATCCGTAAGCCGCGTATCAATACTTTCGCTTTTTGTTGCCTGGCGAAATCAACCACTAATCCGTTAAAATGGCTAACGGTTACATTCTTAAGGGAAGCGGTCACTTTTTCCAGCATGCCAACCCGCTCCTGAACATCAAAAAGCGGTTTTTTATGGGGATTATGCGCAACTGCGACTATAACCTCAGAAAAGATCTCTTGCGCTCTCTTGATAAGATCGATATGGCCGTAGGTAACCGGGTCGAACGTACCGGGATAAATAGCTCTTTGACGCATATAATTCTCGCGAAAATCAGTTCTTCTGATAAAACGACAATACGGTATCACCGTATGTAGACTGTCTCAGGAGCTTCAGCGCCCCATAATTTTCCAGGACGGCATCCCGTTTACAATGCTGAACGATCACAAAACCATAAGGGGTTAATATATCATAAGCCCCTAATATTTGCAAGGCTTTTTTTGACAATGATTCGCCTGTATCCTGCATATCCGCGGGACTTTCTCGATGATGCCTCGCCCCTGCCTCAGCGCCTGCTGCCGGCTGCTTGTGTTTATAATACGGCGGGTCCAGAAAAATGATATCAAAGCGTTGTTTATTCCTGAATAATAAAGGAATGGCCTCTAAAACATCCTTATTGATGATCTCTGTCTGAGATTCTTTACTCCCGGCAAGGGCATTCAAGGCGCGTTCCAATTTTAAGGCTTTATTCTTAAAATCAGGGATTGAACTCTCGTGCTCAAAAACCCGGGGAGCCAAAGAAGACAGGTTTTGCTGGATACAGTGGATACATTCCCTGTCTTTTTCCACAAAAACAGCCTTTTTAACCCCTAAAGACAATCCTTCCATACCCACAGAACCTGAACCCGCAAACAGTTCCAGGAAAACCAACCCCTCCACATCACCTAAAATATCAAATAAAGCCTTTTTTACCATATCTTGAGTAGGCCTTATATGGCGAGGAGCCTGAAATTTCTTTCCTTTATATTTACCGGAGATCACCCGCATAAACTATACTCCTTTTTTCTGCTGCTTTGAGCCGCTTATCCCGTCAGCATGAATTTCTTGTATTCAGGAAATCGCTGCAGCAATTTTTCCTTTAAAGCAAGGCTATTACGTTCCTTGAGGCCCGGATCATGCTCCGTAAGCCTGATAGCTTCCTCCCGCGCCGTCTTTAACAAATGCATTTGGGTAAGAGGATTGCCGATCTTAAGCTCGTTCAAACCGTGCTGACGGCTCCCGAAGAACTCTCCCGGGCCGCGTATCTTTAAATCTTCTTCCGCGATGTGAAACCCATCCCTGTATTTAACCATCGCTTCAAGGCGCGCTTTTGATTCTTCGGTCTTAGCTTCAGATATCAACAAACAAAAAGAGGCGTTCACGCCTCTGCCTACCCTGCCACGCAACTGATGTAATTGGCTCAAGCCAAAACGCTCGGCATGTTGAATGATCATACAGGTAGCGCTGGGGACGTCAATACCGACCTCCAGTATAGTAGTAGCAACAAGGAGGTCCAATTCTTTATTCCTGAATTTAAGCATGACCGCGTCTTGTTCTTCTTTCTTAAGCTTGCCGTGAATTAGACCTAACCGGAAATCTTTAAAATCGCCCGATTTAAATTGCTCATACATCTTTTTAGCGCCGGCAATATCCAAAGCGTACGATTCCTCGATCACGGGATATACTATATATACCTGGTTACCTTGCCGCATTTGCTCTCGCGCAATGGTATAAGCGCTGCGTTTAGTCATCTGGGTAAAATGCATGGTCGTAATGGCCGGCCGGCCTGGAGGCAATTCATTAATAACAGAAATATCCAGATCTCCATACAAAGTAATTGCCAGTGTCCGGGGGATCGGAGTTGCAGTCATGATCAAAACATCAGGATTTAAGCCCTTTTTTGGCAATAACGCCCGCTGACCAACACCGAATTTATGCTGTTCATCGATAATGACAAGCCCTAAGCTCTTAAATTCTATAGCTTCTTCCAATAATGCGTGAGTACCTAAGACCATATCAAGCTTACCATCATTTATTTGCTTAGATAGGCGTTCTTTCTCTCTTTTCCCTCCACTACTAGTCAATAATGCCATATGTATATGGGACAACGCGCCACCTGCCATAGCAAAGCGTTGCGCGATATTTTCATAATGCTGTCTGGCTAATATCTCTGTGGGAGCCATAAAAGCCACCTGATAGCCGCCTTGAATAGCCATAAGGCTGACAATGACAGCAACAACTGTTTTCCCGGACCCCACATCACCCTGCAAAAGCCGCTGCATTACCTGAGGCTTATACATATCAGCCTTAATTTCCGCCAAAGCGCTTAATTGAGCGGCAGTCAAACGAAACGGCAGCTTCTTTATAAAAGCATTTACCAAATCCCCTTCCACAGTATGAGCAATACCATTCTTCTCCTGCCTCTTTAGCTTGCGTAAAGCAAGCGGAAGCTGAAAAAGCAGGAATTCTTCAAAAGAAAGCCGCTTATACGCTTCTTTCTGCGATTCCTGATTTTCAGGAAAGTGGATATTAACCAGGCTTTTGGCAAGATTCAACAAATTATTACGCGCCCGAACATCGTAAGGCAGAAAATCATTAAGGCTTGTCAAATGCTCATCAAGGACAAGTTTGATCAGCCGGCGGAAGCTTCGCTGGCCGACCCCCGAAGGCAATGAATAAACCGGGACGATCCTGCCCATATGTAAAGATTCATCCTGGGCCCCTTCTTCCTGGCCATGGTCAGCGATAATTTCGAATTCAGGAGAACTCATCTGCAGCCTTCCGGCATAACGCTCTACTTTCCCGTAAAGGATCAACCCCTGCCCGGCTTTAAAATATTCATGCAGATACGGCTGGTTAAACCAAATGCAATACACGATCCCGGTTTCATCGGTAACCGCGGCTTCCACAATGCTAAAACCACGCCTGCGAAACGAGCGGCGCTGTCCGCGGGCAACGATATTCGCCTTGATCGTATACACGCCCCCCTCCTTAAGATCGGCGATCCGGCTGAATTGAGCGCGATCCTCATACCGGCGGGGAAAATAATACAGCAGGTCCTCTATTGAATAAACGCCTATTTTATTAAACGTCTTTTCTCTTTTAGGCCCGACGCCTTTAAGATACCGTATAGGGATATCGTTGGGTTTTTCCATTACATTATTATAATATATAATGAAATAGGGGTAAAGGGATTATAGACAGGAAAAAAGAAACTGGTCACAGGTCACATGACACAAGTCTCAAGTCACAGGTCACAGGTAGTTCATAGTCGATGGTCGGTAGTCAGGGGATCTGGAACAATTCAAAAAGTAAAAAGCCAAACCCCCGAGCACTGTCGAGGGTTTGGCTTTTTACTTATACCTTACCGGATATTACAGCTTCGCCAACGCTACCTGGCGTGAATCAAGGATCACCAGTGTTTCGCGCAGCGCAGCAGAACTTTCAGTTACATCCTCTTCCTGTAAACGGCAGATTTCAGCTATACAGACGACCAGGTCATCTGTCCTGGCTTGTAATTCACCTTTTTGAGAACACGCGGCCACCAGGTCCTTGATACGTTCTCCCGACGGGATTATTCCGCTGGCAACCATGTTCTTGATCTGCCCGAGTTCAACATCCACGTTGATATTCGACAACTCTTTCTTACTTAATAACGGAAGCTTTAAATTAAGCCCTTCGAAGCTTCCCATAGGTTTAGTGATAATGTTCATTGTCCGGAAATCAATACCACCCTTTTTCATAGGTGAACCGGCTGTTCCGGCACCCGCTTGCCGGGCCAGGGCAGATCCATTAGATTCCAAAGACGCTGATAATGCTTCCAGCGCTGCCGCGGCATCGCCAAAAGCCTTCCGGATACCGGGAGCCATACTGTTATCTTCCGCGGCCACTTGCCGCAGGTCTTTCACCTTAGCTTCAATGGCACTTCGGATGATCGAGATATCAGTTGAGCTAAAAGACGCGC
>JALNYL010000015.1 GCA_023229865.1 Minisyncoccota bacterium
TGGCGCGATCATGAACCCGCCGCTGAAAAACGTCCAGACCACAGTCATAGCCCCCGGTTCTGCGGTGATGATTGAATTTACCGCCGAAGTCCCCGGCAAATACCTGCTGGTCGATCACAGCCTGACTCGTGCGATTGATAAGGGCGCGCTGGCTGAATTGGTCATCGAAGGTACGGCTCAGCCGGAGCTTTATCAGCAGGTTGGCCATTAATATAGATGTTGGTTGGGTTGCGAAAAGATGTAACCCAGCCTACGCTACTTAATGGCTTACGCTTAACCAACGCCTTACATTTCGAACGGGGCAGCATGCCCCATTCAGCTCTGGAGATTCTTCATTGGAAAATATTATTTCGCCATGTGTAAGGGACTGCTGCCTGAATGAGGAAGATGTCTGCCTCGGTTGCTTTCGCAGCATTGATGAAATTCTTCAGTGGAGCGATGCAACAGAACAGCAAAAGCAAAAAATAATACATTTGGCAAATGCACGAAAATTGATCATCGGCTTAAATAGGGATCATATATAGATTCTGGCGGTGACAGCCATGTAGGTCGGGTTAGCGTAGCGTAACCCGACATTTGCCGCTTCGATGTGTCGGGTTACGCTACGCTAACCCGACCTACGCAACTCTGCTACGCAACTCTGCTACGCAACTCTGCTACGCAACTGAAACTTGCGCAAAAGGATTATTTTTTCTTAAACCCATGCACCATCGCCCTGGCCAGATTCTCGCGGTGGATATAGCTTTCTATAGCCACGCCTGCGACATGCACTACCACCAGAATCAACGTGAAGTTGGCGAAAAACTCATGCACTTCTTCCCACATTTTTTCGTTGGCCGGGCCGATAGTCGCCAGCGGTCCGGCGGCCTGGCCTGCGCCGTACACCGCAAAGCCGGTGATAACCGTCGCTAATAGACTGACCAGTAATAAGACAATCATCGCCGCACCCGCCGGGTTGTGGCCGATGTAACGCCGGGTTTTTAATACGAGCAGGTCTTTAATATAGGCAATCGACTTGGCAGGGCTGCATAAAAAATTCGAGAACCGGGCATAGTCGTTGCCGATAAATCCCCAGACCAATCGGAATACCAATAATCCGGTCACCAGATAACCCGCCCAGACGTGAACCGTTAATAAGTCATCTTCAGTCAGGTAAGCGATAAAAAATCCGGCAACCAGCAGCCAGTGAAAAATTCTAAGCGGGAGATCCCATACTTTAACTAATTCTTGCGAGTTCATTTTTGTACCCCTGTTCTTGTCGTGTTGATGCGCTATTAGTTCTATTTCATGGACACACAATGTATGACGTCATTCCGGCATGGATTGCCGGAATCCAGGCACCATGGATAAATTGAATTGACCATTCATGGCACTAGAAACCCGCTCCCCGCGGCCTGACAAAGTAGACTTAAGAAAAAACCGGAAATGCAGTTGAGCTTAACATGACACTAAAATTCATTCTAGGTATTGGCGGCCTGTTCAACCCCATATCCGTAAAAAGAAACCCAGCAACAGCACGGAAAATCCGCCGATTTCCGCCACTGCCAGGATATTGAGCATAAGGTAATCTTTCGCTCGGTCGGCGGAATCGCGCAGGCTGTTATTGCTTTGGGTGGTCAAGCCTAGGTTGATATAGTGGAAAATAGCGATGCCGAAAAACAGCAGCGGAAAGATCACGGCGACGGTATTCACGGTATCGGAAAATGCGCTGGTCGCGGCGAAAACGGCAAGCAGTTGCGCAGCAAACGCGTACATCAGTGCGGCACGGTGGGCGGTGTTGACATAGTGCGGCGTTTCGGCGCTTGGGTGCCGTCTCATGCAGAGGTACTTCCATGCGCCGGTCAGCAAACCGGTCATAAAGAAAATGCCGGAGGCGATAAGCGCAATGCGGGGCGCTGCGTGGTTGAGTAGATCTTCCATTTTATTGTCCTTGAGTGTGTTGACAGTTTTGCCGAAGGGTTAAGCCTTTAGTCTGGCGTTTTTTACGGTTTCCCGCTGGTGCGAAACGGAACTAAAACTTGACCGTAACGGCTGTTTCGACTTTTATATGAAAACAATGAGTGAATATTTCTTTAAACAAGGTCCGGATCATGAATATGACTGAGTTATCCGATAAACTGCCGGTCAATCCTGACAGAGCCGGTTTCAAGTTTTCGACCAACGCTATTGCGCCGCGTGAAAGAGTCGACTGGTTGCGTGAGGTGATATGCAGGGAGTACACCAATGTTGAAATAACCTCGCCCGCTCATAACGACTTGTTTCAAGACCTGACTATTTACCCGTGGGGAGATCTTCAACTGTCGACAATTCAATCCAGCGCGATTTCGTTAGAGCGATTACCCAGAGAGCCGCACTTGAATAGTCAGGATGCCTATTTTGCGGTTATGCTTCTTTCCGGCCATTACCGGTTGGAGCAAAATGGACGGGAAGTTTTTCTTCAACCGGGCGACATAACTCTCTATGATCCGACCCGCCCACATCGAATCCATTGTCCTGGCGAGTTTACCAAGTTGATTCTTTCAATCCCCCGGACTGTGTTCAGGGACAGGATTGCGGGGGTAGACCGTTGCACTGCGTTGCGCATTCCCAGCGCTCAAGGCATCGGCTTTGTTGCATCGAATTTCCTGCGTTCGTCCGCCACTCATGCCGACCAGTTACAAGACCACGAATTTTCCAGTCTTGCCGAGCATGCGCTGGATTTGTTGACCTTGGCGGTTACTTCGGTGCGTCCTGGCGACATCAACTTGTCCAGAAGTCGCTCAGGTTCAATTAATTGCATCAAGACTTTTATCGAGCAAAACCTTCGGAATGTTGATCTCGATACCGGCCTGATTACCCGTCACGCGGGTTTGTCGGCGCGTTATATCAACGACCTGTTTGCAGATGAAGGGACTTCATTGATGCGCTACGTTTGGAAGCGCAGGCTGGAGAATTGCCGAAAGGACATGCAAGATCCGGTTTATGCAGGCCATCGATTGTCCGACATTGCGTTTCGCTGGGGGTTTAACGATGCGGCGCATTTTAGTCGCGCATTCAAACAGCGGTTTGGATGCTCTCCGCGTGAATTCCGGCGAAGCTGTTAACCTAGAAAAATTATTTGATCCACGAAAAGCACGAAAATATTCAACTCGATACCAAGTTACGAATCATCACCCAAAGGGTGAATGGCTGTGCAATACAACATAATGACTTTTTTCGTGTCGCCTGGAGGCGCCTACTTTTGGCTTTCGTGCTTTTCGTAGACTAACTGCGGTTTTTAGGTTGAACAATGCCGAGGCTATTTTTCAACATCACTCACGATAGCCTCGGTTTGCCAGCCGCCGCCTAGCGCTTTATACAGGGCGACCAGGTTGCCCGCAAGCTGGGACTCGCTGGTGACCAGCAAGCTCTGGGCTTGATAAAGCGCGGTTTGGCTGGTCAGTACATCAAGAAACGCGGTCAAGCCCTTTTGATAGCGCTCGTTGGCTAATTGAACCGCCAGCTGGTTGGCGGCAACGGCTTTTGCCAATGCTTTGTGCCGCTGTTGCTCTTTGCTATAGGCGATCAGCGCATCTTCCACTTCCTTAAAAGCCGATAAAACGGTGGACTGATAGGTCAGGAAGGTCTGCTCGAATTGCGCTTTTTTGCTGTCGATGTTGGCGTTCAGTTTTCCCCAATTGAAGATCGGCAGGGTTAATGACGATGCTGCCGACCATGATTTTCCGATCGGCGTGAAGTCGGTGATGGTCGTGTTTTGCAAGCCGATGAACGCTGCCAGGTTGATTTTCGGGTAAAGCTCGGCGGTTGCAACGCCGACCGATGCGTTGGCGACGGCCAGTTGCCGTTCGGCGCGGCGAATGTCCGGCCTGCGTTGTAATAATTCGGAGGGGAGGTTGGTTATCACATTAGCGGCAATGGCCGGGATAGTGCCTTGTTGGTCAAGCCGAACGGCCAGCGCACCGGGTTCTTTGCCGAGCAATACGCTGAGTGCGTGTATCGATTGCTTGGCTGCCGTTTCATAATTCGGCAACTGCGCCTCGGTCGTTGCCGCCAGTGCTTGCGCCTGGGTCACTTCCAGCATGCTGGCAAGACCTGTCTGTTGGCGGATTTGCGTCAGTTCCCGGGTTTCCTGTTGCGCGTGTAAATTTTCACGGGTAATGGCAATCAGTCGTTGATTGGCGCGCAGCTCGATATAGTTTCGTGCGACTTCGCCCAACAGCGTAACCAGCACATCCCGGCTGTTTTCGACTTCGACGTCAATCGTTGCATCGGCGGATTCTACCGCACGCCTGACGCCGCCGAAAAAATCCAGCTCCCATTGGGCATCGAAGCCCATCTGGAAAATGTTGATGAATTGATTGCCGATACCAAAACCGCCGCCCGCAGAGGATGTGCCGGTTTGGGATGCGGGTGAGGACGAGTTGTTGAACCGCCTGCTGGCGCTGCTCTTGGCGTCCAGGCTGGGCAAGCCTGCTGCAATGGTTGCTGAACGCAGGGCGCGGGCGTCTTTAACCCGCTCCAAGGCAAGCTTCAAATCCAGGTTGGACGCGATGGCCTCGCTGATCAGTTTGTCGAGAATCGGATCGTTAAAAGTCTTCCACCATTGTTCCGGTTGGGAACCTTGAACCGCAGGCGTTTCAGTCCATTGCCGGGGAATCGGGATTTTGGGGCGCTGATAGTCGGGGCCGACAGCAAAGCAGCCGGATAACAGCAGGGAGACAAAAAGTGCAAGCGGGCGACGGGTCATAACGGTGAACCGCCATCTCCTGCATAATCCTTGGCTTCAATGAAGACATCCATTTGCTGGCCCACATAGACCGGCAGTTGGCTCCTGTCAAAGCTGTACAGCGCCTGCAAAACGCGCGTATCAACCTGTTCGGTGCTGTCGCCGGTCAGCGATTTTTTGGGGACCACATAGGGCTCGACATAAGCCGGAATCAGATCGGTTTTGAAGTTCCGGTTGCCGCGCAGGAAGGCCACGGCCTTGCTGTTTTTGTCGAACCGCCAGGCATCATTCTCGTCAATGTCTACCCGCACATGCAGCTGATCCATATTGCCCAGCACCAGCAACGGTGTGGGCAAGGCTCCGGCTTGGGCGAACTCGCCGGGCCGGATATTGACCTGCAACACCTCGCCGTCTACCGGCGCTTGAACGACGAGCCGGGCCAGCGTGGTTTGCGTCGTTGCCAACGCGGCTTCGGCCTGTTGCACCAAGGCTTTGGCGCTATCCAGTTTGGCGGCGTTGATCAGCAGCGCATTGCGTCGCCTAAGCAATTCCTCGGAACTGATGGCGCGGCGGTCGGTCACCGCTTCGGCCAAATCGCTCAGCGATTGGGTATCTTTGAGCGAGGCATTGGCTTCGTTAATACCGGCTTGAGCTTTTGCGAGATCGGCGTGTTTAACGGCTAATTCCGCGCGGGTATCGCGGTCGTCCAGGTAAAACAGCGGCGCACCGGCTTTGACCTTATCGCCGACCTTGACGGCCAAGGTTTTGACGATGCCGGACAAGGGCGTGCCGATGGCAATGTTCTGGCTTTTTGCCTCGACAATACCCGCCCCGGCAATAAACGATTTAAACGGCGCGGAGGCGGGCGGCGCAACGGCGGGAGCAACCGGTATCGGCTTATTGCTGTTGACGACCGTATAAATCGCAAAAAAGAATCCGACAGCCGCCAATATCGGTAATGTGTATTTGACTTGCATGCCACCTCCTGTAGATAGATTTATGGTTCGACAAGCTCACCACGAACGGCTTAATTTAATGGTTATTGTCCACGAAAAACACGAAAGCCAAAAGTAGGCGCCTCTAGGCGACACGAAAAAGCTTTGTAGCACAATTCTTAGCCTTTAGCCTTTAGCCCTGCCCCTTTCACCCCAACAATATGCCCGTCATCCATTTCGGCGATGCGGTCGGCGAAGTCGAAAATCCTAGCGTCATGGGTGACGATGACCAGCGCCCGGTCTTTGTGCAAGGCCACTTCCTTGAGCAGGGTCATCACATTATGTCCGGTTTCATGGTCCAGCGAGCTGGTGGGCTCGTCGCAAACAATCAGTCTCGGACTATGAATCAGCGCTCTGGCAATGGCGACACGCTGCTGCTGTCCGCCGGAAAGCTCCGAGGGTAAAGCCGTCACTCGCGCGCCCAAGCCTACCTGCTCCAGCACAGCGACGGCTTTGCGTTCGGCATCGCTGCGTTTCATGCCGTTGATGATTAGCGGTACCGACACGTTTTCCGCCGCGTTGAGTGCAGGCAACAGGTTAAAGGCCTGAAACACGAAACCGATGTTGCGCGCCCTGAAATTCAGTTTGTGCTGGTTGCTCATGTTCAGTAAGTCCTCGCCGAACACTTCGCAATAGCCGTCATCCTGGTCGAGAATACCGGCGATGACTGAAATCAACGTGGTCTTTCCGCAGCCTGAGGGGCCGACCAGCATCATCAGCTCACCCATCGCGATCTCCAGATTGACACCGTTCAGTGCAGTCACTTTTTGGTCGCCGGTATCGTAAATCTTGACTACATTCTGGCAGCGTACCGCCAATGGTGATAGATTCATGCGTTAGCCTTTAAATACAATAGCCGGTTCCAAGCGAATCACTTTAATGATGCTGAGCAGTGCCGCAAAGATACAAATCAAGCTGACTCCGGCACCGCTAAACATAAGCAGTTGCCACGGAAACTTGAATGCCAGTATCGAATTGCGCATCGAATAGCCGAACAATGCGGTCAATCCCACGCCCAAGCCGTAACCGATGGTACCCACTAAAACCGCTTGTAGCAAAATCATGCGCAGCAAAACCCAGTTGCTGGTGCCCATCGCTTTCAGCACGCCGAATTGTCGCAGGTTCTCCAGCGTGCTGTTGTAGAAAGTCTGGCCGGCGATGGCTGCACCGACGATAAAACCCAATAACACGGAAATGCCGAAATTAATCGGAATGCCGGTGTTGTGCATGAAATATTCATAAGTGAGGGTTTTAAACGCTTCCCCCGTATAAGCCGCCAAACCGGTAGTTGCCCGGATGCGCCGGGTCAGTTCGGCGAGGTCTTGTCCTGGCTTGGCTTTAACCAGGACGAAGGACAACAGCTTGCGCTCCTTGGGCGCGTAGTTCTTGGCGCGGGAATAAGTGGTATAGACCACGGGTTGGGACTGAAAGGTGCGGGTGACCTTGGCGATGCCGACAACGATGGCGCGGTGGTCGTTTAACTCCA
>JALNYL010000008.1 GCA_023229865.1 Minisyncoccota bacterium
ATATTCAGTCATGGGTGTCGCCACTCGTGACTCTTGGCGTGGTAGGGTACTTCTTTTGGCGCTCGGTCGCGGAGAATAAATTGAATGGTAATACCCCCGCCGCCGTTGTATAATTATTCTCATGAATCCCGTTAGAAGTCCCCTGGTTTTGAAGGGGAACTAACGAGGAATTAAGAGTAACGCAATTTGATTAACGATTTAATAATTAACTACGGAAACGCACAGCGTTTCCTACCTCTAACGGGATGAAATACCAAAAGACAGAACTCTATTTTTTGTTCGCACTCATTACGATTATCAGCATCTTGCTCTTTTTTGTTTTTGAGCCGTTTCTCTTTCCGCTTATTCTCGCAGTAATTTTTGCGACAATCTTCGCGCCTATCCACAAGAGGTCACTCGCACTTACACGCAAGAAGCCAGGGCTTGCGGCGTTTTTGACGACAGCTTTTGTTCTTTTGGTCATCGTGGTCCCAGTAGCATTTTTGGTCACTCAGATAATAAAAGAGGCGACAGATCTTTATTCATCAATCGCAAGCAATGGCGGGGTAGTTACACTTTCTCAGGGGATTGAGGGGGCTCTAAGAAATCTGGGGATTCCGTTCCTCCCGCAGGGCCTATTGATTTTAGTTCATATGCAAAGCAGGGGTTGAGCTGGCTCCTTCAAAATATTGGACCTGTTTTTTCAAATGTTGCCATCATTGCTCTTGATCTCTTTGTTCTTCTTATCGCACTTTACTTCTTGCTCCGTGATGGGGATGCCCTCAGAAAGGTTATTGTCGCTATCAGCCCACTCAAAGATGCTTACGATGACATCGTGATCCAAAAGCTTGAGCGTGCGGTTAATTCCGTAGTTCGCGGAAGTATCTCGGTTGGCCTCGTGCAAGGTGCTTTGACGGCGATTGGTCTCGCAATCTTTGGTGTTCCTAATCCAATCTTGTGGGGTACGGTCGCAGCAATCGTGGCGCTCATTCCAGGTATTGGTACTTCGCTCGTGCTTATTCCTTCGATTCTTTATCTATTTTTTACAGGAGCAACAGCCGCAGCGGTGGGGCTCCTTGCTTGGGGATTTATTGCCGTAGGACTTGTGGATAACGTCTTGGGGCCAAAGCTCGTGGGTCGTGGCGTGCAGTTTCATCCATTTCTTATCCTCCTCTCAATCTTGGGTGGTGTAAGTTTCTTTGGGCCGATCGGGTTCCTCCTTGGTCCACTCACGCTGAGTCTTCTCCTCGCAGTGCTCGAAATCTACGCACTTGTTCAAAAGGAGCGCAATGAATAATGGCAGTCGCGGTCCTCGACAATCTTCGTAGTGTGTACAACGTAGGTTCTATTTTTCGCACTGCAAATGCGGTGGGCATTGAGAAAATATATTTGTGCGGAACGACACCAACACCGCTCGACAAGAAAGGGGAGAGGAGAAAAGACTTTGCGAAGGTCGCACTCGGCGCAGAAGATACGGTTGCATGGGAATATATTGAAAGTACTTTTGAGTGTGTTAAAAAACTAAAGAAAGAAAATCATTACATCATTGCGCTCGAGCAGGATGAAAAATCAGTAGACTACAAGAAAGTTGAGATGCCCGCGCGTGGCATCGCATTTTTGATTGGGAATGAAGTCGATGGAATTACAAAAGATGTTCTTGCGGAGAGTGATGTGATTGCAGAAATCCCCATGCTCGGGACTAAAGAGTCGCTCAATGTGACGATCGCGTTTGGGATAGCGGTGTACCGGATTTTGGGAGCATAAGAGCTCGAAGGGCTTTACAAAAAAGCTTTTGCGTGATATTGTTTGCAAGGTTTAAAAACGTAGTACTTTCCGCAACGTCCTTAGGAGAAAAAATGATTTTGAATCTCGGTATTGCTTATGTCGCTGCTCTCGCTGCTTTTATTGCGCTACTCTACTTTGCGACGCGCAATAAGCCGGTGCCTCAGGGGTATGATGGTTTCCTTGAAAGCTCTGCGTGCACTAAGGCGACTTCGGCGGAGATCAAACGCGTCGTTGTCGGTGTTTCGCTTCTTGTTTTCTTTGTTGCCGTACTCTACCTTTTATTTGCGTGAGTGCACACAGGCGCGGCCTTGGTTAACTCCAGGCCGCGTTTTATATTTGCGGGTGTACAGAAATAATTTTGTGTGGTAGTTTTGTTTTTGGGTTGTTCACTCACAGAGGAAGGAAGTAATATGATAAGTTCGACGCATCAAGTGTTTGTTGGAGCCCTTCGTTTTTCGCGCGATTTCCGTAAGAAAAGGGCTGAGACACGAAAGAGAAAGAAGCCAACAGATATTTCGCCCGTAGTTACTTTGCCACGAAAGACATTAACCACTGTAGTTTTGGTAATGCTTCTCGTGGGAGCTGTGTCGGGGGGTATGTTGTCATACATTCTTTCGAGTGTGTTTCATTGGAATTGTTATTAGGGGGATATGTGTAGTCTCTGAGCCACGATTTTGGAATCCCAAAATTGTGGCTTTTTCTTTTGCTCAATTTCTGGTAGAATGCGCCCATCTTTAATTATGGAACAAGAAAGTATTCACATTGCTCTCGCAGCAGAACAAATCGGGACATTTATGGGAATCCCCGTAACCAATACACTTTTGATGAGTCTTATTGTGTCTCTCCTCTTGATAACTCTCGCTATTGTTGTGCGCAAAAAGCTCTCGCTTATTCCGGGGCGCCTCCAGACTCTTGTTGAAACACTTTTCGTGGGGATTCTCGATTATATGTCAGAGACTCTCGAGGATAAGAAGCTCGCGCGCCAGATTTTCCCGCTTGTACTTACTATCTTCCTCTTTATCTTTACCGCAAACATTATCGAATTTACTCCTGGGATTGGGAGTATTGGATGGACCCATCCAGAAGGGGAGTTTACCCCGCTCCTTCGTTCGATGAACACCGATCTGAATACCACCCTCGCGCTTACCCTGATCGTGTTTGTGGTTATTGAGGTGGTGGGGGTGGCGACTCTAGGTTTCTTGAGATATGGTAAGAAATTTGTTAATCTTAGTTCGGTTCTAGGGTTTATGGTGGGAATTATAGAGCTCTTTTCCGAAGTGGCGCGATTGGTTTCGTACTCATTCCGTCTCTTTGGGAATATCTTTGCAGGCGAAGTGATGATTCTTGTTATTCAACATTTCGTCCCAATGGTGCTCCCAGTTCCCATCATGCTCTTCGAGGTCTTCGTCGGATTTATTCAGGCGGCGATCTTTGCACTCCTCACACTTTTCTTTGTGAAGATGGCGATTACCGAAGCGCATTAAAATTGAGGGTTTATTAAATAATAAAAAATAATATGGATATTGAAGTAGCAAAGACGTTGGGTATGGCATTCGCAGTAGGTCTCGGAGTTATTGGTCCTGGTATCGGTATCGGTCTCATTGTCGCAAAGGCTCTTGAGGCTATTGGACGCAATCCAGACGCAGCAGGTAAGGTTCAGGCAACAATGTTTATCGGTATCGCGTTTACTGAAGCGCTCGCAATTTTTGCGCTCGTTATTGCATTCATCGTAAAGTTCGCGTAGTAATCAACTTACAAAACCCTTATGGAACAAATCGTTTCGGTATTTGGAATTAACTGGAAACTTCTGCTTATTCAGGGGGTGAACTTTGGATTGTTGCTTGCGATTCTCTACAAGTTTCTCTATAAGCCTGTGCTTCATATGGTGGATACGCGTCGCTTGAAGATCGAGCGTGCAATCCATGATGCAGACGAGGCAGAGCGACAGCTCGGAGAAGCAGAGGCGGAGAAGGCGCGCATTTTGCGCGAGGCTACCGAGAAGGGGGATGCGGTTATTGATGCTGCAAAAAAGCACGCAGAAAATGAGGAGCACCTCATCATGAAAGACGCACACCGCAAGGCTGTACATCTTTTAAACGAAGCAGAACGTCGCACGAACCGTGAGCACGACGAGATGATTGAAAAGGCTGAGCGTGAAGTCGCACGCATGGCTATTCTTTCTGCAGAGAAGATTCTTCGCAAAGCTTAATATGAAAGCATCATGGTACGCAGAGGCGCTTTATGGAGTCCTCCAAGATAGAAGCGTGAAGACGGAAAGC
The DNA here is from genome assembly GCA_023229865.1 of Minisyncoccota bacterium. Classification (GTDB taxonomy): domain Bacteria; phylum Patescibacteriota; class Minisyncoccia; order Phycocordibacterales; family UBA1550; genus UBA1550. The sequence continues at coordinate 4,044 of JALNYL010000008.1, forward strand.
GATTCCAAAAAAGTCTTCGCACGTTTCCATAAGATTCTTGCGGCTCGCGGCCACGAAAAACTCCTTCCTTTTATCGGCCAAGAACTCGAAAAAATCCTCGTTCGAGAGAAGGGGAAAAACGAAGTTCTCCTCATTACTGCTGATGGTAAAAACGAAAACAAATGGTCTCACGCGTATGATCATTATGAAAAAGAGGGGATAATCCCCAAGCACGCCACGCGCCGTGATGTTGTCGACGAAACAATAGTCGGAGGATTCCAGATAAGAACCAAAGACACACTGATCGACGGCAGTTACAAGAAATCCCTCGTCGAACTTTATCGCAAAATTACTAATTAGACACAACCATGAATACCATTCTTATAGAAAAAATCAGGAAAGAAATTGAAGCTCTTGAAACAAAGACTTCTGTTGAGCGCGTCGGCACAGTGGTTAAAGCTGGTGACGGTATTGCAGAAATCGATGGACTTCAGGGTGCGATGATGGCAGAAATGGTTGTGTTTGAAGATGCGGGGAAGAAGCATCTCAAGGATACTCTCGACGAAGAGCCTATCGTCGGCTTCGTACTCAACCTTGAGGAAGATTTCGTTAAGGCGGTTATTCTCTCAGGCGCAGAGCGCATTGTGGAGGGGATGATTGTGAAGGGGACAGGGAAAACTCTCTCAATCCCTGTTTCAAATGGCATGATTGGTCGCGTGGTAAACGCCCTCGGTGAGCCTATTGACGGCAAGGGTGCCATCAAAGAAGAAGACAGACTCCCTATTGAGCGTATCGCGTTTGGCGTTATTGATCGTTCGGGTGTCGACACTCCAGTGCACACAGGTATCAAGGCAGTAGACTCGATGATTCCTATTGGTCGCGGACAGCGCGAGCTCATCATTGGTGACCGCGGAACCGGCAAGACTGCTATTGCGCTCGATACTATTTTGAACCAAATCACTGAACCAAAAGAAACGCGCCCTATTTGTATTTATGTCGCGATTGGTCAGAAGGAATCAAAGATTGCACGCATCGTAGGCGAACTCGAAGAACGCGGTGCTATGGCGTACTCAATCATTGTTGTTGCGGGTGCGTCAGAGGCTGCAGCGCTTCAGTACCTCGCTCCGTTTACAGGAGCAACGATTGGAGAATTTTTCATGCTTAAGGGTAAGGATGCGCTCGTTGTGTACGATGATCTTTCGAAGCACGCAGTTGCATACCGCCAGATGTCGCTCCTTCTTCGTCGCCCACCAGGACGTGAAGCGTACCCAGGAGATATTTTCTACCTCCACTCACGTCTTCTCGAGCGTGCTGCAAAGCTCTCCGACAAGCTCGGCGGAGGTTCTCTCACGGCACTTCCCATCATTGAGACACAGCAAGGTGACGTGTCTGCATACATTCCTACAAACGTGATTTCGATTACGGACGGACAGATTTATCTCGACACTGACCTTTTCAACAAGGGTATGCGTCCTGCAGTAAACGTTGGTCTCTCGGTGTCACGCGTGGGTTCTGCAGCGCAGACCAAAGCGATGAAGAAAGTGGCAGGCAAGATTCGTCTTGAGCTTGCACAGTTCCGTGAGCTCGAAGCGTTTATGCAGTTTGCTTCAGATCTCGACAAGGAGACAAAGGAGCGTATTGAAAAAGGTCGCCGTCTCTCAGAGCTTTTGAAGCAGACCAACGGCAAGCCACTTTCATTCGAAAAAGAAGTTTTGGTGATTTACGCAGGTATTTCAGGTGTTACCGATAAGGTAAAAGTGGAAGACATGCACCTCTTTGAGGAGAAACTTTCTGCGTACTTTGAACACCACGCAAGTGCTATCATCGATGCTATTCGCAAGGATCATGCAATCGCAGAGCAGACTGAGAAGGATCTCAAGGAAGCCCTCGCAAACTTTGTGGTCACACACCCAGAGCTCTTCATTGTCCATTAATTTATTATGTCAAACCTCCGCGCGATAAAAGAGAAAATCCGCTCCGTTCAAAAGACCCATCAGGTTACCAAAGCGATGGAGGCTGTTTCGGGTGTAAAAATGCGTAAGGCACAGATGTCAGCACTCGTCGCGCGCCCTTATGCGATGGCGGCGTTTCGTATTCTTTCGCGTATCACCGGGACGGTAGATATTGCGCGCCACCCACTCGTCGCTATCCGCCCTGTGCATCGCGTACTCCTCGTTGTGGTAACCAGTGATAAAGGTCTCGCGGGTGGGCTCAATAGTGGCGTGACTAAGCGCTCTCTCGCAGCACTTGAAGAGCGCGGTATCGCAAAAGAAAATACTGGTGTCCTCGCTATTGGTCGCAAGGGTGAAGAATTCTTTGCGCGCCGTGGATATATTCTCGAGAAGCACATCAAGACTATGAAAGACGAGAGCGCTATTAGTGAATTTTCTGAGGTGGTATCACTCATTACGCATCTCTTTACGGATGGGAAATACGATGAGTGCATTCTTGCGTACACCAACTTCCGTTCAACATTTGAGCAAGAGCCTGTGTCGCGCACAATGCTTCCGTTATCCGTGGAAGGCCTCACTACAATGATTAAAGGTATTGTGCCTGAGAAGGGAGCGTTTGCAGAGTCAGCTGCGGAGATTAAAAAAGAAGAACGTGCGGCGGATTATCTCTTTGAACCGTCACCTGAGGCAGTGTTTGAAACACTTATCCCACGCCTCCTTGCAATAGAGATTCATCATGCGTTTCTCGAAGCAAAGGCATCTGAACATTCTGCTCGTATGGTTGCGATGCGAAACGCTTCAGACAAGGCAGAAGAAGTCACCTTTGATCTCACGCGCGAATACAACAAGGCGCGTCAGAGTGCGATTACGAGAGAGATGAGTGAGATTATCGGAGGAATCGAAGCAATGAAATAATTAACAGCCCACAGGAAATTTTAATAAAAATAATATGAACACAGGAACAATCAAACAAATCGTCGGACCAGTTGTAGACGTACACTTCGAAAAGAATATCCCCGAAGTAGAACATGCACTCATTGTTGAGTGGGTGGGGGAGCATGGCGAGAAGCGTAAGATTACGCTTGAGGTTGCTCAGCACTTGGGTCTCGGACGCGTGCGTGCTATTGCGCTCGATTCGACCGAAGGTCTCCGCCGTGACGTGGAGGTCAAGAATACTGGTGCTCCTGTGATGGTTCCTGTGGGAGAGGCTGTCCTCGGTCGTCTCTTCAATGTCCTCGGTGAGACTATCGATGGTGGTGCGCAGCTTCCCGCAAAGACAGAGAAGCTTTCGATTCACCGCAAGCCGCCAGCATTTAAAGAGCAGAAGACAAAGACAGAAATTTTTGAAACAGGTATCAAGGCGATTGACCTTATGACGCCATTCATCAAGGGTGGAAAGGTTGGACTCTTTGGTGGTGCGGGTGTGGGCAAGACCGTGCTCATCCAGGAGCTTATTCGTAACGTTGCTACTGAGCACGGCGGATACTCTGTGTTTGCTGGTATTGGTGAGCGCGTGCGTGAAGGTAACGACCTCTATCACGAAATGAAGGACTCAGGCGTGCTCGCAAAGACTGCACTCGTCTTTGGTCAGATGAACGAAGTGCCAGGTGCGCGTGCTCGCGTAGCACTCTCGGGACTCACGATGGCGGAGCACTTCCGTGACGTGAGTGGTAAAGACACCCTTCTTTTCATGGACAATATTTTCCGTTTCATTCAGGCGGGAGCAGAGGTTTCTGCGCTCCTCGGACGTGTGCCGAGTGCTGTGGGATACCAGCCAACACTTGCAGAGGAAATGGGTAAGCTCCAGGAACGTATCGCTTCGACAACGAAGGGTTCTATTACTTCTGTGCAGGCGGTGTACGTGCCTGCGGACGACCTCACGGACCCAGCACCAGCGACAACCTTCTCGCACCTCGACTCTACTGTAGTGCTCTCACGTAACCTCGCATCACTCGGTATCTACCCAGCGATCGACCCACTCGACTCTGCATCAGGCGCGCTTGATCCACAGATCGTGGGAGAGCGTCACTACAAGGTGGCAATGGAAACCCGTAAGGTGCTCCAGCGTTACAAGGACCTCCAGGACATCATCGCTATTCTTGGTATCGAAGAACTTTCAGACGATGACAAGCTTACGGTAAACCGCGCGCGCAAGATCCAGCGTTTCCTCTCACAGCCATTCTTCGTGGGTGAGGCATTTACCGGTATTGCAGGTCAGTACGTGAAGCTTGAAGACACGATTGAGGGATTTGAGCAGATTCTCGCAGGTAAACTCGATGATGTAAACGAAGCGGCGTTCTACATGAAGGGAACGATCGCAGAAGTAAAATAAATTTATGATGAAGCTCACGATAGCAAAAGTAGACGAAGTGCTTTTCAAAGGAGAGGCAGCGAGTTTGTCGTGCACGGGAGCTCTCGGGGATCTCACGATCCTCCCACATCATGCACCGTTAGTGACTCCACTCAAGAGGGGGGATCTCAAGGTTATTGATAAAGAAGGGAAGGAAATCATTATCCCTGTTTTCGACGGCGTGCTTGAAGTGGCGGGGAATGAGGTGATAGTAATTTTGTAAAACAAAAGAAAAAAACTCGACGAGCACTGGTGCTCGTCGAGTTTTTCTTTTGTTTTTAAATGGGGCTATCGCAAAGTCTTTCTTTCTCAACCATTTTGAGTATTTGAGGAATGCGAGCAAAGTCTGCCTTGAGGACCTCGCGGAGGGAGCCGTTGTAGAGGGCTGCTGCGGGGTGATAGAGGGGGAGGAAATGGCGAAGCTTCCCAAAATATTTCCCATTGAGGAGTACCCCATGTGCTTCGGAGATTTTTTCAGCGGGGAAGAAGTGGTTCATCGAATGGCGTCCGAGGAATACGATAAGTAGGGGGTCAATAATATTTATTTCTTCCTCAAGCCATTTTGCACAACTTGCGATTTCATCGGCTGATGGGTCGCGATTTTCTGGCGGGCGATACTTCACGATATTGGTAATGTAAATATCCTCGCGCTTCATATTAATACTCTCGAGCATCTCAGAGAGGAATTTTCCCGCGGCGCCAATGAAAGGTCGCCCCTCTTTGTCCTCCTTTGCGCCAGGGGCTTCACCAATAAACACGATGCGTGCGTCAGGATTACCAAAGCCAGGGACGCCTTGTGTCGCCACCTTTCTCAGTTCACACGTACATTCTGTGAGCCATTTAGTGTTGAGTTGTACGAGTTGCTCGGCTTTGGTCATGGACCAATTTTACCACAATATTAAATCTTGTACTTCTTGTGGTGAGTAGTAGGAAGTCCTGCTTTTGCAGACTTATCAATAGTGTCTTGTGTTCCTGTGCTTTCGTTTACTTGGAAAGCGTGTACTTCATCCGAGTACATTACTTCTTGGTCGTGACGAAGATTGTAGTGCTCTTGCGTAATAATCTCGTACGGCATCTCAAGAAGACTTGCAGGGTTTACCTCTTTAATCTTTTTGAGGAGCGATGCGAGTTTGTTGATATCCTCTTTTGTAATTGGCTCATGGCACCAATTGGTGTAATAGTCATGAATATAGCTATCAAGAAGGGCAGGGATGATAACGCGTAGGTGTGTTGCGGTTGGGTTGTGTTTAAGTACTTCGTCCATTGCGAAGTAGTCTACCCCTGTTGCTCCTCCCGTGAGCACTCCAATCGCCACGTTCAATGACTTCACGTGCTGCCTTGCGCACATCTTGCTCAACATCGCTATTGGTAAGTCTCCATGTCCCCGTAAAAAGTATCCATTTCATGATGTTCATAATGTCATTATTCTGTGGTAATATCAAGAACATATGACCGACAAGAAACCAGCTAAAAAGGCAAAGACGACATCGTGGGGTGGGGTGGCGCATTGGTACGACACACTTTTGGCAGGTAATGATACCTATCAGGCGCACGTGATTTTGCCGAATCTCCTTCGCGCGATGGCTATCAAAAAAGGGGAAAAGGTGCTCGACCTCGCATGTGGGCAGGGTTTCTTTACGCGCGCATTTCATAAGGAAGGCGCCGTCGCAACAGGGGTAGACCTCGGGAAACAGCTCGTGCTTATTGCAAAGAAAGAGTCTCCAAAAGATATTCAATACTTCGCGCACTCGGCTGAGGATCTCTCTATGTTTGAAGATGGTTCGTTTGAGAAGATTTCTATTGTGCTTGCGATTCAGAACATCGAAGCCCCACACAAAGTTTTCAAAGAAGCAGCGCGCGTACTTGTGCCCGGCGGGAAGCTCTTTGTGGTGCTCAATCATCCCGCATTCCGTATTCCCAAGGCGAGCTTATGGGGCTATGATGAAGAGGGGAAGTCTCAGTACCGTCGCGTCGACAACTATATGTCAGAGTCAAAAGTGGAGATAGAAATGAACCCAAGTAAGCGTGGTGGTCCGACGACTATTTCATTCCATCGTCCACTCCAGTATTATTTTAAGACACTCGCAAATAGTGGATTCATGGTTGCGCGTCTCGAAGAGTGGCTCTCACATCGTGAGAGCGAGAAGGGTCCGCGCAAGGCAGCCGAGGATCGCGCGCGCAAAGAGATTCCGCTCTTTCTCTTTTTGGAAATCGTAAAGAAATAACATTATGTGGGAACGTCTAGGAACAATTCTTGCAGGAATTTTAGGACTCGTGATGGCGGCCGCGCTTTCGTTTACGTATCTTGAGCAGAGCGTGGGGCCACGAGATGAGGCGCCTGTAGCAAAGCAGGCCACTACAACACAGACAGCAGAGAAGCAAGTTGCTACCAAGGTCTCAACTCCTACTAAGACAAACGGCAGCCTTGTCCCCAAAACCACATCTACTCAAAAGACAGTAGTTGCTCCTGGGCCTCTCCGCTCTACCACAAAGGCATCCCCAGCCTCACTCACGGTGTCGGGGGTTATTGCATACACAAACGCTGAGCGTGCAAACAATGGTGGGCTCTCTGCGCTCACTGAAAACGCTCTTCTTGATCGTGATGCACAGCTCAAGCTCGATGATATGTTTAATAAACAATATTTCGAACACGTTTCGCCGTCGGGGGTTGGGCCTTCTGACCTTGCAACACTCGTTGGTTATCAATATGTAATCGTGGGAGAAAATCTTGCACTCGGCGATTTTGCAGGCGACGAAGGGGTGGTGACGGCGTGGATGAATAGTCCTGGGCACCGCGCGAATATTTTGAATACAAATTATGAAGAGATTGGCGTCGCAGTGGGGAAGGGAATGTATGAAGGTCGCGAGACGTGGCTCGCGGTGCAGTCGTTTGGCATGCCGATCTCCTCGTGTCCTGCGATCGACGCAAAGCTCAAGGCAAAGATCGAAGAGAATAATAAAACCATCGCAATTCTCCGTACACAGCTCGACGCAAAAAAAGCGCAGATTGATGCGACACCAAAATCAGACCCTGCTTACAACACCTACGTAGAAGAATTTAATATTCTCGTTCCCCAATACAACAATCTCGTGGAGACAAATCGTTTTAATGTCACGACGTACAATGGTGGTGTCCAGGCGTTTAATGCTTGCATTGCTGCGGTAGGGAGCGCTTCGCCTACGCACTAGGCTTTATTGCTAAACACTCGCTCCTGTGGTAGTTTCTAGGGAGATTTGTCATTCACTCATGTAGAGAGGAGGTTTCAAGATGAATACCAAAGAGCATTGGCTCAAGGGAGTTTTGCTTAATTTTCAAAGTGGCGATGAAGAGAAGAATCAAGAAGCATGGATTTACATCGGCAAAATCACGGGGAAAAATGCTTCAAGTTTCACTTCTCACGCGGATGCTCTCGCGCATCTGTATGCCGGGCTTTCTAGTGATGGTGAACGCGATGAGTATCTGCGGGAGCTCAGCGAGCTTGTGCGGCATTCAAAGAAGTATAAGTTTTCTTTGACGACTATGGGTACGATCATCTTGCTTGTGGCACTCATTGAGAAGACTGAAATGTTCGCTGACGCATTTGCTCGCAACTTTGTTTTTGCATGGCGTAATGCAGGTGAGCGTTTATTCCTTGCTGCTCAGTTTTTGTCAGTATGTGATGGGTGTGAGGAGAGTATTGAAATCTACAAAGCAGTTTTGTATCTCGTGGATCGCAAGTGGATACCGAGAAAATACGCCATGGATGCGTGCTCAGTTCTCCTTTCTGCTCATCCTCGGGCATGGCTCCGCATATTCACAAGGATGGCTCCCGTGGTAAGTCGGTATAAAAACAAACTTATCCGTGACGGGAGTGAGTATGGGATGAAGGAGTGGGAATCACTCGAAAAACTCTTTCTTGCTGAAATAAAAATCCATCTGGAAAAGGTATAGGTTATTTAAAGGTGGCGCGATGCGCCACCTTTTTTCTTTTGTCTTTTTGGTGATTTTCTGATATTATGCAACCACTATGTTAAAAGAATTTTTGCTCAAACAAGTTATTAAACGCCAGCTTAAGGGGGTTCCCGAAGCCGAAGTTGCTCGTATTATTGCGCTCGTGGAAAAGAATCCTGAGCTTTTTAAGAAGATTGGCGACGAGATTCAGGCCAAGGTAAAGGCTGGCCGCTCACAGATGGCAGCCTCAATGGAGGTGATGAGAGCGCATCAATCAGAGCTCCAGAAGGTACTCCAGCAGTAGAACTTATGTAGTTGGCGCACTACTTCGTTGACCGGATTAGTCCCCGTCCAAGACGCGAATCAGCTGATTCGCCCTCACTGTATTCTTATACAGCTTGGTCGAAATCCTCGCGGTCGTCTCGTATTGCATCCAACCACAAAAGTTCTCGGGGGTGTTCTCGTATTTACTTTCTACTTTTAAACTTTTAACTTTATAAACTTATCATGGCACTCGCAATCGGCATCGTAGGGCTTCCCAACGTGGGCAAGTCGACTCTTTTTAACGCACTCACCAAGAAGTCAGTTCCCGCAGAGAACTACCCGTTCTGCACCATCGACCCATCAGTGGGTGTTGTTGCGGTACCTGATGAACGCCTCGAACTCTTGGCGAAATTTTCAAATACTAAAAAGATTGTTCCCGCAGCGGTGGAGTTTGTGGACATCGCAGGGCTTGTGAAGGGTGCGTCAGAAGGTGAGGGTCTCGGTAATCAATTCCTCTCACACATTCGTGAGACGGATGCCATCGCAGAAGTGGTGCGTATCTTTGAGGATAGTAATATCATCCACGTGGATGGCAAGATTGACCCCGTGTCCGACATTACGACGATCAACCTCGAGCTTATTCTTGCGGACATGCAGACCGTGACCAAGCGTCTTGCAAACATCGAGAAAGATGTGAAGCGTGGAGACAAGGACGCGACAAAAGAAAAAGAAATACTTCTCCGCGTACAAGCGGCACTCGAAGCTGAGAAGCTTGCAAATGAACTCGATCTCAACGAGGAAGAGCAGCTCGTGATGCGCTCGATGCACCTCCTTACGATGAAGCCTATTCTCTATGTGCTTAATAAAAAAGCAGGTGGGAAAAATCTCGACGAGATGAACGATGAACGTTTTGCAAAGCTTATTGCGTACATCAAGGAGCGTGGTGCGCACTATGTGATCGTGGACGCAGGAGTGGAGCACGAGCTCTCGCAGTTTGAAGGTGAGGAGAAGGAAATGTTCCGTGCGGAGCTCGGCTCAAAGAACGACGGTATCAATGACCTCATCAAGGGGGGTTACGATATGCTCGGGCTTGAGACATACTTCACAACTGGTGAAGTAGAGACACGCGCATGGACAATCAAGAAGGGAAGCACGGCGCCTGTCGCAGGTATGGCGATTCACACAGACTTCAAGGATAAGTTTATTCGCGCAGAGATAATTTTCTGGAAAGATTTGCTTGACGCAGGGAGCTTTGCAAACGCGAAGGAGAAGGGATTATTGAGGACGGAAGGGAAAGAGTATATTGTCCGCGATGGCGACGTCATCGAGTTTCGCGTTTAAAATTACATCATCTACGTCGTTGCAGTTTTGATTTTATCGGTCAACGTACCAGTGTACGTCTTCCTCTAAAGTCAAAACTGCGCCTTGTATCTAATGCAATTTAAAACGCGGAGAGAGATCGCTTCCTCACACCTCGCACTCGTGGCAATTTTAAACCCTAAACAAATCTAAAAAAAATCCCCCCGAATCGGCTGATTTGGGGGGGGTTTTTGCTACTTCTTCTTGAGCTTGTCGATTTCTTTGAGGAGTTCTGCGAGAGTCTTTTCGAGTTTCTCGAGAGCGATGTCGTTTTTCTTTTTCTCTACCTCTTCTTCTTTTTCATCCTCTTCCTGAATCTCCTCCACGTCTTCCTGAATATCTTCAATGTCTTCCGAGATCTCCTCCACGTCTTCCTGAATGTCTTCGATGTCCTCCGAAATCTCTTCCACGTCCTCTTGAATGTCCTCAATGTCCTCAGAAATTTCTTCAATGTCTTTTTCAACTTCTTGGAGTTGAGCCGTGTTTCTGTTGACGGTCATCTGGATGAAGATAGCGAGATAAATTGCCTCGAGAGAAACAATCGTCGTGAGTACGAGAAGTACCGTATCAAAGCTAATACCAAAAAGGGGAAGTGAGATGACGCTCGCGAAAATAATCGTGTGTACGATGAGGGACTCAATGGATCCAATCCATTTTGTTGCGCCACGAGAAACCCTCTCAAGAGAGAGCCCATCATTCTTCTTTTGAGTTTTAGATTTTTTCTGCGCGATCATAATAGACATCCTAACATACCGAGAGACTACTTACGAACGAATGCTTCACGAGGGGAGAGCTTTGAGGCGTTGCGTGCAGGCCAGTATCCTGCGATGAGTCCGATGCATGACGAGAGTGCGAGTGTTGCGAGGATGAGCCATGTAGGGGTGATGAAAAGCGTAAGCGCTTTGCTACCAAGATTTTGAGAAAGGGTGCTCATAATAAGGTTGATGATCGCACCGCTTCCGATACCGAGGATAATCCCTGATGCACCCCCGAGGAATCCAATGAGAAATGACTCCATCAAAAAGAGGTTGCGCACATCGCCATCAGTCGCACCAAGTGACTTCATTACACCCACTTCGTAAATACGCTCAAGGAACCCGACAATCATGGTGTTGAACATACCAATAGCTGACACGACGAGCGCTGCGGTACCAAAGACCATAAGGACGACCGTGATAGCGTTGGTGATTTTGCGTGCTTGATTTACGAGGTCAATCTTTGCACTGATGAGGAAGCCCTCGGTCTCAAGTTTGTCGCGGAGAGTCTCTACGAAGCCGACGTTGTGGACCTTGATCAAGAGACTCTTGAGGACTGTTGGCTCGCGCGCAACAGCAGAGTAGGGGATGAAGGCGATAGGGGGTTCGGTTTCGTCGGTGATGATACCGATGATTTTGAGTTTAGAAATGAGCACATCCTCGTTCCCTCCTGTTGAAAGAATAGGGTAAGAAACTTTACCCGTGACCTCTTCTCCGATCATTGAAACATCAGCCGTAAGCCCGAGGAGTTTGAGCGCTTGAGCAGAAAGGATCGCTCCTGGAATGGTGTCGTTAAAAGTGTCGCCGAGGTTTGGTGTTATGCCTGAAAATTTGAAATACGATGGGCGTACAACGCGAATGATAGGGATAATGCCAGGAGCGCCACCAGCCGCAGAGAGTTCTCCTGAAAATTCAGTGACGGGGCTCACAGCATCGACTGCAGTTCGCTGTGAGATCTCATTCATCTTGTCGGGGGTGATACCCTTCCCACTTTCGCTCGGGTACGCCGCCTCAAGTGTCATAAGAGAATCTTCGCTCGTCATCAAGTTACCAATAAGGATGTACTGGAGACCATAACCGAGCGAGACGAGGAAGACTACGGTGCCGATACCGACCGACATACCAAGCACGGTGAGGAGTGTACGAGTTGGTTTTGTGCGGAAAACGCGGAGGGAGAGTTTGACGAGATCCCATGCTGAAAGACTGTGTCCTGTGTCGATGTCGAGATTCTTTGGTTCTTGTCCAGTTGTGTTGTTTGTTGTTTCCATTAGGTAAGTAAGTTATTTTTCTGCGGAAAGGATGGTTTCGAGGCGTTCTGATGCCGTGCGCGATGTGTGCGGGGCGAGTCCCACACCGTACTGTGAGCGGGGGAGCTCAAGTACTTTTTTGAAATTGTCAGGACTAATGATGTTGCGGAAACGATCTTCCACCGCTTCGTCGAAACGCACGATTTGAATATCGGAAAGCGTCCCTTGATAATCCTCGAGGAGCCATGCGCGAATCTTTGCAACTTCTTCATAGAGGGGGGTCTCGGGGAATTTCTCGAGTTCTAAATAAATATCGTGAATATGTTTCCTTTCCTCGACGATATCTTCTGCGGTGCGCGCAATCTTTTGAGCGCGTTGTTTCCAGAGGCCAACACCGCCTTCTTTGAAAGGACTGTCGAGGAAGTCGATAAACGTTGGTGTGTCAATCTCTCCTGAAAGACGCTTTGCGAGGAAAAGTTCGAGACGAGAAATCTCTTCGCCTGAAAACCCACGCAGGAGCATTGAGGAAAGTGCTTTTGCGGCAAGATGTTCTGGAGAGATTGCGGGATGAGACTCTTTGACGAGGTGTGCGGTGATGGGCTTTATCTCCTCGAGTTTTTGAGAATCTTCTTTTTTTGTTACCTCGCCATCTTTGAGGTGGAAAATAGTTTTTGCATCACGAAGACTCCACGCTTCGTGGGTAACCATGATAATCGTACGACCATCTTTTTCGTTGAGCTCTTTGAGAATCTCGAGAGCTTTGTTGGCGTTTTCTGAGTCGAGGTTGCCGAGTGGCTCATCCGCGATGATGATAGGAGGGTTATTGGCAAGCGCACGCGCAATACTAACACGCTGCTGTTGTCCACCAGAAAGTTCTGCGGGGAAGCGGTCGGCATATTGCCCCATCCCGAAACGCTCGAGGAGTTTCATTGCTTCTTCTTTGCGACGCTCAGGGTTCACGCCGAGGAATGCCATCGGAAGTGCGACATTGTCGACCACCGAAAGAGAGGGGAGGAGGTTGAATTGCTGGAAAATAATTCCCACACCAACCTGACGATATACTGCGAGTTCTTTTTTTGAGAGTCCACGGAGGTCGCGTCCATTGACGATGATGTGACCTTCGTCCGCGTTTTCAGTTTCGATCCCACCGATCAAATAGGTGAGCGTTGTCTTGCCGCAGCCTGACGGCCCGAAAAACGCCACATAGCCCCCACGCTCAATTTCAATATTGATATCTTTGAGCGCGTGCATCTCGGATGGTTTGCCGCGATTGTAGTAGAAGTTTACACCTTCGAGTTTTACGAGAGGGTTGCTCATGGTGATTAGCGTTTATCGAACGAATGCACGATGCGGATGAGGTCTGCGGGGATGTTGTCGTCCTTTTTGAGATACATTTCTGCGCCGAGCGCGCTCGCCTTTTCGCGGTACTCCTCTTCGTTAAAATTTGAAAAGACAACGACGTGGATTCCAGCCGTTTTTGGGTTTGTCTTGATGTGTTCAATAAGAGAAAATCCAGCCTCTGCACTCGTCTCTGTTTTTCCGCCATTTTCGAATGGCATTACAAGTCCTGTAAAAACAACATCGGGGCACGTGATTGGATTGTCTATGACCCCCATTGCTTCTGCGACGCTTTTTACGGCAAAAAAACTACATTCATCATCGAGCCCATGAAGCCAGAAAATATCAGAAAACATTAAGCGAGTAAATTCGTTGTCGTCCACAAGGAGAATTTTCTTTTTTGTGTAGTCCATAATATACAGTCATTGTATCAAGGTCCCCCCATTGTCGCAATACAACGTCCTGATAATTGGTAGATATGCACAGGTATTTTGACACTTTTTTCTCTTATTAGTGGTACAATAAGTAGTAATTAATCTTAATAGTAAATAAATAGTATGAGCATATTTCATCACAGCGCAGCGTGGATCGCAAAGCATAAATACCACCACCATGTTTTCTTTGGATCGCTTGCGTTTGTCTTTGCTTCGCTTGGTGTCTATGTGTACACAAATGATGTTGCGCGCGCTGCGACATACAATTTTGTGCAGGCTACGTGGGTTGGGGGAGTGACGGCAAATACCGCGACTCATACGAGCAATCAAACAGGCTGGACTCAGTACTCTGCGGATTCAGGAACGATTCTTTCTGATATAAACGGCGTGAGCTTGCAGCCCACACACCACACCTTGCCCGATACGGGGTTTGTCGGAGGAACTCATGTTTCAACCACTGTTTCTGGTTCCGGAGCGGGGGCGACCGTGAGCATGATTCCTGTCGGCGTCCTCTCTACGCTTGGGGCAGGGACCATTACTGCAGGCAACAGATCTCAAGGTGTTGCTGTTGCTCCAGAGGGAACAGCAGTGTATGTAGCAAACTATGGTGATGGTACGGTTTCTCAATACAGTCGCAATACTTCCACAGGAGCACTCACGTTCCTTGGTGCAGTGGGTGGGCTCAACACTCCTGTGGCAGTTGTCGTTTCTTCTGATGGAGCGTCGGTCTATGTGGCAAACTATGGAGGAAATAGTGTGACGGTTTTTGCTCGCAATATCGCAGCAGGGACACTCACATCCCTCGGGGCGGTAGCGGCAGGGACAGGTCCGAGCGGAATCAATATTTCCGCTGATGGTAAATCGGTGTACGTGACACACTCATTTGGTAGTGCTAATAACACTGTTCAGCAGTTTAGTCGCAATCTTTCAAATGGTACTTTGACCGCCCTTACTCCTGCGAGTGTCGCGACGGGGGTCAACCCTCAGGCGGTCGCTGTCTCTCCTGATGGCAATCATGTGTATGTTTCAAATACCACGAGTTCTTATATTGATGAATTTGCTCGCAACACTACTACAGGGGCACTCACTTCTATTGGCACAGTTGTTTCAGGAAATAACGGATTTAGTATTGTTGTTTCTCCTGATGGCAATCATGTGTACTCTTCGCACTACGGCACGATCTATCAATACGCTCGTAACCCTTCGACGGGTATTTTGACCGCGCTTGTTCCAGGGACCGTTGCTGTCGGTGCAGCATCAAAGGGGATTGCGATTTCTCCTGACGGTAATTCTGTATACTCTGCAAATTCGACCGCAAATACCGTATCGCAACTCAGCCGCAACCCAGCAACAGGGCAGCTCACCGCTCTCAACCCAGGGACAGTCCTTACAGGAACAACCCCTACATGGGTAGCTGTTTCTCCTGATGGCAACTCAGTGTACGCCGCCAACAACTTCAACGGAACCAACGTACTCTCTATGTATACGCGTAGCAATTCTTCTACGGGTGTTTTCACCTCTCGCGTTATTGATACGGGGGCCGCTGTTGCGTTTACGACGCTTGCATACACTGCAACACTCAATGGCGAAACTATTACACTCGATGCACGCGCGGGTAATACGGCAACCCCTGATGGCACATGGACGGCATGGCAGCAGGGAATTGCGAGTGGGGGGACTATCGCGGGGCTTGCAGGAAATCGCTATATCCAATATCGCGCAAATTTCACAACAACGACCTCGGCGCTCCCTGTCCTCAACTCAGTGACTATTTCATACGATACGTATGCAACGACTGCAAATCTCACGTCATCTATCTATGATACCGAATCATCGGGCAACGTTTTTTCAAATGTTTTTTGGACTGCTTCAAATACGAGTGGTACCGAGTCAGTAAGATTCCAAATACGTTCATCTCCTGACGGTGCGACATGGACGGGTTGGTGTGGTGTTGCAAATACCTGTAACGGCAGTGATTACTTCACGGTCTTTTCGGGAGTAGTCGGTGGTATTTCTGTGGGGCACCCACTTATTACCGGTGGCGATGATCGCTATATGCAATACAAGGTTTCGTTTACATCATCGGGTGTTGCGACTCCATTTCTTACTTCTGCAACACTTCAGTATATTGTGAATGGACCACCTGTCGTTTCAAACGTCGTGGCATCGCAAGCTTCTGATGGGTACGTGACGGTTACGTATGATGTTTCTGACGCAGACAACACCATTGGTAATACGGTTGACGTGACACTTCAATACTGTACGACAAGCTGCGCTAGTGGTACTGAGGTGTGGGCAGATGCTGTGAGTGTGACGGGCGGGGTGGGGACAGGTACTCCTTTGGGAACTGGGAAGAGTATTACTTGGAATCCTACTATTGATTATCCTTCGCAGTTTAAAGAAGGGGTTCAAAAGGTCCGGGTGAAGGCAGATGACCGCGCGACCTCAAACAATATTGCCTACGGAACCTCGGGGGCATTTACGTTGAGCACAATTCAGCCAGCAGTGACTGTAAGTATAAATTCCGCAGGGACACAAGACGTGGTGACCATCACGGCGACAAGTGTCTTCACCCTTGAGTATCGCCTCTGCAACGCTTCAGATTTTACAGGGTGCGCTACGTGGACGCCAATCACTTCAGGTGTTGCAACTCCTGCAAACTGGTCAGCAACAGGAACACCAAACGCGGAGACGGTGTATTTGCAGGTTCGTGATCAGTATGGCAACACAACGTCGAGAACAATCGTCGCTCCCGCAATGCCAACAAGCCTTCTCGCTGCTGATGTTTCAAACCCAAGCGCGGGATCATTTGGTGAGACGGTGAGCTGGACGGTGGTACCAAACGCGGTTTCATATCGTGTTTACAGTGGCACCTCTTTGGATGTTTCAACTCCTCCTTCATCATACTCACTCCTCGCAAGCCCTGTGGCAAATATGTACAACCACAACATTACTACCGCGACAACTTCTGCGTACTGGTATCGTGTTGCTGCAGTGAATACTAATGGTGATGTTTCAAACTTTACTACCGCAATGACAAATGGTGATGTGCCTGATAGTTTTGGTACATCAGTTGCCGATACGACAGCTCCTGCATCTTCAAGTATCACCGCGCCGACCGATAACATCAGAAACACATCAGCTGCTGTTGCGTTTACTACAAACGAGCTCGCAACCGCCGAAGTTCTCTATGGGACGACACACGCGGCAAGCTGTAATTATGCAGGAACCCCGGTAAGCACCCCATACTACGTGACATCACAGAGTGTAAATCTCACTGGCCTTACTTCAGATACTACGTATTACTTTTGTGTGAGAACAACAGACGTTCTTGGTAATGTGAGCGCGTGGGTTGATGGGGGATCGTTTACAACCCTCGGTGGACCTGTCATCACTGCTGTTGCCGACACCAACACCAACGACAATTCGACAACCATTTTCTGGAACACTTCAACAAGTTCTGATTCGTACGTTTATTATTCAACAAGCCCATCACTCGCAAATCCTCAAGTCTCAGGGAGTTCGGCGATGGTTGCAGAGTCGGCAACCCCTGGCATCTTCCAGCATCAAGTAGGCCTCTCGGGTCTCACTGCGGGTACAACGTACTACTATTCAGTGAAGTCGACCGACAGCTTGGGAAATATTACGACCGACACAAAGGGTGGTGTTTACTATGATTTTGTAACAACTGTCGATACGACTGCCCCAGCGATTACCAACATCACGACCCCCGTAAAATCTTCGACTGCCGTCGTAATTGTGTGGGAGACTGATGAGCCTGCGACGTCGCAAGTCTTGTATGGATCCACCACGGGTGACCGCTCTCGTTTCTTGACTACGGACGCAACGAAATCTATTTATCACGTAACGACACTTTCTTCGGCAACAACCAACAGTGGCGCAGCAGGAGGAACAAACGCACTTTCTCCAAGTACGACATACTACTACGTCGTGAAGTCAGCTGACACGGCAGGGAATACTGCTACTTCAGCAGAGCAAACAGTTACTACTTCTGAGGCGGGTGCCGTTACTATTGTGACCGTTGTCTCAGGCGGCGGTGGAGGAGGTGGTGTCGCGGGTGACGCTACTCCTCCGGTGATTGCTGGGGTGAAGGTGAGTGAAGTTACGCCATTTGGTGCGACGGTGACCTTTGAAACCAATGAGCAAGTCGTAAGTTTCGTTGAGTATGGCAAGGACACCGCGTACGGCGACAGCGCAGGAAGTTCTTCATATGCAAACAATCATACCGTTAAACTCCGTGGGCTCACGATGGGGACTGATTACCATATTCGTGTGAAAGCAGTTGACCGTGCGGGCAACATGAGCACTTCTGCTGATCAGACCTTTAAGACAAGTTTCATTTCTGAAAATCTTAAAGACTTCGCAAACATTGATAACATTGAAGCATTCCAGAAGGAAATCGAAAATGCTATTGAATCAATCCTCCCATCGCTCGTACCACCGTTTGTTGCAAAGCCTCAAATCACCAACATCACTGAAGATGGTGCGACGGTAATATTTAGCACCAACATCAAGGCTTATCCAATCGTCGCCTTTGTGGAGGATAGCCTCTACGACGCTACCAAGGAAAATCCTTACACGAGCGAAATCTCTGATACAGAGAAGAAGGAAAATAATCACAAGATTGTCATTACCGGTCTCAAGCAGAATACCAAGTATCATCTCGATGCGCGCGCATTTTCGCTTCCTAAGGTTATTGGTAAGGCAGGTGATGTGACGTTTGTTACTCAGGCTGCAAAGATTCAGGGTTCTATTGCGGAGCGCAAGAAGGATTCGTTTACCGTAGTTTGGGCAACAGAAGGCAAGACAACGTCGATCGTTGAATTCAAAAACACAAAGACAGGAATCACGGATCGCCGCACTGATAGTGCTAAGGCCACATCGCACTCAATGAGGATTGAAAACCTCCCTTCAGGCACGACCTTTGAAGTAAGCATCTCAGGGGTGAATGAGCAGGGGAACACGGTCGTCGCAGGGGCACCACTTATGGTGACTACATCACGCGACACGACCGCACCAGTAATTTCTGGATTCAAAGTCGACAACGCACTCGTTCCTGGTCGCACGGATCGCATCCAGACTATCGTTTCGTGGACAACTGACGAACCTGCAAATGCGACCGTCTACTACGAAGAGGGTACTGGTCCACAAGACGACACAGAAGAGCTCGCCAATAAAAACGAAGCACTCGATGCGTATGTAGTGAACCACAGCGTCATCTTGCCAAACTTGAAGCCAGGCACTATTTACCGCATCAAGGTAACCTCGGGCGATGATAGCGGCAACAAGGGTTCGTTTGGTCCACGTACGATCATCACCCCTCGTCAGACGGAATCAATCACGGATATCATCTTCAAGAACTTCGAAGATTCGTTCAAATTCCTTCGCAAAATCTAGTCCTTGAAAGGGGGCAAAAATAAGACAAAAAACCGCCTTCGGGCGGTTTTTTGCTTTATTTCCCAATATTGTGCTGGCACTATGGGTAATGTATAATTGCCTTATGCAAACAACACAAAACAACAATTTCTCAGTAACACCAAAGGATTTCTTTTTCTGGGCAGGAGCGATGGTCGCTTTCTACGCAACGGTTATTGCGCTTGTTAATCTTGTTTTTAATTATATCAATTATCTTTTCCCTAATGCGCTCAATACGTATCAGGTAGACCCTTACCAGAGTGGTATCAGTAGCCAGATGGCGACAATCATTATTGCAGTACCGGTGTTTGTCCTCCTTATGCGTCTTATTCGCGGCACGATTGCGCTCGACCCTACACGTCAGGAGATTTGGGTACGTCGTTGGGCTATCGTCCTCACACTCTTTGTTTCGGGAGCTGCGATGATTGTCTCACTCATTGTTCTTCTTACTACGTTTTTGAATGGCGAAGAACTCACAGCACGTTTCTTACTCAAGGTTCTCACGATGCTTATTGTTGCAGGCTCTGCGTTCGGATATTTCTTTGCTGACATAAAAGGCTACTGGAGTAAATCGCCTTCATGCGCACGCAATGTCGGATATGCATTTTCTTTCGTCCTCGCTCTCACGGTGATCGCAGGTTTCTTTATTGTAGGGACACCACGCGAAGCACGTCTCGCGCGCTATGATGCGCAAAAGGTGAGTGACCTTCAGGGTATTCAGTGGCAGATTGTAAGTTATTATCAGCAGAAAGAGAAACTCCCTAAGACACTTGTGGAGCTCGTTGATCCTATCTCAGGCACAGCGCTTTCTACTGACCCACAATCAAAGGTGGAATACGAATACGCACCCAAGGCCGGACTCTCGTTTGAACTCTGTGCAAATTTCAACGCGGAAAGTCGCAAAAAGATGGATGGAGGGGAAGTGGCAAGACCAATGTATTCAACCATGGATATGATGAAGGGAGACTCTGCTGATAGTTGGACACACGCAGCTGGTCGCGTATGTTTCGAACGCACGATTGACCCAGATAGATACCCACCCCTTAAGAAGTAATGAGAAAATACGACCACAAAGAAATAGAAAAGAAATGGCAGACCGAATGGGAAGCCAAGGGTTTGTATTGTGCGAGTGACGACTCTTCAAAACCAAAGTCGTACGTGCTTGATATGTTCCCATACCCATCAGGGGAGGGGCTTCATGTTGGACATCCAAAGGGTTATATCGCCACCGATGCATATTCGCGTATGAAGCGTATGCAGGGCTTTAACGTGCTTCACGCTATGGGTTGGGACGCTTTTGGCCTTCCCGCTGAGCAGTACGCTATCAAAAACAAAGTGCATCCTCGCGTTGCGGTGGACAAGAACACCACGCGCTTTAAAGAGCAGCTCTCTATCATCGGTTTTGATTATGACTGGAAGCGCGAGATTAATACCACTGATCCCGAGTTTTATAAATGGACGCAGTGGATATTCCTCAAGATGTTTGAAAAGGGTCTCGCGTATGAGTCGTACGAGCCGATCAACTGGTGCCCCACATGCCAGACGGGCCTTGCAAACGAAGACCTCGAAGACGGCAAATGTGAGCGCTGTGATACTCCTGTAGAAAAGAAGCCAATGCGTCAGTGGGTACTTCGTATCACGCAGTACGCAGATCGTATGCTCGAGGATCTCGATGCGCTCAACTGGCCCGCATCTATCAAAGAGTCTCAGAAGAACTGGATCGGTCGCAGTGAAGGAGCAGAGATTGATTTCAAGATTGAAAACAGTGATAAGACAATCACCGTCTTCACGACACGCCCTGATACGCTTTTTGGTGCGACATACGTCGTGCTCGCTCCCGAGAATAAACTCATCGATGAGCTCGCATCAAGTATTTCAAATATGAGTGACGTGCTCGCATACCGTGAGGATGCAAAGTCTCGCACAGAGATCGAGCGCACCGCAGAAGGGAAGGAGAAGACAGGTGTGAAGCTCGAAGGAGTCCTTGCTATCAATCCTGCAAACGACGAGAAGATTCCCGTGTTTGCTGCAGACTATGTACTCGGCAATTATGGTACCGGCGCGGTGATGGCAGTGCCTGCGCACGATGAGCGCGATTGGAGTTTTGCAAAGAAGTTCAATCTCCCTATTAAACAAGTAATTGAAACTCCAGAATTTTTCCCAAAAGATAAGCCATACACAGAAGATGGAATCATAACAAATTCTATAGTTTGGTTGGACGGTTTGTTGAGTGTTGACGCAAGGTCGGAAATTGTTGGCGAGCTTGAATATAAGGGCGCAGCGAAAGAAGTTGTTCGTTACCGCCTAAAAGACTGGGTGTTTTCACGTCAGCGCTATTGGGGAGAGCCTATACCGCTTATTCATTGTGATAAGTGTGGCGTCGTTCCTGTCCCTGAAGCAGACTTGCCCGTGATGCTTCCACAAGTTGAGTCGTATGCACCGTCAGGCACCGGAGAGTCACCACTTGCAAACATTGCCGAGTGGGTGAATGTGCCTTGTCCAAAGTGTGGTGGCGCTGGCAAACGCGAGACCAACACGATGCCTCAGTGGGCAGGTTCTTCGTGGTACTATCTCCGCTTCATCGATCCCAAAAACAGTGACGCCCTCGTCGACAAGACAAAAGAAAAATATTGGTCACCTGTCGATATGTATGTTGGTGGCGCAGAGCACGCGACACGTCACCTCATCTACGCGCGCTTCTATCACAAGTTTTTGTATGACATCGGGGTAGTGAACTACGAGGAGCCTTTTGCGCGTCTCCAAAATGTCGGACTCATTATGGCAGAGGATGGTCGCAAGATGAGCAAGCGATGGGGCAATGTCGTGAATCCTGATGACGTAGTGGGTGAGCACGGCGCAGACACGCTTCGTCTTTACGAAATGTTTATGGGCCCCTTTAATCAATCAGTCGCATGGAGTACGCAAAGCATCGTCGGTCCGCGTCGTTTCCTTGAGCGTGTGTGGAAGCTCGCAGAAAAAGTTTCTGAAAGCGCAAATGAAAAGACGACCGATGCTGCTCTTCACAAAGCAATCAAAAAAGTAGGGGACGATATTGAAACATTTGGTTTCAATACGGCCATCTCTGCGCTCATGATACTCGTGAACGATTTAGAAAAAGCAGAATCACTTTCGAAGCACACCTACGAGACACTCCTTGTGCTCCTCGCGCCATTTGCACCGCACATCACAGAAGAACTTTGGCACGAGCTCGGCAACACCACTTCGATTCACCTCGCCTCATGGCCAGCCTATGATGCTTCAAAGTGTGTCGAGAGTGAGATCACGATTGCGATCCAGGTAAACGGCAAGGTGCGTGACGAAATAGTGGTTGCCGCGGATGCTGACGAGGAGGCGATAAAGTCCATTGTCCTTGCCCGCCCCACTATCGTGAAATGGACCGAAGGGGAGGAAATTAAGAAGATTATCGTGGTAAAAGGCAAGTTGGTAAGTATTGTGGTGGGGGAGTAAACCCTTGCAAAATAAGGGTTAAACAGAATCCGTCCTAAAATCCAGTAATTACTTGACTTCCTGGGTATTTAATGATAGAAAGTATGTACTTTAGGTGGAAAAAACAATTAATTAATACGATATTTTAATAGTTATTTATTTATGCCAGCGATTACATTTAAACCAAAACAAGCCGTAAAGCGCCTTCTCGCGACCCTCTCTCCGCGCGCACTTGATGTGATGACCAAACGCTACGGCCTTGGTGATAATGTTGAGCGCATGACCCTCGAGGGTATCGGCAAGACATACGGCATCACTCGTGAGCGTGTTCGTCAGATTGAGAACTTCGCTTTGAGCGCAATCAAAAAGTCTGATGCTTTCAAAAAGGAAGCAGCGGTGTTTGATGAACTCCACAAGCTCGTTATCTCAATGGGCGGTATCGTATGCGAAGAAGATTTCTTGATGCACATCACAAAGGATGTAAGCACACAGAACCACCTCTATTTCCTCCTCGTGCTCGGTGAGCAGTTTACTCGTGAAAAAGAAGATGATCACTTCCGCCATCGTTGGATTGTGGATGACAAAGTTTCAATGAAGGTTCACGATGCTATTCGTGAGCTCTATAAGACTCTTTCACACGAAGATTTGATTCCTGAAAGCGAAATCATCGCAGCGTTCCTCAATCACCTCAAGGACGTTTCAGAGGAATACAAGAACGAAGAGATTACCAAGCGTTGGCTTGCACTCTCAAAGACTATTGCAAAGAATCCGCTCGGCGAGTGGGGAGTTGCTCAGTCACACAATGTGAACGCCCGCGGTATGCGCGACTATGCATACCTCATCATCCGTAAGCACGGATCACCAATGCACTTTACGGAAGTTGCAAAGTCAATCACAAACATTTTCGGAAAGAAGGCGCACGTAGCTACATGTCACAATGAGCTCATCAAAGATAATCGTTTCGTACTCGTTGGTCGCGGACTCTACGCGCTCTCAACATGGGGTTATGAAAAAGGTGTCGTGAAGGATGTTATTGCAAAGGTTCTCAAAAATGAAGGACCTCTCGCAAAAAAAGACATTATCGATCGCGTCCTCAAGGAGCGTCATGTAAAAGAAAACACCGTCTTCGTAAATCTCCAGGACACCAAGATGTTCAAGAAGACCAAGGACGGAAAGTACGCATTGGCGTAGCAGGTGAACAATCGATAAAGAGCGGTTTCGCAAAGCGAAACCGCTCTTTTCGTTACTGGTCAAATGTTAATTGTCCGGGTGGTTTTGTTTTTCAAACAAAACCACCCGTGCTACAATAGGGAAGTATGAATTTACTCGATACCGCTTGGAAAATACTTGATCTCGGTGGGCTCTATAATCAGGTCGTCGCAGTCCTCACGGTCTTTTTTGCGTGGTTCCCTTATTGGGCGCCGTTTGTGCTCGGATACGTATTCCTACATCAATGGAAGCACTACGTACAGCATCGCTTTATGGCGAATATGAAGTGGGTTATGCTCGAGGTAAAGCTCCCTAAGGAAACTTTCAAATCGCCGCTTGCGATGGAGATTGTGCTCACTGCGCTCTATCAAGCTGGGGTGGGTACTTGGTACGATCAGTGGTGGAAGGGAAAGGTGAAGGATCAGTTTTCTCTTGAGATTGTTTCTCTCGAAGGGCACATCAAGTTTTTTATTCGCACGACTGCGGTGTATAGAAACTTGATCGAAGCACAGCTCTACGGACAGTATCCTGATGTAGAAATTTACGAAGTCCCTGACTACGCGCTCTTTGTTGATTACAGTCCATATACGGGCAATTGGTCTATGCTTGGCGCAGAGTATGGCTTGAGCAAGCCAGATCCATATCCTATCAAGACGTATGTTGATTACGGTCTCGACAAAGATCCCAAAGAGGAGTTCAAGATTGACCCTCTCACGGCAGTGATTGAATACATGGGAACAATGGGCAAGGGTGAACAGTTCTGGCTTCAGATCATCGTACAGGCCGCAGGCAAGCATTATAAGAAATCAGATGGCACAAAGGGTGACTGGAAAGATGAAGGAAAGGACTTGATCAACAAGCTCGCCGGCCGTGACAAAAAGGATGACCCTGATGCAAAGTTCCAAGTGATGAAACTCACCAAGGGAGAACAAGAAGTTATCTCTGCTATCGAACGCAGTCTCGGCAAGTATGGCTATGACTGTGGTATTCGTGCGCTCTATCTCGCAGAGAAGGACAAGTTCCAGGCAAGCAACATCAAGGCACTTGGTGCGCTCCTTCGCCCATTCACCAGCAACAATCTCAATAGTTTTGCTATGGTAGGGAGTGCTATTGGTTTTGATTTCCCATGGCAGGATTACAAAGATATGCGTATGAACAAAATTCGTAAAGAATTTTTTGAAGCGTACAAATATCGCTCATGGTTCCATGCCCCACGCAAGCTCAAGCCTTGCGTACTCACCTCAGAAGAGCTCGCAACTATCTACCATTTCCCTGGAGGAGTTGCGCAGACACCGACATTTGGTCGCATCACGTCACGCAAGTCAGAAGCACCAGTCAATTTGCCTATCTAGTAATCATCTCTCATTATGGAGCAACAACAAGAACAAAAAGAAACAAGCCGTCCTTCGGGGTTTTTGTCTTCTCTTGGTATCGTGGAACATAAATCAAAAATGATGCTCTTTGCATTACTTTTGTTGGTGCTTTCTTCTGCAATCATTTCTTTTTGTCTGATGGCACCGTTTGGGGCCCCAAGTGACGTGACGGTGGATATCAAGAAGGGGGCGTATCTCACGGAAGTTTCGAGTATGCTCTATGATGCAAATCTTATTCGTTCACGTGTTGCATTTGAGACTTGCGCAAAAATTGTAGGCGGAGAGAAGCCTGTTGTTGCGAGCTCATATCTTTTTAAAGAACCGCTTTCTGCGTGTGGTATTGCTCTTCGTATTGCACAGGGGATCTCAGGCAAGCCACCTGTGCGCGTGACGGTCCCCGAGGGAATGTCCAACCAAGAGATGGCTATCGTCCTCGCAAAAGCTTTTCCTGAGTTTAATCGCAATGCTTTTTTTGAGGAGTTTAGCTCTGACGAAGGATTTCTTTTCCCTGACACGTATTTCTTTTCTGAAGACACAACGATCGATACAGTAGGGAAGACAATGCTTGCGAATTTTAATAAAAGGATAACCCCGCTTTTGGATGACATCATTGCGTCGGGTCGCCCACTTCGCGATGTGGTTATTATGGCGTCGATTATCGAAAAGGAGGCTTTGACCGAAGAGGACAAAGCACTTGTATCGGGGATTCTTTGGAAGCGTATCGAAAAAGGGATGCCCCTTCAGGTAGATGCGACATTTATGTATCTCCTTGGCAAAAAATCGAGCGAGCTCACGCTGGGGGATTTGCAGATGAAGTCTGCGTACAATACATATCAGAACAAAGGCCTCCCTGTGGGACCTATTGGCAACCCGGGCGTTTCTGCTCTTAATGCCGCGATTCATCCGACTTCATCGCCATATCTCTACTACCTCTCCGACAATGATGGTGTGATGCACTACGCAAAGACGTTTGAAGAGCACAAGGCGAATAAGGCGAAGTATCTTAGGTAGTTTTGACAGGATTGTTACGATATGTCATGCTCGTAAAAGGTGGTCTTTTTCAAATAATCTAGCTGAGGAGGCATCGATGCGGAAGTTTAAAAGTGGTGACCTGGTATGGCTGACTAAATTTGCGTTAAGCAAAGATGGTCTCGGGGGTAAGGACTATGTTCCAAATTCTTGCACAGGGAAGTTGCTGCAAGGATATGCAATTAAGGTGCATGATTCGGTATCCGTAGTTGAGGGGTCAAAAGCATACTCTGTCCGTTTTGAAGGGGGGTCGTATTCGCTTTCCGCTTCCCATTTTGAACTTGCACTTGCGAATAAGAGGAAGGTCCCGTTCGAAATTCTCGTTGAGAGATTTTTGAGAAGCGCGTTCAAATCATTCAGCGCTTAACTTATGTTGTTTTATCCGAGCAGAAGCAAATTGCTCGGATAGTTTTTTGAGGAGATAATTATTTGTCTCTTTAAAAAACTATGAACAAAAAAACTAAAGGCAAAGTATACGTCGGTATGTCGGGCGGAGTAGATAGCTCGGTTTCCGCTGCGCTCCTCAAGAAGGCAGGATATGACGTGACAGGAGTTTTTATGAAGGTGTGGCAGCCGGACTTTTTGCCATGCACGTGGCGCGAGGAGAGACTCGATGCGATGCGTGTCGCTGCGACTCTCGGCATTCCGCTCCTTACTTGGGATTTTGAAAAAGAATACAAAGAAGGTGTTGCGGATTATATGTTTCGCGAATACAAAGCAGGTCGCACTCCCAACCCCGACGTGATGTGTAATCGCGAAGTGAAGTTTGGTGCGTTCTTCCGTCGTGCGATGGCCGAGGGTGCAGACTTTGTGGCGACGGGGCACTATGCGCAGTCAGTGCTTGATAAAAAGACTGGGGCCACAATGATGCTCAAAGGCGTTGATGATGCGAAGGACCAATCATACTTCTTATGGACACTCGGACAGTCACAACTCTCAAAAACATTTTTCCCCATCGGTGGTTACAAAAAATCCGCCGTGCGCGCACTTGCAAAGAAGTTTAACCTTCCCGTCGCTGAGAAGAAAGACAGTCAGGGGCTCTGCTTTGTGGGCAAGCTCGATATGAAGGATTTCCTCGCGCACTTTATCGAAGAGAAAGAGGGAAGTGTTTTGAATGAGCAGGGTGAAGTAATCGGCACACACCGTGGCGCGTATTTCTATACACTCGGTGAGCGTCACGGATTTTTGATTACAAAAAAGAGTGCCGAAGACACCCCTTACTACATTGTCGCAAAAGATTTTGAAGCAAACACAATCACTGTCGCGCACCAGGGCAAAAAGGACTTGGGATGCGCGTCACGTGATATCAGCGTTACGCAGGCAAGTTTTTGTCGTGGCGTATTGCCAGAGATAAAAAAGAATTACACCGTGCAAGTGCGCTATCACGGCGAGCAGTATAAATGCAAAATTGTTTCCTTCGGTGACAACGTTTTTTCGCTTCGTCTCGAGAAACCAGCCGTATTCGACGTAGGACAATCCGTGGTTCTTTACGACGGCAAAGAATGTCTCGGTGGTGGGATTATTGGGTAATTATGCTACTGAGCTGAACTACCGCGCTATCTTGACTTTATGTTATCAATATGCTATAGTTCTAGGGTCAGGAATGTCACTTTTCCTTTGAAAAAGGTTCTTGATAAAGGAGGGAACAAATGCAACAAACAGCAATGAGTGCAGCGCTTGTAAAAGCGGGCCTGGTAACCGAAGTTCAAGTAGTGAGGGCAGAGAACGTCCGACATCATCTGCAACCCTATGCTGGGCAGATTATGGAGATTAAACGATTAACCACATTGTTTTCTCAGGAGGGGGTGGAAATGTCGTTGCTTGATATCGGGACTACTGTAGCTTTTGAGGCCATGGTCAAACGTAAGGAGTACGATGAAGCCTACGAGATGATGCTTACGCATTTGAAGAAGGTCGCGGCTAAGCACGGTCTCGTTTAGTCTGACATAAAAGGAGGGTTCAATCATGGAGACATGACATGCCGGCGCTAAATGTGCCGGCTTTCTTTTTTGATCGTGGACAATCAGTGGTGCTCTATGACGGGAAGGAGTGTTTGGGGGGGGAATCATTGAATAGAATATTGAATTTGACGCATTCATGCGGTCGTGGTAGTTATTATAAGAGATTAACCTAAATCTGATAAAGGGGAACGTAATGGCTCTCGTTGAGATTGGTTCAAGAAAGGTTCCAGATGATGAAGGCGGGTGGTATTGGATGAAATGGGCAAACGGACCATGGGAACCCGCTCTTGTTCAGCCCGCAAAAGATGGGGAAACACCAAAGATTTTTCTTTCGAAAACTGCGGTTGCGGTGACTCATCCGTATCTTCGTTGGGGACATCAAATCTTCCCTCCGGAGAAATAGGGGCGTGGAAACACGCTCCTTTTTTATATTTAAACTTCCAAATTTTTCTGACGTATGAGACAATGTATAAATAATGACCAACGGACTTCAGAAAGATATTTGGGTGCTCAAGACTTCGGGGCAGATGGAAAAATTTTCACTCGAGAAGCTTCGCCGTTCACTCACGCGCTCAAAGGTTGATGAAGAAACCATCGACCGCATTATCGATCACATCCTCCCTGAGCTTCATAATGGGATGAAGACTGCGCAAATCTATAAGCACGTTTATTCAATACTTAAGAAAAAAAGATATCCTGCGGCGGTGCGCTACTCACTTCGCAAAGCAGTGATGGAGCTCGGGCCAAGTGGTTTTCCTTTTGAAAAATATGTCGCCGAGGTGATGAAAATGAAGGGGTTTAAAGCGGAGACAGGCGTCATTCTTCCGGGCTTTTGTGTTTCGCACGAGGTAGATATTTTACTCGAAAAGGGTGATCGACATATTTTTGCTGAGTGTAAATTTCATAATCAGCAGGGGATAAAGACCGATGTGAAAGTGGCGCTCTATGTGCACGCACGCTTCCTTGATTTGAAGAAGGCTCACGACGAGGCACACAAAACTCATACGGACGAGACGAGGAAGATTCATGAGGGGTGGCTCATTACCAACACCAAGCTTTCTCTCGATGCTATCCAGTATGCAAATTGCGCAGGCCTCACCGTGATCGGATGGGATTACCCCGAAGAGGGGAATCTCCAAGACCTCATTCTTGAGACGGGCGTACACCCGCTCACGTTCCTCACGACCCTTAGTCAAGCAGACAAGAAGAATCTTCTCGAGCAGGGAGTTGTGATGTGTCGCGATATTACTATTGGTAATGAATTATTGAAGGCGATAGGGCTTCCTGATGAGAGGGTTGAGAAGGTGGTGGCGGAGGCTAAGAAGGTTTGCCAAGAGTTCTAGGGGTAGAATTTGGAATATTGAATATAGAATCAAAGAAACGACCGAAATGCGCGAAGCGCATTTCGGTCGTTTCTTTGATTTTTTCCTTGTCCTGCCTCCAAACAATTAAGCCCTATTTTGTTTGTTGTTTAAGTTTGATACAATATCGGGATGGATATTACATCATTTTTTAGCGGGCCGAGTTATGAAATAATTCTTAAGTTATTTACTGCGCTTCTCCTTGGGATGTCGCTCGGTGTCGAGCGTGCAATCGCAGGCAAGACGGCAGGTATGCGCACGTATGGCCTCGTGACCATGGGCGCAGCACTCTTTGTGATTATTGGCGTTCTTGCGTCGGGTGGATATAGTGCTCAGACGTTGGTGTTTACCGATTCATCTGCACGCATCACCGCAGCGATCATTCAGGGTATCGGCTTCATTGGTGCTGGGCTTATCTTTTTCAAAGATACCAAGATTAGTGGTATCACGACCGCGGCGGGGATCTGGGTTGCGGCAGGCGTCGGCGCAGCTATCGGTTACGGTTTCTACTGTCTCGCTATTGTGACTACACTCTTCGCACTCTTTGCGTTTACTGCGCTTTGGTACATCGAGAATAAAGTAAAAGCATTTGCTCGCTCATTTGAAAACGACAATGATTAAATTTAAAAACGGTTCAAATTCCGAAGCACGAAAAAATATTTGTGAATCGACGCTTTTCAATACAACCAAAAAGGCGTATGGCAAGATGTATCACGAGCATTTTCTCGAGCAATACAAGGCTGCTATTCAAGGCGTTGATTATACCAGTAAGTGGAAGCACACGATAAATAGTTATTACCTTGCGATAAACACGGTGCTCCTCGCTGCTGTTGGGCTCTCACTTTCGCGCGAGAAACTCGTCCTCCCCGAGACTGCACACGACTTAATCCTTATTATCGGTATGTTTATCGCTATCGTATGGTGGGTCAACTTGCGCACCTACAACAACGTCCTCGCTGCAAAATTCTCAATCCTTCATTGCATCGAAGAGCACCTCCCGTTGTCGCTCTACAAAACAGAGTGGACACTTCTCAAGACTATTTATGGTCGCCCTCGTCGCGCGCTCGTAGACGGACTCGTGCCGGTACTTTTCCTCGTTTTCTACATCCTTATTTTCTTTTTTGTGAAGTAATACGACAAATTGGCGAAAAGGCGTTTTTGGTATAAGATAGATAAACTATGGATTCACGAGAAATTAGAGCGCGATTTTTGAAGTTTTTTGAGAAGCGCGGCCACGCTATTATTCCTTCATCACCTTTGGTTCCTGAGAACGACCCGTCGGTGCTTTTTAATACCGCAGGTATGCAGCCCCTCGTGCCGTACCTCATGGGCACACCACACCCAAGCGGCAAGCGTCTCGCCAACAGTCAGAAGTGTGTGCGCACACAAGACATCGAAGAAGTCGGCGACAAGACACATGACACATTTTTCGAAATGCTTGGCAACTGGTCACTCGGTGACTATTTCAAAGAAGATGCTATCAAGTGGAGTTTTGAATTCCTCACGTCAAAGGAGGAAGGTCTCGGCCTCGACCCTGCACGTCTCTATATGACGGTCTTTGAGGGCAACGATGACGCACCGCGTGACGAAGAAGCGCTCGAGATTTGGAAGAAGTATATGCCAGAAAATCGCATCTACTTTATGTCGGCAAAGTCGAACTGGTGGAGCCCAGGGGACAACGGTCCTTGTGGTCCTGATACAGAAATGTTTTATGATGTGACCGAGCGCGGACTTGGTGACATGACCAAGGAGGAATACATGGCGGCAGATGATCGTCAGGAAGTCGTGGAGATTTGGAACGACGTGTTTATGGAGTACGAGAAGAAAGATGGCAAAGTCATCGGCAAGCTCGCCATGAAAAACGTGGACACGGGTTCGGGTCTCGAGCGTATCGTGATGGCGATCCAGGGTAAGGACAATGTTTTTGATACTGACCTTTTTGCGCCTATTATGGAGAAGATTGCACAGCTTGCAGCGATAGAGATCAAAGACCTCCGCGCGCAGCGTATCGTCGCAGATCACATCCGTACCTCAGTGATGATGATCGCTGACGGTGTGCGCCCATCAAACACTGATCAGGGTTACATCCTCCGTCGTCTCATTCGTCGCGCTGTCCGCTATGCAGACGTGCTTGGTATTGGAAAGGGGATGCTCTCAGAGCTTGTGCCGGTAATCGCCGAGAAGTATAAGGGTATTTACGACAATGTAGCCGAAGCAGAGGGTACTATCGTGAAAGAAATCTGGGAAGAGGAAGAGAAGTTTAGAAAGACGCTTGAGCGTGGGACAAAGGAGCTCACGACACTTCTTGCTCGTGGTTCGGTTTCTGGCGTTGATGCGTTTACGCTTTTCTCAACATACGGTTTTCCTATCGAGATGACAGAAGAACTCGCGGCAGAGCAGGGGGTTACGGTGGATCGTGCGTCATTTGATGCAGAGATGAAGAAGCATCAAGAGCTTTCGCGCGCAGGTGCTGAGCAGAAGTTTAAGGGTGGTCTCGCAGACAGTAGTGACAAGACGACCGCGCTTCACACCGCGACACACCTCATGCTCGCAGGTCTCCGTAAATACTTGGGAGATGGCGTACACCAGGCTGGCTCAAACATCACGGAAGAGCGTCTTCGTTTCGACTTCACCTATCCTCAGAAAGTTGAGCGTGATGTGCTCGATAAGGTAGAAGCGTATGTGAATGATGCTATCGCAAAAGGTTGCGTCGTTGATAAAGCTCAAATGAAGAAAGAAGAGGCGAAAGCAATGGGTGTCGAGGGAAGTTTCTGGGAGAAGTATCCAGAAGAGGTGACCGTGTATACTGTGAAGGATGGTGGTGAGATTTACTCACAGGAGCTCTGTGGTGGGCCACACGTGGAGAGTACTGGGGCTATGGGTCGCTTCAAAATCGTAAAAGAAGAGGCGTCGAGCTCAGGCGTTCGTCGCATTAAGGCAATCCTCGAGTAACTCACACCGCCTCGTATTCAGTGCAATTTACTCAAGAATTATCCTAGGCAATATTGCATGAGAAAATTAATAATTATAGCGGTTGGAGTTCTTGTACTGGTGGCAGTTTTGTATTTTGTTGCGACGCAAAAACAAACAAACACTCAGCCTTCAAAGCAAGTGCAAAATCTTATTGCACAACTTTCGAGTGATGTCGCCCTTGTCGACAAGCCGCAATTTGTAAAGAGTGAGGAAGTGTTAACACCTGTTTTGCAAAAGATCCAGGATGATGTTATTGCGCTTCTTGTCGCACCAGATGCTGGTAGTGCTGAATATTATTCCCAACTTAGGATCAAAGCAATAGGAGGGAGACATATACTCATCTCTCAACTGACAGTACGGGGGTCGTATGACGAAATTATTGATTCACAGACAGGTAAGGTTGTGTATATTCCAGACGCTGCATCATATACTCCGCGGTACCTAGCTTTTGAGAACGGAAGAGAGGTGGCACTCTATGTTGGGTACAAAGATATCTACACCTACACATTGGGACAGGAGGGGTTCGTTCTTGTGCCTAACTCAAATCTTCCCAAAGGGGAGACTTATCACTCAGGGGAAGGTGATTTTAGTATTGTTGTTCACGAAACCCACAGCAAAGACTCTATAACAATCTCGGTATTTGACGAGTCAAAGCTCGTGCACAATCCTCATGCAGTACCTGGTGCAATGGATATTATGTTCAAGGAGTTGCGAAAGGAAACTTTGTATTTTTAGTAAAGTATACGAGCTTTAATGATGTAAATTAGCACATGAAAAACAAAATACTGATTTTAATAATTCTAGCTTTGGCAATTCCTCTTGCTGTATTTTTGAATTTTAAAAATCAGCAATTTGTTTTTGATTCAAGCTCTAAAAATATTGGGGTATTTCTTGAGGGGGATGTTACGAATTATTACAAGACAGATGATAAAAATATTAAATATTTTATTAAAAATATTTTAGCAAAACCTGTTCCAGGAAACGCGCCTGAGGATAGTAAATATCTTCAGTTTGGCGTTGCGTATTACAACCAAAACCAATTTTTAGCACAACAAAGTGGTGCCGACTATATTTATTTTGATCTTTATAATAGCAGGACCGGAGAGAATTTGAGCAAAAGTTGTTACATAAACAAATCAGAGGGGTATTTAAGGGAAGGAAATGTCTTGTCTTCCGTGTATCCACTTCATCGAACCACGGATTACTCTGAACAAAACATATGTTTGTATGAGCTCGGTAATAATAATTTCACATTAATTAAATTAAATAATTATTTAAAAAATGACGAGACTTTTGTAAAAAACATAAACAATCATTCGTATAATTCTACTCCTTTGTATGACTACACAATAAATACAGAGAAGAGGATAATTACATTGTCTGTCTTTGATAATACCAGCAAGGATTCTGACGGAAACTATCGATACACGAGGAGTGTGGAGGTGAGTTATTAAAACAATTTATTTTGGCACAGCACGGAGAGGAAAATTGCCAACTGCCCACTTTTGTAGAAGGGAGATTTTTATTTCTAATTAATAACTAGGATTTATATAAGCCTAAAAGTTGAATAGATTCCTTCAAGAATACGAGAATACTCAGGGTAGTTATTTGCCCCCGTTATTAATTGGGGGTTGTTTAATGATTTTAGCCAGTCTTGGGCATACTTGTCTTTCGGATTGAATCCTTCGATGTATAGACTGTAAACAATATTTTTGCCAATAAAGTAAACCTTTGCCCCGTCATCATATATTGCAATTGTTGAACCGTCAGCAGTAACGATTTTAGTCACTTGATTTGTTGATTCTACAAAGTGTTGTAAAATCTCGTCGATAGTTGCCCCGTATTGTTCTGGCTTACCAACAGGGATGATGCCTATTGTGTAATTTAGAAATGTTTTTGGGTCACTTGGGTTAATGCTCTTAATATTCGGATATTTTAATGGGAGAACTATGAACGAAGCGTCTTTTATGGGGTCAACGAACCCAAGTCGTGGGTCCTCTCCGCCTAAAACACTTAATTCCTGTGGATATTTAAATTGGTAACCTGATTTGTCATTTTTGTAAATCAACCAATTCGATGTATTTAATTTAGGAAGAACATCAACACTTGTTTCTCGTGATTGTTTTGAGCCCCCCCCCAAAAAAAACACCCAGTACAACAGGATGCTGAGGGAAAAAAGAAAGATAAATATTGCCGAAATTTTTATTTTATTTTGTTTAAACACGTATTACATAATATCACGAATTATAAAAAATCTATTTGGGAATTTTGGTTGTTTCTTGTCAGTCATGCCTTTTTGTAGTAGGCTATTTTGAGTAGTATTACAGTTTGAATGTTAAAAGATAATTACAGATAAGACATAACGACCAACATGACAACACAGGAACCAGATGTAACATTTCTTGAATATGTAGTAAAAGCACTCGTAGATCATCCAGCGGATGTAAAAGTAGTGCGTGTAGTAGACGAGATGGGAGTACTCATCACCCTCGATGTAAATCCAGGAGATATGGGTAAGATCATCGGTCGCGATGGCAACACCGCAAAAGCTATTCGTACACTTCTCCGCGTGGTGGGAATGAAGAACAACGCTCGCGTAAATCTCAAGATCGCAGAGCCAGCAGGAGGCAAGAGTCCAAGCGCTTCAAAGACTGTGGATGAAGTTATTGAAGGACTTAAAATCTAAAGAATAGAATATTGAATGTTGAATATGGAATATTGAATAATGCAAAAATTCACATTCAACAAAAGAGCGCCAGAATGGCGCTCTTTTGTTTTTGGTGTATAGTATTAAGTATTGAACGAATGTAATGCTTTGCACCCATTCTGTATTCAATATTCTAAATTCAACATTCTACCCCGATGATTCGTTTTTACGTAGTAACCATTTTCCCAGACGCCGTGCGCCCTTACATGGAGGCGTCGATACTTGGTCGTGCGCAGGAGAGCAAGCATATCGCCGTCACGTATCATGACCCACGCGAGAATGCCAAGAACAAATGGGGTAAGGTAGATGACCGCCCATACGCAGGAGGTCCTGGGATGGTGATGACTGCAGAGCCGCTCCTCCGCACTCTTGATAAGATCGCAAAGAGTATTGCGCGCAAGAAGAACACGAAAACAAAAGTAATTCTCTTCGCACCAGGCGGGAAGCAGTTTACGAATACCTATGCCAAGCAGCTCGTGACCAAGTACACCGACATCGTCCTCATTGCTGGTCGCTATGAAGGTATCGATGCGCGTGTGAAGAAGATTTTTAAAGCAGAGGAGGTTTCTGTGGGGCCTTTTGTGCTCACTGGCGGGGAAGTGCCTGCAATGCTCCTCGTAGACGCCTGTGCACGCCAGATTCCCGGCGTCCTCGGTAAGTTTGAATCCCTCGAAGAAGAGCGCACCGCATCGCCTGAAATGTACACCCGCCCCGAAGTCCTCGAGTGGAAAGGCAAGAAGTATAAGGTGCCCAAGGTTCTTCTCGGTGGTAACCATAAGGATATTGAAGAGTGGAGGAAGAGTAAATTGGGGTAGGTTTTATATTCCAAAGCAATTTTAAAATTCACTTTTAAAACAAGAGAAATAATGCTTTAATTATTCGTATATGAGCATCTCATTTTCTGTTGAACAACTTAGTTTATTTGTGAACATTGGTACTTTTATTGTTGCACTCACTGCGCTCTCGAGTATTAAAGTTGCTAAAGATAGTATTCAGATATCTGCAAAGCGTGACTCAGTTAAATATGCTTCAGATTTGGTTAAATTTTACCTTAAGGATTTTGTTGATGCTTCAACGTCCACTTATCGTTATAAAAGTAATATTAATTACAAAAAGTCAGAATTTGATACTAGTAAGGGGATGAAAGAGTTTACTATTGAGGAATTTAGGGAAATGTATGATCCAGCAAAAGTAAAGGAAATTCTAAGTATAAATTTAGAGCAAGACAGAAAGAACGTAGAAATGCTCCACCTGACATTAGCTGAAAGAAATTTACTCGAAACCTTTTCCACGCCTTTTATAAGTGGCGTTGCTGATGAGGAAATTGCCTTTGGATCAGTTGGTGTATCTTTTTGCCACTCAGTGGAAAATAACTGGGTTGAGTATTGTATTGTTCGAACAAGAAAGGCTGAACAATTTAGTTATTTCCAGAATACAATAAAATTGTATAATATTTGGAACAACAGAATAAAGAAATTTCAACTCGAAAATAACAGAGCTGACATTGAGGCTGAAATTTTAAGGATAACAAACATTAAGGTCAAACCAATTGGAACATAGCTAGGAATTTCATCAAAGTTTTAAAGGTGTGGGCCCTATGGGGATTCTAAATACGGCCATTTGGGCGGGTTTTGCCGAAGGCAAAACCCGCCTTTCTACTATTTGCCAATGGCTATTGACTATCAACTACCCCCAATGGTATACTCTTTTCAACGGTAATCTGATTGCGTTTTTGGCGCCGTAAACAACAGAGTCTGAGGCCCTTCCTAAAATACTCACTACTGCGAAAGGCAAAATTCTATTCCAAC
Organism: Minisyncoccota bacterium; assembly: GCA_023229865.1. Classification (GTDB taxonomy): domain Bacteria; phylum Patescibacteriota; class Minisyncoccia; order Phycocordibacterales; family UBA1550; genus UBA1550. Next base: position 40,957 of record JALNYL010000008.1, read on the forward strand.
CTTCGAATTGTTTGTCGTCATGCGATTGCATGACTTCGCTCAATTCTCGGTTGTCACTACGAATTTTGCATTTCTCGCGACGCGATTATTTTACGAACGACCTCCAAAATTTATTAAGAAGGTATTTAAGTGTCTTTAATTACCCTAGTTAACAGAAAGGTGGAATATTCCAAGCCTTTTTGATTTTTGCTGTTTACTTGCGACATTAGGTTTGGTGAGCGAGAAGTACCCTTTTCGTTACTAAGCCGACCAGTCCAATTCAACTCTCGGGTATTTGAAGCATTTGGATATTAAGCACATATATCACCATATGCGACCACAAAAAACATTTGCGCGCTACACGAAGCCGCAAATCGAGATGCCAAATCTCGTAGAGACACATTTGAAGTCATACGAGTGGCTCTTGAACGAAGGACTCAAAGAAGCATTTAAAGAATTTTCTCCAATCAAGGATTACTCGGAGAAAAAGTTTGAACTCGAATTCGTTGGCATTGAACTCTCAGCGCCAAAGTACGACGAGTATTTTGCAAAAGAAAATAAGCTCTCATACGAAGCTCCTCTCAAGGCG
>JALNYL010000009.1 GCA_023229865.1 Minisyncoccota bacterium
GTGCTCCGCTGTCTTGAAGTGGACGATATGAAGCGAATCAGTCTCGGGCAAATATTCGATCCAGTCCACGAGGCCATTCAAGATGATGTTGTGCTCCTCGCTCAAGTAGAAATTGCACGGCATCTTGTCCTGTGGAAGCTTGATGCATTTATTAGGCAAGAAGCGTGGGTCGTTCATCACCTTCTCGATCATCGTCTTGCCACGCGCTTTAAACTCCGCCTCTTCTTCGTCACTCAAAAATCCACCCTTCTTGCCAGAAACTTTTTCCCAGCTCATTTCAAAGAGTTCGAGCAAGTCTCTATCCATTCGTTCCTCCGACGGGAACTCCGCGAGACCTTCGAGGACTTGATGCACGGCGATACCGAGCGACATGTGCGGTGTCACGAGCGAGACCTTGTGCCCCGTCTTGGGATCCTTGTACATATTGTGCAAGTAGTACGAACGAGGACACTTGAGGAAATCCCCCATCGACGAATGCGAAACCCATACTGCGGTATATTTATCAGCCATAATTGTTCCTACAATTTACCACAAAAAAGCGCGCAATGGAGGAGCCCCTCCATTGCGCGCTTTTTTAATGAGTTATTTTGATTTTCCTCTGGTAATCGCTGCCTTCACAAACGCTGAGAAAATAGGGTGCGGAGCAAGTGGTCGCGCCTCAAACTCTGGGTGGAACTGCGTCCCCAAGAAAAATGGGTGCACACTCGTTGGTAGCTCGGCTATCTCCATCAAGGTTCCATTGGGGGACTTACCCGAGAACACAAGGCCTTCCGCTTCTATCATATTGATGTACTCAGGATTCACTTCGAAGCGATGACGGTGACGCTCGATCACCTTATCAGCACCGTACGCCTTCTGTGCGATTGTTCCCTTCTTGAGCACTGCAGGGTATGCACCAAGACGCATACTGCCGCCGAGATTACCCTTCTCAATATTTTCTTTTTGGCCTTCCATAATATCTATCACGAGGTGCTTCGACTTCGGATCAATCTCACGCGATGTCGCATCCTTGAGTCCGAGCACGTTGCGCGCGTACTCAATAACAGCAAGCTGCATACCATAACAAATACCAAAGTAAGGAATCTTGTGCTCGCGTGCAAAACGAATCACATTAAGTATCCCCTCGATACCACGCGACCCGAATCCTCCCGGCACAAGGATGCCATCGAACCCAATAAGCTCTGTAAGGGGCGCCTTCTTCCCCTCAAAGGTGCTTGCGGTGAGCCATACAAGCTTCGCTTTTTTCCCTTGTGCGATTGCAGAATATTTAATTGCCTCAATAATGGAGAGGTACGAATCCGAGAGGACAAAGTCTCCTGTATCAAAATACTTCCCCACAACACCGATGCGTACTTCATCTTTCACCCTGTCAGCCTTCCTTGCGAAAGCTTCCCATTCCTTCCACTTTGCATTTTTGCCACGAGTCTTGAGTTTGAGGCGCTTCAAGATTTTTTCGCCAAGCTTATCCTTTTCGAAGTTACCTGGAATATCATAAATACTATCCACGTCAGGCGCCGAGATAACGCTCTCGGGAATCACGTTACAGAAAAGTGCGAGCTTCTCTTTGCGCTTTGCATCGAGGGCCACATCACTGCGGGCAATAATAAAGTCTGGCTGAATCCCCGCACTGTTGAGCGCGCGTACGGCGTGCTGTGTCGGTTTGGTCTTCATCTCCCCCACCTTTGACGGTGTTGGTAAATAACTCACGATAGCAAAAAGTACATCGACAGGATTTTTAATCTTGAGCATTCTCGCTGTCTCAAGGAAGAGAATGTTTTCGTACTCACCTACTGTACCACCGACTTCGATGACGACGATTTCCGCATTCGCCTTGTTGCACGCACTGTTGATACGATCAATAACTTCGTAAGGGATATGGGGCACCACCTGCACGCATTTACCCTTGTACGCAAGCGCGCGTTCTTTTTGAATAACTGACTGGTACACACGCCCTGTCGTCATATAGTTGTCGCGCGAAAGCGAGGTGCCGAGGAAGCGCTCGTAGTTCCCCATGTCCTGATCCGTCTCATCACCATCCTTGGTCACAAACACCTCTCCGTGCTCCGTCGGGTTCATCGTGCCCGCATCCACGTTTACATACGGATCAATCTTCATCGCCGTCACACGATAACCATGCGACTGAAGGAGCAAACCAATCGAGGATGTCGTCACCCCCTTACCGACTCCAGAAATAACACCTCCCACTACAAAAATATACTTGCGTGTTTTCCCTTTGGTCATATTGTTGGTTTATGTTGATCTTTTATTATTAAATTTACGTTACTTCAAATACTTACGAACCGCTAAATAACTCGACACCGCACCAAGCGCAATCCCCGAGAACACAATGATGAGAAAAATCTGTACAAAGTTTGCGACGAAATAATGGAGTAGATCCACGCCGCCATAAAATACCTGCGTTGCATTTTTGAGCCAATACGTGATCGGATAGAAGAGAATGAGTGTGAGGAACGCAGCCACGAGGCCATAGAGGACACCCTCTACCACAAACGGCATACGGATATACTCGTTGCTTCCTCCCACGAGGCGCATCACGTTGATCTCATCACGCGCGATGAAGATAGCGAGACGAATCGTATTGAAGGTAATCAAAACAGAAATACCAATCATAATCGCCGTAATAATACTACCGAGGCGCTTCACTCCTGAAATGATTTTTGAAAGACGCTCAATGGCGACCTTGTTGTCGTTGTAATTGACCTTGCTGACGATTGAAAGATTGCTCCCTTCTGAAAGCTCTGATTTATTGGAAAGGAAATTTGCAATACTCTCGTACTGTGATGGCTCTTTTGCTTTTACCGTGAGAGCTGCAGGGAGTGGATTGTCGCCGATCTCATCAAGCGCCTGGATGATGCGGTGATCGTTTTCGTGGCGTGTACGGAAATCCTCAAGCGCCTGAGTGCGTGAAATATAAGTAACTTCTTTTACATCAGGGAGAGACTCGATTTGCTTCTTCAAACTGAGGATAGATTCTTCAGAAGCTTTTGCATCTACATAAATATTGATATCGATTTTGTCCTGGAGGTCCTTGAGTGCGGTGCCGAGAAATGCGGTAAGGAGAAGCGTAGACGCAATCATAAAGAGTGCGACGATCATCACAAAGACTGCCGAGAGCGAGACGCTACCATTGCGCCAAAAATTGATGAACCCTGATTTAATAACTCGCTTAGTCGTTGTCCAAATCATAATGTTGTTTGTATTGTAACACGGGTTTCTTTAATTCCCATAGGTCCGACAAAATTGGATGAAATACAAGGCAAAATCAAAGTTTTGACTGAGACGTACTTGTCTGTACGTTGAAGAAAAACTTTGATTTTAACGACGTAGTTCGCCGATTTTGTCGGGCTTACAACGCGTACTTCCCCGTCGAATCATCGCGAATAATACGTCCATGATCCATCGTAATCACGCGCTTCCCGAGCGCCTCCACCACCCCTTTGTTGTGCGTTGTGAGGATCACGGTCGTCCCCATGTCGTTAATCTTCTTCAAAATCTGCACGATTTCGTAGGTGTTGATAGGGTCGAGGTTCCCCGTTGGTTCATCCGCAATGATGAGGTCGGGATGATTCACAATAGCGCGCGCGATAGCGACACGCTGGAGCTCTCCTCCAGAAAGCTGGCGTGGGAAATTCCACATTTTCTTTGTGAGATCAACGAGCTCAAGCACGTGAGGCACATCCGAAGCGATTTCTTCATCAGTCTTCCCTGCTACCTCCATAGCGAAGGCGACGTTTTCGTATGCGGTCTTATTGGGAAGAAGGCGGAAATCCTGAAAGATAACACCAATGCGGCGGCGGAGCTCTGGCATATCCTTCTTCTTCATTTTCTTGAGGTTTACTGAGTCAAAAGAAACACTTCCTGTCGTTGGATGGTCTTCTCCCAAGAGAAGCTTCATCAAAGTCGTCTTGCCTGCGCCCGAGTGTCCAACAATGGAAACAAATTCCCCCTGCTTCACCGAGAGTGTGACACCATTGAGGGCCACGGTCCCATCGGGGTAAGATTTTGAAACATTGTCGAAGTAAATCATTGAGACATTATATTACAATTCACGCTCTGCTTCAATGAATTCCATAATCTCACCATCCTCAAGCACCGCGTCAACGTTTGAAGTCTCCACATCCGTGCGATGATCCTTCACCATTTTGTAAGGATGGAGCACGTAGGAACGGATTTGATTCCCCCATTCAATCTCCGTGGTCTTGGAAATATACATTCCACTCTCTGCCGCCTTCCTCTCGTCATCCTGTTTTTTGAAAAGTTTACCCTTGAGAATCTGGATGGCCTTCTCGCGGTTCTGCTCCTGCGAGCGTTCTGTCTCGACATGTACCGCAAGGTTGGTCGGGATATGCACCACGCGCACCGCTGTCTCGCGCTTGTTTACGTTTTGCCCCCCAGGGCCCGATGAGCGACTAAATTCGATTCTAATATCATCTGCAGGAATAACGATATCATCACTCCCCTCATCTTTAAAATCAGGAATAACCTCCACCATTGAGAACGAGGTATGGCGAAGACTCTTCGCGTTAAAAGGCGAGATGCGCACAAGGCGATGCACACCTGATTCGTTCTTGAGCATGCCGTACGCGTTTTTGCCGTGAATTTCGAGCGTGATATTGCGATATCCACCGTGATCGTTTTTGTTCTCGTGCAAAAGTTTCACTTCGAAGTTTTGCTTCTCAAAAAACTTGAGGTACATACGCACGAGCATCCCCGAGAAGTCCTCCGCATCATCGCCACCCGCCCCTGAGAAAATAGTCATCACGGCATTACCACGATCATACTTGCCCACGCCAGCGATTTTTTCTTTGAGCTCGGCGATTTCCTTGATGACCGCCTGCGCGCGCACCTTGTCAGACCAAAAGTCCACCGAGGCCATCTCTGCCTCAAGTTCTGCTACTTTTGCCTGCATTTCTTCTTTAGACATTTATGACAAGATAATACCAAAATATGGGCCCGATTGACTATTGACAAGTTGTGTTAATCCTGCTACTATTTATCTTAGTCACTGTATCTTTTGCAACAAAAAAACTTAGGAGAGTATCTTGGAAAACGACAAAAACAACACCCTCCCCGACCCTAAAAAGGGTACGGCGGTTGGGATAGTTATCAACCGCCACACTGGCCAATTTCATCTCGTTTTCAACATCGCTCACAAAAACCCCAAGGCGAAAATCCCGGGTGGCAGAATGAAACATCGCGAAACAGCGATGACAGCATTCATCCGGGAAATTTGGGAAGAACTAGGACTGAAACTTGAGCCCGAAGATGTCATGACTCTTTTCAGTCTCCTTGCGGACAATAAGAAGCACTACTATCACGTGTTTGCGGCGCTTGTCGACAACTTTGACGGCGTTCACAAAGAGCCAGTCAAAGACGGCAAAGACCTTCTCGAGAACAAACTGTACAACGAAATAACAGTAGCAAAAGCGCCACTACTTCTCCAACATTACGTCATTCTGAAAAATATCATCCGAATGATCAGAAAGAAAGAAGAGTAACGCAGGAGCTGGGACACCCCCAGCTCCTTTTTTTATTCAATCCCGGCCTCTAAGAAAAGAAAATGCTCACTAGATGTGAGCATTTTCTTTTCTTGAGCCAGAGGCCGGGATTGAACCGGCGACCTTCTCGTTACGAGTGAGATGCTCTACCAACTGAGCTACTCTGGCTTACCCGGGTAAAATACTTTACCCAATTGAGCCGATGACCAGGATTGAACTGGTGACCTCGTCCTTACCAAGGACGCACTCTACCAACTGAGCTACATCGGCTTATTACTTCTAGACATAGACTATTGCGGTATTCTTGCAAACCTACCGAAGTTTATGTCCGAGACACGAATCTGGTGATTCGGCTACATCGGCTTATTCTCCTTTCTGGACACTCGGACACAATACACTATTCAAGGGGTTTTTTCAATAAAAGCGGTATTTACCCCGGGGCAAATGTGTAAGCGAAGCGAACACATTTACCGCCCCAGAGGGGCGGGGTATTATACCCTTGTATTAGCTCCTCGGCTCGGAAATGAGAAAGTGCTCTTTTTCATTTCTCTCGCTCTACGTCGCCAATAAACAAAAGGCCCCGTTTTGTCGAGGCCTTAAACTATCCTTTATTTATTTCGTAAAGCAAAATCAAATCTTTTCATTCGCGCCGCCGCTAAACGGTTTGCTTCCACGAACGCTGGATTTGATTTCTCTTTTGAGGCACGTCTTGCAAGGGCCTTTCCCAGCTCGCCCTCAAGAAGTTCTTTCCACCGCCTCATTCTGATCCCAGCACGACGATTAGCTTCGGCAAAAACTTTTTCGATCCCGTCCATCACACATCCCCCTATAAAAGAACTTATATAAAGGGTATCACAATTGCATTAAAAACAAAAAAGGCCGGGGAATTCCCGACCTTGCCACTACTGCTTGTTTTATTGCTGATAAACGGGAAACGTTCCCGTCTTGTTCACTTGCCCCCAAGAGGCAGTCTTCGGGCCCTGGAAGCCGCGATATTTACCGCCCACAGCTTGCGCCAGCTCGGCATTAATATTCGGATCCTGCGCCTTCCCCGATCCATGACAACAAGGGCAAACGGCCCTGTTCATAGAACCCTTGGAAAGGGCCTTACCGGAACCACCACATTGCGTACATCTCGGCATAAACTACTCCTCTTTTGTATTAACGATAAAGAACAACTTCGAACGGCATTTTAGCATATTATAGAAATATGTCAATGCCCCGTTCCCCTACCCAGAATAGGCGAATGGGACTTGGTCACGAGTTACTAAGTCTGCTCGGATGATTACATCCTGCGCGGACTAAGTACTCTCGACCCCGGCTCGGCGACAAGCACTCGCTTCGCTCGTCTTGTATACCGCCTGCGCCTTTCAAGTCCCGAAGCCACAGCAGGGATAAACAAATCCCCCCAATGCGGGGCATTGGGGGGATTTGTTTATTTGCGCGGCGAATGGGACTTGAACCCACGACCTCCCGCGTGACAGGCGGGCGCTCTAACCAGCTGAGCTACCACCGCAAATATACTACTTGTGCATTCTAGCAGAAATTTGGAATATTCCAAATTTCAAAACTAGGTGTCGACGGGAGGGATCGAACCTCCGACCTTATCTTTATGAGTGATATGCTCTAACCAACTGAGCTACGCCGACATATATTTAATTATCCCCCAGAAAACAATACTACCCAATTTTACCCCTTTTTGCAAAAATGCCGACAGGTTGCCGGCATTTTTGCTGTTTTGTACTCCGTGTTGCGGGGGCCCGAATCGAACGGGCGTCTTCAGGTTATGAGCCTGATGAGATACCGCTTCTCTACCCCGCTATGTTTACTTTCTTACAAACATTAACTGATGTGTCCACACAGCGATAAGATGACGCTTCTGAACCAGCTGGTTCACCCCGGGTCATACCCGCTATGTTTAATCAGCTTTTTGGGAACTTTTGAACTATACCACTTTCAGCATTTTTTGCAACCCTAAAAACAAAAACTGCTGCGGGGGCAGCAGTTCCTAAAGACTTCTAGAAAGGAACCTTGATGACACAAGCGGTCAACATTAAAACCAAAATCCCCAAACAAAAGACAATCAAAGTTTTTTTCATTTTCAATCTCCTTGAAAATAGAGAAAGGTACCCCTAATAATGGTACCTTTTTGCCATTTTAAATCAATCCCCTCCCTAGAGATATCCCAACTCCTTAAACGCATTCTCAAATTTCGCGATCGTATCACGCGCGAGCTTTGGCGTAAGATCCATATCAAGTGTTTCTCCGTGAGCGATTTTATTGCGGAGCTTGTGTGCCTCCCAGATATCATCATATGAGGCAATCTTTGTGCGGCTCATTCCTTTCAACTTCTCCGCGACAGTCTCCCCCTTGTATCCCATATCCTCAAGCACTTCATCAAGGATATTATCTGCTTCAAGAATAGCAAGCTTCCACTCTGCGGGATTCTCTGAATTCATATGATTCGTAATGACTTGCCATGGAATAGACTTCGCTCCAGAAAGAGAATCCACTTCTGGTTTTATTGGCTTATATTTTTCTTCTTCGTGATGATGAATCTCGCGAATCTTTAATGTTGCCCAAAAAGCACCTGCCATAAAAAGAAGTCCTAAAAATGCGAGACCGTTCTGTATTGAAAAAATGAAATTCTGGATTGTCGCAAGAGGGACTTTCCCCAAAACAAAAGAGAGCATTGTTGCAGGAGCTTCTCCTGAAGCAATGGTGTCGACATTTACGGGGACGATATTATCACTCACATACACAAGGAGAATAAAACTCAGAACAATCACTACATCACGAATGAGTGTGTCGGGGGCTGGAGCTGGTGCGTCGTGTGCCATATCTAAATGATATTCTATTTCTGAGTTTCCTCAAAATCCTTTCCTGCCGCAAAAAGCGAGCTCTCAGCGAAATGAGGTGCGATAAATTGCATACCGAGCGGGAGCTTTGACCCATCTTCTTCTACAAAACCACAAGGGATTGAGATTGCAGGGACGCCCGCAATGTTGACCGGCACGGTAAAAATATCCGCGAGGTACATTGAGAGAGGGTCACTCGATTTTTCTCCGATTTTAAAAGCTGGCGTTGGGGCTGTCGGTGTAGCAATAATATCCACTTCTTTGAAAGCCTCTGCGAGATCGCGCTTGAGCATTTCTTGTACAGCGCGCGCACGTCCATAGTACGCATCGTAATAGCCTGACGAAAGCACGTAGGTACCAAGGAGGATACGGCGACGTACTTCTCGACCAAACCCTTCCCCGCGCGACTTCATATAGTCCTCAAGGAGATTTGCACCATCTGCGTGGTATCCATAGCGCACACCATCGAGACGTGCGAGGTTTGATGAAACCTCTGCGGGCATCAAAATATAATACACGGAAAGGCCGTGTGCGAGGGTTGGCAAAGAAATTTCTTTTACTTCGTACCCTGCTTTTTTCATAGCCTCGAGAGACTCTTCAAAATTTTTCAAAACACGAGGGTCCACTCCTTTTGCGCGCACAAAATCCACCGGTACGCCAATCACTTTTGGCTTCTTGAATTCTTTTTGATTTACAAGTTCATCGGGGTACGAGGTGCTGTCCATGGGATCATGGCCCTTGATACAGTCAAAAATAATTTCTGTATCTTCAACTGTCTTCGCAAAAGGACCTGCTTGATCAAGCGAGCTCGCCATCGCCATAAGTCCAGAACGCGACACACTACCGTAAGTAGGCTTGAGCCCCACCACTCCGCAGAAAGATGCTGGCTGGCGAATAGAACCTCCTGTGTCCGTACCAAGAGCACCGAGGCAGGCATTGGCCGCAAGGGCCGCAGCTGATCCGCCCGATGAGCCACCAGGCACACGTGTGATGTCGTGAGGATTTTTCGTTACTCCAAATGCTGAGGTCTCCGTCGAACCCCCCATCGCAAATTCATCCATGTTGGTGCGTCCAACAAAGATCGCGCCTGCTTCACGAAGTTTCTTGGTCACGCCCGCATCATATGTCGCGCGATAATTCTCAAGCATTTTTGATGATGCGCTCACGATACGACCCTTGATCAAGATGTTGTCCTTCATTGCAACAGGAATACCCGTCATCATCGTAGCACGACCTTCGTCAATCATCTTCTGGGCAACTTCTGCTTGTGCACGTACGTCGTCAAAAATTTCGAGGTACGCATTGAGATCTTTTGTGTCTTCTGCAATTTTTAAAACAGCCTCCGCAAGCTCAAGGACACTCATCTTTTTACTGATAAGCATTTCGTGCGCCTCTTTGATTGTGAGATTTTTAATATCCATAATAATTACAAAATTTTCTTCACGGAAAGACGATTACCCTCGCGAGCTGGTGCCTGATTCAAAATATCCTCCGTGAATACTCCTCCTTCGTGAGCACCCTCATCCTCGCGCATCACATTACGAAGCTCCCCCTCCTTTGGGGCCCCCATCTCAGCAGCAACCTCCTTTACCTGCGATACATACTCCAAAATATCCTCCAAATCCTTACGGAGGACTTCCTTTTCACTATCTGAAACCGCAATACGGGCAAGTCCCGCAAGGTGCTCTACATCTTTTAGTTCAATCGACATCCTCCTATATTAGCACTTATTTGAGCATCTTCAAAAAATCTTTTTCTGAGAGAATTTGGACTCCAAGACTCTGTGCTTTATCAAGCTTTGAGCCAGGATTTTCGCCCGCAACGACATAGCTCGTCTTTGACGACACGCTCTCAGCAACCTCACCACCGAGCGCGCGGATTTTTGCCTTTGCATCGTCACGATGAAGCGTCTCAAGTGTCCCCGTGAGTACAAATGTCTTCCCTACCAAAATTCCTTTTGTCGTTTTCTTTTCAGGGTTTACTATTTTTATTTCCGCGAGCAAACGATCAAGGAGAGTCTCATGGTGTTCATCAGCAAACCAATTCGCGAGTGACTGCGCCACCACCTCCCCTACTCCATAAATATTATTAAAATCATCAAACGACGCCTTGCGAATTTTTGCGATATTTCCAAAAGCTTCCGCGATGTCGTGCGCTGTCTCCTCGCCGACGTGTTCAATAGAAAGTGCGGTCAAAAACTTTCCGAGCGTAATCGTGCGTGCGTTATTGATTGCTTCGATTAAATTTTTTGCGGAGAGTTCTGCGAAGCGCGGAAGCGACAAAACATCTCCAAGTGTGAGGGTAAACAAATCATCAAAGTTTGCAATGAGGTCAGCGTCGAGAAGCGCGTCAATAACCTTTGGCCCACAACCATCAATATTGAAACCTTTTTTAGAAACAAAATAATAAAAACGGCGACGCTTTTGGGCAAACATATTTTTGTTGACCGCGCGGTGCGCAGCTTGTCCAGGGATGCGCTCGATTGGACTCACACTACCATCAATATCTTCCACGAACTTTGGAAAAACAAATTTCTTCTCTTTCCCTGTGCGCATCTCTTTTACTACAGCGACGATATCGGGGATCACGTCTCCCGCCTTTTGGAGAATCACAGTGTCGCCAATACGCACATCGAGGCGCTCAATCTCGTCTTCATTGTGAAGCGTCGCACGCGATACGACCGACCCTGCGACAGATACAGGGCGCAAATGCGCCACAGGGGTCACCACTCCTGTGCGCCCAACCTGAAGCACAATATCCTCAAGCACGGTCGTCACCTGCTCTGCAGGGAATTTGAGCGCAATACCAAAACGCGGCGCCTTACCCGTGTAACCAAGGGCATCCTGATACTCTTTTTCGTTTACCTTTACGACGACGCCGTCAATCCAGTAATCCTCTTTGGGCGCTTTCTTTTGCCATTTCTGCCAAAACGCAATCACGTCATCCATCGTCTTGCTCTCCGTAAAATGTGGGTTAACTTTGAAGCCGAGCTTCTGAAGATACTTGAGTTCATCAATTTGGTTATCAGGAAGCTCTTTGTCGAGGGCCGTCACATCATAAATAAAAACATCGAGCGTGCGCGCCTTCACAATTTTCGGATCAAGCTGACGGATAGTCCCCGCCGCGAGATTGCGTGGGTTTGCATAGGGGTCACGTCCTGCTTTTATTTCTTCTTTGTTGAGACGCTCGAGTGTCGTCTTTGCCATCCACACTTCCCCTTCGAAAACTCCCGACACTTTTTCGTTAAGCGAAAGTGGTACCGACTCAATCATCTTTACATTAGCAGTTACATCTTCGCCGATGATGCCGTCACCACGCGTCGCTGCGGTTAGGAGCACTCCTTTTTCATACGTGAGCACAACTTTAAGCCCGTCGATTTTGAGCTCGCACACATACGATGGTTTTACCTTTCTTCCTACAGCTTTAGCAATAAAATTTTGTACACGCGTATCAAAATCATGCATTTCTTCTGCATTAAAAGCGTCATTAAAAGACCACTGTTCCACCGTGTGCTTTATCTTCTTGAAACCCTTGAGAGGGGCCCCTGCGACACGCTGAGAGGGAGAGTCTGGTGTAATGAGGTCAGGGTAAGCCTCTTCAATAAGCACGAGCTCGTGCTTCAGTGCATCAAGCGCCTCAGGAGAAATCTCTGATTTGTTTTCCACATGATAAAGATAACGATGGTGCTCAATCGTCTTGCGCAAAGAAGCAAGGCGCGCAACGGCCTCACCTTTTGTCTTTGGAATTATAGAATTACCTCTGTCCATATATTAAAGACTAACCCTGAGTCCGCGCTCCACACGACGAGGGCTTACAGACCCACACGCATCATTGTATCCACGCGCAGTTGTTGTCGTGGCCAAAAGAGTTGTGTCCCACGCAATAACAATATTTACACAAGCACCAGAAGGGGTAGCAACCTCAAAAGTCCCCGTCTGCACCAAGGGGTCCCACACGGGGATATTGGCACCAAAACACTGTGCTGTCCCCGCGCCACCCGCGCCTGGATGAAGCAACCAGTACAAAGCGCACTCAAGACCCGCATCTGTCGAAGCAAATGCCGTTTGTGTCTGTGACCAAAATGAGGCAAAGAGGAGCTCTCGATAAGAACGATTGTAAACACCCAACCCAACCGCAAGAGCAACTCCACTCACGAGAATCGCAATAAGAAGAAGGGAGCCTCGTTGTTTTGTTTTTTTGTTCATCATATTTGCCAATTAAAAATATCTACAGTAACTGTTATTGTCCCCGTTTGCCCTCCCGTCCTCCAAGTAACCGTCGATGAAACACGACGCTGGTCTGCAGGGAGCGCAAGCGGTTGGATAGTTACAATACGCGAAAACTGCGTAAGGGTCGCCCCTGTTTCCTGTCGATACAACCCCGACGAAGCATCAAAATAAATCGGCTGAGGACCCACGGTAGTAGGGGTCCCTCGATATGTGATTACTGGTTGTGCACTGCTTAATTTCCCCATATCCACTGTATAGTCTCCGTTAGCCATCCCCGTAAGCCAAGGTGCGCCGGCGAGCTTGTTGCTATCTCGGATTTGTCGTACTGCCTCGATCCCCTCCTGAGCGAGGTTGATAGCAATCATTTCATCCTTTGCGTAATAAAGTTTATGAAGTGCATCCCCAATAAGCGAGATTGGTCCCACCACCGCAACAAGAAGAATCGAGATTGCGACAAGCGTTTCCATGAGAGTGAAGCCGCGAGAAAAACGTGTGACATTTGACGTGTGACATTTGACCGCACTGATTTGCATTTTGTTAATTGTTAATTGTTCCATGTCAATTGTTCTCCGTCTAATTATCATACACGCGCTGAGTTACTGTCGTTTGGATTTTAAACGTAGTACTTGCTGCCCCAGCACCAAGAGTGCCGCTGATTCCAATCACCACGATTGGTTGCACAGTGTTGGGAGTCAATGCACTTCCTGAAACAAGAAATCTCAAATCTGACACATTCACCTCGGGCGATGTCACACGAATCATCGGCTCAGAACCAACTGAACGCATGATGGCGTGTGTAGCTCCATCAAGAGTGTACTTTACACGCAGGTTACTTTGATCATTGAAAAAGAGCGTATTCACCCCACCCGCGATACAATCCTGCACGGCATTGAGTGCGTCCCCTCCTGCCCCACAATAATAATTTGTCCCCGTTTTGATACGACGCGACATATCCTCGAGTGCGACATTGAGATTGTCGGCGGCGATACGCACCGAGCGTGACTTGCGGTCACTATTTACAATGGCAAGAAAACTACTCGTTGCGATAAACATAATAATCGTAAAAAGACCGAGAGAAACCGTCATCTCAACGAGTGTAAAACCTTGTGAATTATGGTTGAGAGTTTTCATATTACTGAAGTGATATCTGTCCTGTGCGTGTGACGGTTACGGTCGACGTTTTCCCCGACTTTGTGTCTGCAATAGTGATTGCGATCGCGTTATAGGGCGAAGGGAGGTTTGGGTCAAAAAGCGCAACGTCGGCGATATAAGCATCTGGGTTGGGGCGCTTAAAACTAACACTTGCGACATTTGTAGCACAATCAACTCCACCACAAAGAAGTGTTGTTACAGAAATTGACGAGGGCCAAGTCGCACTCGCGCCCGCGATTACCGCATCTCCCACGTTATAAACGTGATTATTATTCGTATCAGCAAATACGGTTATGCCATTACTTGCGGGAGCTGCCATTGAAAAATATACACCATACGAACAATCAAACGCCGTGAGCCCACCACAAACCCCTTCCCCACCTTTTGCCCCCGATCCATACACTTGCGCCTGACGGAGAGCGAGAACTACGTCTTCGGTGGCGTTTGCAAAGAGAGCGTTTGAGTCGTAGGTGCGATAACTTCCCAGCACCACCCCAGACATCACTGCAAAAATACCAAGAACAATGAGGAGTTCGACAAGCGTGAACCCCTTTTTAAGATTTTTACTCAAACCTTTTCTGTTCTTTTTGTTATAGAGCATCATAGAAAAGCAAATAAATTGAACGACCCATCAAAAAGATTAATTCCCATAAAGAACACAATAACAACCCCAACAATAAGGAACGGCCCGAACGGGATTTCGCTTTGCATAGAAAGCTTATGTGCTACTTTTTTGTGAAGGAGAGCAGAAACTTTTTGTGCCCCCATAGCAATGAGCGCATACGCTGCTCCAATCCAAAAAGCAAGAATGACAGCAGATCCCCCGAGCGTAGCCCCGAGGAACCACCCGATTCCGAGTGCGAGCTTGCCATCACCGAGCCCAAGCCAGCGCCCCTGCGAAATAAACCACAAGAACCAAAACGGGAAGAAGAGCATTGGCCCTGCAATAAGTGTCCACGCATGAGGGAAAGCGAATGCGCGGGCAATGTCGACCGAAAGAAAAAATTTCAGCAAACCAAGAATAGCAAAAATGGCAACAAGCCCATCGGGAATAATCTGGTGACGCAAATCGTAGACTCCAATGACAATGAGAGTTGAAAAGATACCAAGAAGGAGGGTTGTTTCGAGGGGGGTTTTATTAAGAAGGAAGATTGAAACAAACATCAAACCCGTAAGCGCCTCAACGAGCGGATACTGCCACGAGAGACGCACCCCGCACTTTGCACAACGGCCACGAGCAACAAGGAAGCTAAAAATAGGGACGAGATCGCGCGGTGTCAAAACTTTTCCACAAGAGAAACAATGAGAGCGACCCGTGAGGGGTGAGGTGCCGCTATTGTAGCGATAAATCACCACATTCAAAAAACTACCAATGATTGTACCGAAGACAAAAACAAGAGCAAGTGCTAAAAATTCCATATAGACATTTTACCATAAAAAAGAAAATCCGCCCCTGTTCGGCTGAACAGGGGCGGATTTTCTTATGAGATTAGTTATTGCAAGTATCCCCGTTAATTGCATCAACGATAGTTTCTGGCCCCAACGCTGCGTATGTATACGCTCGAGAAGCCCCCACACTATCTACACACCACGCATCCGGAATTGTGTCTCCTGCGGTCCCTCCAGTCTTTAACTGCACCGCCACTGCCCACGCGTCTGCCAATGCAACACACTGACTCCCTGCAGCCGCACTAAAGCCTGATTGAGTAATAGCCCCTGTAATTGCTGAAAGAATCTTTGCATCCGCAAAAATATTACCTGTCGTTGCAGAAGTTGGGCACGTACCGAGAGTAAAATCTGTAGATGCGTAAACAAACCCATTATCGTCATACCAAATACTTGCTGCGGAGCGAACTCCTGTGAGATTTGATTTAATAGCTGCATCTGCTGCGTTATTGCGCGCAGTATTGAGAGACCCCATAACTACTGACGCGAGAATACCGATGATTGCGATAACAACCAAGAGTTCAATAAGTGTAAAACCTTTTGATTTCATAAAAAAATAGTTTCTAGGGAACATTAACGGGTAGTGCTTTAATTTTACAAGAAGATAGCAAAAAAGTAAACAAAAATCCGCCAGTTGGCGGATTTTTGTTTTTAAATCAAATTAATGATTTTATAACACAATTAAGGGCAAACAACGGTGTTGAGAGTGAGAAGTGTAGTTGAAGCAGACTTTCCTGTGCTGTCAACACACCAAAATGATGCACCGCCAACAGATTTCAAAGGAACAGATGCTGCCCACTGATCACCGTCAGAGTTACAATGTGAGGTAGCTGAAGTTTGCGCAGCCCCAGAAAGAGTAACGGTTGAATGACCGTATGCATTTGCTGCCCCCAAAACAAGTGGGTAAATACCAGCTGTCCCATTCACGAGACCAGTAGAACTACAAACATCAGTTGCAGTGTTGTTAGTTGAAGGACTGTCGCCTGTGTCATAGCTACTTCCGTTTGCGTCATAGAAAAGCTCTGCTTGTGCGCGAGCGTTTGCAAGACCAGACTTAATCGCTGCGTCTGCACCCTTTGAACGTGCACTGTTGAGTGACGCCAAAACTACTGACGCAAGGATACCGATGATTGCGATAACAACCAAGAGTTCAATAAGTGTAAAACCTTTTGATTTCATATTTTTAAATAAAAACGAATAACGAGCCTAATAAATTCTTTTGTGAGAGAGTGGCATGGCCATCGGCCACCCTCCCCCATACCGCACTTAGATATTCTACCATTTATGTTGTTTCAAGTGCAAGGAGTTTGGGCTAAATATCGAATATTGAATTAGAGGGCCGAGCCCAGTAATACCCTTTGTCCTTATTCCATATTCGACATTCAATATTTTACCCTTACACATTCCCCGCAATCTGATAAATAGGGATGAGCACCGAAGCGAGCACGCCACCGACACCGATACCGAGCGCTACGATCATCATTGGCTCAATCATAGAAATCACGGTGTTAATAGCGTTATTAACCTCGCGCTGATACAAAACTGAGAGCTTTTGAAGGATGTTTCCGAGTTCTCCCGTCTCCTCTCCCACCTTCACCATCTGAATCATTACATTAGGGATCTCTGGGTGACCAACAAGTGTCGCAGAAAATGGCGCGCCACCCTTTACCGCCGCAACCGACTTTGCAAGAATTTCTTGATAAATTTCGTTATCCACAATCTTTGCAGTAATTTCAATCGAACGAACCATCGAAATACCATTACTGAGCATTACGTGCATATTGTCTGTCACGCGCGATAGATAAAGCATACGGTAAAGATTACCAATGACGGGGAACCAAAGCTTGGTATGCGCAATATAGCTCGTCCCACGCGTAAAGCGCCAAACAAAGAAAATGACCGCAACAAGGACCATCGCAAGGAGAAGCCCGTAATTTATAAGAAGCGAACTCGCCATAATAACAACAGTCGTATAAATAGGTACTTCCTGCCCACTCTGTGTAATGATCACTGAAAGCTTGGGGATAACGAGCGTAAGCATGAGAACCATCACGATAACGAATGTCGCTACCACGAAGGTAGGATAAATGAGCGCCCCGCGCACCTTGGCCATAAGCTCAGATGAGCGCTCGAGATAATCCGAAAGCGCACCAAATGTCTCCGCGAGCTTACCCGACTCCTCTCCTCCGACAACCATGTTCACATAAAAATCCGAGAAGAGACTTGGGTGCTTATACAGCGCACCAGAAATGGAAACACCGTTTTGAATATCATCTGATATTTGAGTAAACTTTTTTGCAATCGTAGGATTTTCTGTTTCTGCCGCGATCATACGAAATGTCTTAAGGGCCGAAACGTGCGCATCAAGGAGTGTCGCAATCTGACGAGAAATAATCGAGATTTCCTTCACGGAAACACGGTTAAAAATGTCGATATCAAAATCGAAGGCGCTCTTTTCGTCAGCAGAACGCACAGAAATAACTACGAGGCCGTTTTTTTGAAGTGTGTTAATCGCAACGTCTTGAGTTTGCGCTTCAATATTACCCGTCGTTTCTCCGCCATTTTTCGTAATTGCTTTATATACAAATAGCATGATTAGTTTTGACCCTCTTAGAGTTGCAACATTCTTTCAAGTCCTTTTGGATTGAAAGAATAGAGGAGAGCATTTTCAGGGGTAACCTCCCCCTTCATCACAAGCTCTGACAGACTACGGTTCATGTCGATCATCCCGTCTTTCATTCCTGTTTCAATCACAATATCAACTTCGTGAGTACGACCCTCACGAATAAGGCTTGAGACCGCCGTATTGTTAATCAAAAGCTCGTATGCAGGAATGAGCCCCCCTGAGATGCGGGGCACGAGACGCTGAGAAAAGATGCCTACGAGGGACCCTGCGAGCTGTACGCGGATTTGCGACTGCTGCTCTGCGGGGAATGAGTCAATGATACGGTCAATTGTCTGTGACGCGTTGTTGGTATGGAGAGTCGAAAGCACAAGGTGTCCCGTCTCCGCAGCTGTAACCGCCGTAGAAATAGTCTCAGGGTCACGCATTTCACCAATCATAATCACATCCACATCCTGACGAAATGCAGCATTGAGGCCCGTTTTAAAGTCTCTCGTATCAATACCGACTTCGCGTTGATCAATGATTGATTTCTGTGAATTAAACAAGTATTCGATAGGATCTTCAATCGTCACGATATGCTCAGCGCGCTCGCGGTTAATAAGCTCAACCATCGAAGCGAGCGTTGTCGACTTACCTTGACCAACGGGACCCACCACAAGGAAGAACCCTTGCTTCTTTTTGGTAAAAATCTCAAGAATAGGAGGAAGATTGAGATCACTAATCGTCTTCACTTGTGTCGGGATCGCGCGCAAAGCGATGCCCACTGCCCCCTTCTGATAAAATGCAGCGCCACGGAAACGTCCCTTATTGTAAAACTCGTACGAGAAGTCGATTTCTTTGTTCTGAAGGAAACGATTCATAAACTCCTCAGAAACAATTTCTTTGAGCATCCCCATAGTGTCCTCAGGGGTAAGAACGGCAAGATTCATGAGAGGAACCAACCCTCCTGAAGTACGAAACGTTGGGTAGTGCCCTGCCGCAATATGAACATCAGAAGCGCCATCAGTAATAGCGCGCATTATCAACACCTCAACCTCTTCTTTGTAATTACGATTGCTCATTGATTTAAATACTGAAAAATTATTCTACCTGCGCAAACGACTCTCCTCCCTCCAAAACAATAGTTACCTTTTCAACAACTTCCGAAGGAGTTGCTGATGCCTTAATAATATATCCATGAATCCCTAGGCTGCGGCCTTTCTCGATGTCTGAAGGCTGTCCAAGATTTGAGAGCACAACGATCTTTGCTTGAGGAGCGAGATTTTCATTTTTAACAACAGCGAGGAGCTCGAGTCCATCCATATTAGGCATAACCACATCCATAAGGAGAATATCAGGGGTAATCCCCGACTTAAGCTTACTCAAAGCATCGAGACTCCCTAGCGCCTGAATAACCTCAAATCCTTTTTCTTTAAACTTGAGGGTGTACATATCGAGAAGATATTTATCATCGTCGGTAATAAGAATCTTCTTGGGAAGTGATTGTTCCATAGTGCTCTTATTATACTATGCAAGAGAACAAAAACACAAACGCAAAAGCCTCCAAAACAAAACCTCGCCTTGTAGGCGAGGTTTTGTTTTGAAGGCTTTAAAGCGTGTTTATCTCTTGGAATGGCACGAGCTTGTCCATACTCTTCAAAATTGCATCTTCTCTCATATAAAGCATCCCCTTCTTGCGAGCAGCCTCAGAAAGACGAACTTCCGTAGGTTCAGACAAAATAATCTTTTGTGTTTCTTTGTCGATAGGAAATACCTCAAATACTGGCAAACGTCCGCGTGTCCCCGTAGTACATTCTGGGGTTGGGATCGCCTCGTAAAGAGGGCGTGAGAGCTTAAACTTTTCTTTAAGGTCTTCTGGGTAATCCTGAAATTGCTTATCAACAATCATTTTGATAGCTCCTTCATTGAGAATTTCTTTTGAACCTTCAGGGCAGATCTTCTTTACGAGACGCTGTGCCACCGAAAGAATGAGTGTTGGCGCGATAAGGTAGGGGTCGATTCCCATATCGACGAGACGCGGAATCGCACCAATCGCGGTGTTGGTGTGGAGGGTCGAAAGCACGAGGTGACCAGTAAGCGCTGCCTGGATAGCAAGCTGAGCTGTCTCGGCATCACGGATTTCTCCAACCATGATAACATCAGGGTCCTGACGAAGTGTCGTGCGAAGCCCCGTAGCAAATGTGTAGCCGATTTCCGGGCGCATCTGTGACTGCGTGATTCCTGCAATATTGTACTCAACTGGGTCCTCGAGTGAAACAATGTTTTTTGTTTCCTTATCAAGCTCATTAAGCATCGAATAGAGAGTTGTCGACTTACCAGATCCCGTAGGCCCCGTGATGAGAATAATTCCATAAGGACGTTCGAGGGCAGCACGCACAAGCGCAAGATGCTCAGCGCGGAAACCGATTTCATCGAGCTTCTGAACTCCTTTTTGTGTATCCAAAATACGCATTACCACCTTCTCTCCAAAGAACGCAGGGAACGTAGAAACACGGAAGTCGATTTTGCGACCGTCGATACGTGCCGAGAAACGACCGTCTTGTGGCTTTCGTTTTTCGTCGAGCTTGAGTGAGGCAAGAATTTTAATACGTGCTACTACTGAGCTGTGCACATCAGCAGGGAGAACAAGACTCGTCGAAAGAGCTCCGTCAACGCGAAAGCGCACACGCACCGCATCTCCCGTGTGTTCAATATGAACGTCTGAGGCACCGCCTTCTGTCGCGTGGCGCAAGATAACTGCAGTGATTTTTGCCACAGGGGCATCTGCAATAACATTGGAATCTTTTTTAACACCCGATGGAGCAGTAGGCCCCTTTACGAGAGCGGACTTATCAACGCCCTTAATATCAACCTCGAGTTCCGAAAGTGCCTTCGTGACTTCGCCCGTGAGTCCGCGGTAATTATCAATAATAACCTGAAGGTCATCATTTGATATCAAAAAAATCTTAAACGGCATCCCGAGTTTTGTCGCAATAAACTGAAGCGCATCACGCGCTTCAATGTTTTCAGGATCAGTGATACCAATCTCAAGAACCTCATTAGCAACCCCGATCGGCGCAAAGCGATAGTACGAAGCAGAGTCCTCGGGAATGTATTTCAAAATTTCAAAATCCACACCCTTCCCCTTGAGGTCACGTGTTGGAAGATTGTAGTAGAGCCCTCGCCCTCGCAAAACGTCTTCCTTACTTACTCCAGCAGACACGAGCACCTCTTCAAGTTTCCCGCCCTCACTCAAGCGCTTCGAAAGATCAGGGAGTGCTTCCTTTTTAATAAGACCTTGGTTTACGAATGTATCGAGAATTGCCATAAATTAGTGAGTAAATTAAATTCAAAGTCCAGTACCAACCGCACCTCCTGGAGTTTCTGTCCCCTGAAGAGCTGGTGGCAAAGATTGGGGAGTGGTTTCTGTTTGAAGAGGAGTGCTGTTTTCAATTTTAGGAGCAGGAGTAGCACTACTTCCAGAGAGTGCGTTTAGTTTCTCTTTCCATGCAGTTGGCAAAAACGGATTCGTGCGACCAACCGACTCTCCTCGAATAGGAACCGTGAAATCCTGAAGTGTCTTAAACGCAGGTAGGTCAAAAATAACATTTGAACTTTCCACTGCGCGGGCCAAATTACTGAGATCGCGCACGGTGAAATCGATCTCCGTACCAATCATCGCAGTCTCTTCTGCAATCTTTGCAACGTCCGCAACCGAAGTAGCGACTTCCCCCACCACAGAGATATCACGCTTTACAAAAACAAAGTACGCAGAAACAATAACACCAAGAACAACAGCTCCAGTAATAATGTTCACGATAAGTGCTTTGATTTTTTCTTGTTGCATAAAATTATTTCAGTGAATACGTTTCTAGATTTAGCGTAAACTGATAAACGGTCTGCTGTGGTACTTTCGACTTTTTCGAATCAGCTGTTTCTGCTGATGCGGGAGTAAACGAGAGTGCCGTCACATTGATAACCCCCAAACTTCTCTCAAGGTCATTGAGGAAGAGCTGGAATGTTTCATATGTAGAAGTGAAAGCAAGAGCAGCTTTGGTCGTTGCGTACCTTTTGCCTGTTGCGTCAGGGGTTCCTGGGAGTTTAGCATCATTATTTCCTGTTGCTGCCTGATTTATTTTTGTCCCAAGAGAAATAGCCCCGACAAGCCCTTGAATAGCGCCACTAGAATCAGGGGTTGTTCCCTTTGCTAAATCTTCAGAACTGTCGACCTTGAGATCAACGAGGACGATTCTATTATTCAAACTAATTGCCTGAATATTATTTGCAAAGCGAATAGGGTCAATCTTTTCAGGGAGGAAGACTTCAAAACGAGATAGCACGCTCGGTTCAATACTGTGCAAATTTTCTCTCGTCTTATCAATTAATGTTTTAATTTCCCCCGAAGTATCAAGAATTTTAGTAAGTGATTCAATGTCTCCACGGCGGGCAATATTGAGATCGTACGCAGGGATAACATAGAAAAACATCGACACAAGGGAGAGGAAGATTACGACGAGAGAGATAATTGGTGTAGCCATAATAGTATATTACCAGAATTTAATCTTCGACCAGAGGCTCGACCACCACGACACCTGTGTCTCTGTGGTTGTAGCACTTCCCCCTTCAGAAACAGCCCAGTTGTCAGGAAGTGTTTCTGAGACGGGCGCATCAAGAAGTGTTGTTCCTGTTGCGGTTTCGGTTGATGTTGTCGCCTCCAGGGTTGCTTCTTCGACTGCCATAGTCCCCACTTCCGTGGTTGTTGCAACGACCGTCGACGATGTTGATGTGGATGGGGTATCAAAATCAATACCAACACCGACCGACGTTGTCGTTGATGTCGCTACTGTCTCAGCTGGCGCAACGGTAGTATCTGCACTCAAATTTTTTGTATACAACAAGAAATCCTTTTTAAACACCATCGTGAGGACAAACGAGATTGTTCCAAAGTTCGTAAGACGAACATCACGGACTGAGACTGCACGGAGTTCGTCTTTCTGAGCACGTAGTGTATCCATTTGGAAAGCAAGAGCAGCGTACGATGGCGCCTCTCCAGAAAGTTCAAGGACAGACCCAAGTGCTGGATCATTTTTAAAAGTAAGATGATCAAACAAGACACTACTCAATGTGTTTTTTGCAAGAAATGAAAATACCGGGGAAGTGACGGTGTGTGAGTTGAGAATCTCGCGCGCAAGATCAACGCGTGCACGAAAAACCTTGGCCTCCCCCACCTCAGGTGCGTCACTAAATTCTTTTTGTGCCTTTTTAATCTCCGTCGTTTTTTCTGCTACAACCTGGTTGAGCTTGTCGTTGTAGTAATAGAACCCCGCATAGGCACTAAACGTCAACACAAAAAGAGTGCTCGCAATAACCCCCATCACGCTGCGCGGACGGCTTCTCTCCAAAAAAGATTCCTCGCGGACGAGTGACCCCTTCGGGATGAACGAAACTTTGGGGTTAGCATTATCCATACTATAAGTATACTACAATAGATGCTTATTCTTCTAGTCCTTTTAGTGCTAAACCAACAGCAACAGCAAAATCAGGACTGAGTTCTTTCAACGTGGGAGCAAGAAATGCAGGGGTGTCGAGGCGCGCAAACGGATCCCCTATCACAATCGACGTATTCGGGAAATTCTTTTCGACGATTTTTTCAATTCCCTTGAGGCGTGCGCCACCACCAACCAAAATAACTTTCGTTATTTTGGTATTGTACTTGTTCTCATAATTTTCTACGAAGCGCTTTGCTTCGTTCATGATATTCGAAAGAAGAAGCTCGGCAACAACAAACACATCACGCCCCTCAGCATCACCCGTTACCCCCACGCGACACTTAAGCTCTTCTGCTTTTTCAAAAGAAATTGCCTGTGAGCGCGAGAGTGCGATGGAAATGTCTTGACTTCCCATTGAAATAACATGAGATCCACGCACCACACCCTCGTCCACAAGTGCGAGCTTGGTGCTTCCTGCTCCAATATCTGCCACGAGAACAGGAGAGAGATCGCGACCCACTACTGCACGAAGGGTACTAAAGATTTCGATTTCAAAATGAGAACCCTCGCCAGGAATCTGCGCATTACGCTTAATCGATTCGTATTTGCTAATAACTTCATTGTGAATAGCAGCAATAATGACTTCAATTTTGCCAAGCACTTTTTCCCCCGAAGCTGCCGCTGCGGGAACTTTTTCTCCCGCCTTACGCTTTGGCAAAATCCACCAATCAAGAGAGACTTCACTAATGGGCACAGGAATATAACGACGTGCCTCAATAGGGATCATCGAATCAAGTTCTTTCTTCCCCACCTCAGGAAGTTCAACAACCGTAAGAAGACTTGCGCTAAAAGGAATCGCAAGAAGTGTGTGCTGTGCAGTGATCCCCGCCTCTTTCAAAAGATCATGAAGAGTCTCAGCAATCTTTTCTGGGGGGAGATTGGTTGCCTGCCCTGCCGAAGCGCCCGCGCGCGGACCAAGAGCAATCTCGCCATAGTTTTTCAAAACTACTTTCTCTCCCACCTTCTCAACGAGAACAACCTTAATAAACGAAGACCCGATATCAATACCGAGGATTGCGCCTTTGTGTCCACCACCGAAAAGTTTTGTAATTGGATCTAAAAATGAGGCCATGTTTGCTATATACTATATTAGTATACCACGTGCGGTATATTTATGCTGGTATTTTACACGATAAGTTATCCACATGCACTCCCTCATCTCAATTTTCAAACATCTTGTTAATCTCATCTTCCCTCAAACATGTATACGGTGCGGAGTAGCTGGTGTGCCACTGTGCAAAGATTGCATTACAAAACTCCCTCAAGCGCGCGAAGCTGAACATTCATTCATAACAGCCATCTTTGACTACCGTGATCCGAGTGTCCGCCAAGCGATTTGGCAATTCAAATATCGTAATGCGCGCAAGGTTGCAGAATCTTTTGGGGAAAAGCTTTATGAAGAACTCCTTGGTGACCTCGGAGACAGTTTGCACATTTCTAAAAATGAATCTTTTTTGCTCATCCCCATCCCCCTTCACAAAAAGAGATTACAAGAACGCGGGTACAATCAGAGCGAGCTTCTTGCGCGAGAGATTCTGAAATATGACACAGAGGGAATATTTGAACTCACCTCGCACGCGCTCATTCGCACACGCGCAACCAACGCTCAGGCAAAAAAGGAGAAGCGCGCGGCGCGTCTCGAAAATCTCCGTGGGGCATTTTCCGCAAACCCCGAACTCGTGTGCAAGAAAAATATTATTCTCATTGATGATGTGACAACAACTGGCGCAACCCTCGCAGAGGCAAGAAAGGTCCTCCTGAAAGCGGGTGCGCGGAGCGTGAGAGCTCTGACCGTGGCGCACTAGAGAAAACGAAACAAATATGATAAAGTGGTGGGGTTCAAGAAGTACAAAAGAGGACACTTGGAGATGTGGCTGAGCTGGCCGAAGGCACCTCACTGCTAACGAGGCAGGGTAGCAATACTCTCGTGGGTTCGAATCCCACCGTCTCCGCAAAAGAAAAAACACCCAACGGGTGTTTTTTCTTTTGCGGAGACGGTGGGATTCGAACCGGAGGCCCACCATTTTAAAGGAGTGCAACGACTATTAAAATGGATGGTCTCGACCGAAGGGAGAGGCGAATCCCACAATTTTTATCATCAGAAGTTTTTGATTTGCACGAGGGGATGGGATTCGAAAATAATAAAACCCCGAGTTTCCTCGGGGTTTGTGCTGCTTTTTGTTTAGCGCGGCAGGTGGCGCGCTTTCATGCGTTTGCGACCATGCTTACCGTGCGAACGGCAAAGCACCAACTTCTTGACACGTTCACCAAAACGGTCGACCGTCTTGGTGAACGTGTGATATTTCGCAAACTCGGTCTCGCTTGCGCTCTCGCGGAAAATAGAGCTCTGTATACAGTGACGAGCATTTACCCCCGTCTCCTCATACTGTTTCTTGGAAGTCGATTTCTTTACGCTTCCCATCTCGGGCTCGCCGCCGAAGAATTGATAACCATTGTCAGTTGCTACCGCTGCGTATGCAGGCATTTGATTCTCCTTGTGGATTAAGGTTGTCAGAAATTTAGGGAACTACTCACTTCGCTAAAACCAGTATAGCATATATGGTGCAAAAAGTCAATAGCGCAGAACTGACCTATTTGTAGCACTTTTTGTATATAATGATAGTGACAATGTCACACAAACTGACCATTACGGATAGAATCCTCGCAAAGACGCTTCTTCCTCTTATCCCCCACTGGATAACCCCCAACTACATCTCGTGGATGCGTCTTTGTAGTGTCCCCTTTGTTGGATATTTTCTCTGGATTGCAGATTACTCAATTGCTCTCCCCCTCTTCTTTGTTTCTGCGTTCTCTGACGCAGTCGACGGTTCCCTTGCGCGCACCCGCGACCTTGTAACTCACTTTGGCAAAATGTTTGACCCCCTCGCTGACAAACTCCTTATCGCAACAGCTGCAGTCATTCTCATCCCCAACTATATCGGCTGGTCAATCGTACTTACTATGGTTTCGATAGACCTTGTCCTCATCTTATCCGCGTATTACCGCAAACACTTTTACGGGACAATCGTTCAAGCAGAAAACACAGGGAAGGCAAAGATGGTCATGCAGTCAATTGGAATTGGCTCACTTTTGATTTACGCAATTTCAGGCGTCGCGATCTTCCTCGCGATTGCTACCTATTCTTTTTATTTGGCAATCTTTTTTGCCCTCCTTTCGCTCGTCGTCTATCGGGCGGTGTAGGAGTGGGATTTAGAATATAGGATTTGGAATATGGTATATTTAAATACTATGCAAAGAATACCCTACACGCCGAAGGATTTTAATTGGACCAAGTGGACCGCGACAGACATTAAAGCGCTCGTGCTGCAAATTATTTCTGAGAAGAAGGCACGTCTCGCTGCGATAAAAAACGAAAAATCTCCTCGCAACTTTGAGAACACTATTTATGCGCTCGAGGCATCGAGTTATGGGCTCACGGAAACAATTTTAAAGATTGATCTACTTCAGAATGTTTCTACGGAAAAATCTATTCGTGATACAGCAAAAAAGGCAGTTGAGGATTTTGAAAAGCAAATGATTCGCGTTGAGCGTGACCCAAAGATCTGGGGTGCTATCAAGGAATATGAACAAGGTTTGTGGAAAAAGGAAAAGACTCATCTCTCAATTGAAGACAAAAAACTTTTTCGTGATACCTATCTCGCTTACAAGCGTATGGGTTTTGACCTCACGCCAGCAAAGCAAAAGCGTGTAAAGGAGATAGAGGAACGACTTACGAAAGTTGGGAGTGACTTTCAGAGCAACATCACAAACTACAAAGATCATATCGTTGTCTCAAAAGAAGAGGCCATGGGGCTCCCCGAGCGCTATCTATCTGGACTCAAGCAAGATAAAAAAGGTAACTATCTTGTATCCCTTGATTACCCAGACCTTATTCCCTTTATGGAGCTCTGCACCAATGAAGCGAAAAGAAAGGAGCTTAACAGTAAAAATTTTCAGAAGGGCGGCGCAAAAAACATGAAGGTGCTCGCTGAAATGCTCAAGCTACGAGCCGAACGTGCGTCGCTCCTCGGATACAAACACCACGCAGACTATCAGACAGAACTTCGCATGGCAAAAAGCGGGAAAGTCGCGTTTGATTTTGAGCTTAACCTTTTAAATAAAGTTGCAAAGAGTGGCAGGAGTGATCTCGATGAACTTCGCGACCTTAAACGCGAACTAACCAAAAATCCTAAAGCTGAAATATTTTCTCACGACGTCGCATATTACGGCAACGAACTTCAGAAACGCCGCTTTAACTTTAGTAACGAAGAGATGCGTGAGTACTTCCCTATTGAACGTGCGCTTGGTGGGGCGTTCAATATTTACGCGACACTCTTTGGAGTAAAGTTTGAGAAACAAGATGGGTTCCCTCTTTGGCACCCAGATGCAGAACTCTACGCAGTGAAAACGGCAAAAGGCGATATTGTTTCCTATTTCGCAATCGACCTCCATCCTCGCGAAGGGAAGCGCGGACACGCATCAGCGCATGGCGTTATTGATGGTCATTTAACTACTCTTACTCAAGGAAACTACGTTGTTCCCTTTGCAACTATTATTTGCAACTTTACAAAACCAACTAAAAAGACTCCTTCTCTCCTCTCTCATGGCGAGGTCGAAACTTTCCTTCATGAGTTTGGACATATCATGCACTTCACGCTTACGTCAGCACGTTATGCGTCGCAAGCTGGATACAATACCGCGTGGGATTTTGTTGAAGCACCATCGCAGATGCTCGAACACTGGGCATGGAACAAAAAATCATTGGCACTTCTCTCTTCTCACTACAAAACGGGCAAACCGATTCCAGAAAAACTTTTGAAAAACCTTATCGCGAGCGAGGACCATCTTCTTCGCTATTCAACACTGCGTCAAACATTACTTGGGATATTTGACCTCACCCTTCACACGTCGAAGAAAAAGTTAGAGCCCGCAAAACTCTGGCGCGATATGATTAAAAAATACACAGGAATGACGCTCCCCAAGGATGCCATCTTCCCTGCAGGGTTTGGACACCTCAATGACTATGGCGCTGGATACTATAGCTATCTCTGGTCAAAGGTATATGCAGCAGATATGTTCACTCGATTTGAGAAAGAAGGAATCTTGAACAAGAAAACAGGAGCGGACTACAAGAAATGGATTCTCGAGAAGGGTGGAAGTATGGAAGAGATTGAACTCGTAAAAGGATTCCTTGGACGAAAGCCATCAAATAAGGCGTTCTTGAAGGAGATAGGAATTAAGTAATTTGGAGAACAGGGGGCGAAGCGCGGAGCGCTTCGCCCCCTGTTCTGTGGTAAAATTACTAAACTATGGCGGTTAAGAAAACTACTGAGGCAATCCTCCCCACTACGCCCCTCGCGGATGTTTTTCGTCTCACCGAGCCACAGAAAAAAGGGCTTGCGAAGATCGGAATCGTGACGGCATATGACCTCCTCTATTACTTCCCCACACGCTACACAAGCACAGCAGAGATCAAGCACATTGCCAATCTTATCAAAGGCGAGGATGCCACCATTTACGGGCGTGTCGTGTCTTCAAAAACATCAAAGGGGTTCAAATCGAAGATTCCCATGACGGAAGCGGTTATTGAGGATAGCACAGGGCATATCAAATGTGTGTGGTTTCATCAGGCATACATTTCCAAAATGCTGATTGAAGGCTCGATGGTCAAACTCTCAGGGCACGTCGAGGAACGAAGTGGCTCGCCTTACCTTGCCAACCCTGACCTCGCGCGCACTAAAGAGCTTCCTATTGGCTCCACTGATTCACTCTTTCAAAGCGAAGATGAAACTATTTTTTATCCCGTATACCCCGAGACCAGAGGCATCACTTCACGTTTCATCTATCATCATATTCAAAAACTTTTTAGTAAGGGTATTCTCGAAAACATTGTCGATGCGATTCCTGCGGACATCCTCGCTCGCTATCACCTCCCCACACTGACGACGTCACTTGTATGGATACACACTCCACAAAAAGAGGCTGATGCATTGTCTGCGCGTAAGCGTTTTGCTTTTGAGGAAGTGTTTATGATTCAACTCGCGCGACAACAAGAACGTGCGCTCACGAAAGAGCACAGTGGTTTCAAAATAGTTCCCGAGAAAAATGCACTCGCAGATTTTACGGCGCGATTCCCTTTTAAGCCAACCGCTTCACAAGAACACGCTCTCAAAGATATTTTTGCTGATTTTAAAAAAGGTATTCCGATGGGACGCCTCCTTGAGGGAGACGTAGGATCGGGTAAAACATTTGTCGCAGCGACTGCTGCATATGCGACCGTGACCACAGCGCCACTCGATAACAAGTTTGGGAATCTTCAGGTGGCCTACATGGCACCAACGGAAATCCTCGCGGAACAACATTTCAAAAGCTTTATTGAGTACTTCAAAGATACAAACATTGAGATAGGTCTTCTCACGGGGAGTGGTGCAAAAAAGTTCCCTTCCAAATCTGACCCAAACGGAGCAACGTCAATTTCTCGTGCACAGCTTCTCAAGTGGGTCGCGGAAGGAAACCTCCCTATTCTCATCGGCACACACGCACTCATCCAAAAGAGTGTGCAGTTCAAAAATCTTGGACTGGCTATTGTCGATGAGCAACACCGCTTCGGCACCGCACAACGTAGCAAACTCGCAAAGAAAGACGAGGTTCTTCCTCATTTCCTCTCAATGACCGCGACGCCGATTCCTCGCACCCTTGCGCTCACCATCTATGGCAACCTCGACCTCACACTCCTCGATGAGATGCCCGCGGGACGCCTCCCTATCAAAACAGAGCTTGTTACAAAAACAAATCGCTCAAGAATGGAGGAGCATATTCGTGCCGAAATAAATAACGGTCGCCAAGCATATGTCATCTGTCCTCGTATCGACGAACCTGACCCAACCAAGGAAGCTGCGCTCAATGCAAAGTCAGTGATTGCCGAAGCGGATCGTATCGCAACCGATGTGTTCCCTGAATTCAACGTCGGTATCCTCCATGGCAAAATGAAGCCTGATGAAAAAGAATGGGTAATGGAAGAGTTTAAAAAAGGTGCGATCAACATCCTTGTCGCAACCTCAGTCATCGAAGTCGGTGTGAATGTTCCCAACGCAACCATCATCGTGATTGAAGGAGCAGAGCGTTTTGGACTCTCACAACTTCACCAGCTTCGTGGACGCGTCATCCGTAGCAACCATCAAGCCTATTGCTATGTACTCACGGACAGCACAAACGAGGTTTCACAGAAGCGTCTCAAGGCACTTACCACAGCGAAGAACGGTTTCGAGCTCTCCGAGCTCGACCTCACCCTCCGTGGTGCAGGTGAACTTTCTGGGCGCAAACAATGGGGCATCTCCGACCTCGGCATGGAAGCAATAAAAAATATTAAAATGGTCGAAGCCGCGCGGACTGAAGCGGCACGACTCATCGCGGAGGACACTTCTCTTTCAAACTACCCCCTCCTTCTCGACACAATCCTAAAAAACCACCGCGATACGCATTGGGAATAAAAGAAAACAGACGACTTTTGGTCACCTGTTTTTGTTCCACAACTCAAGTTGCTTTAGCATCGATAAGTGCCACGAGCGCCTTGGTGGTTGGTTCGTCAATCAATTTATAGTTTCGCCCAAGTCGTCCATTCAATGTGACATTTTTGTGAACACCGGGGCGATATCCAATTTCTGGATTTATTAATTGAGCTATCTCAAATGTAATCAGGAGAGCAAAATCAATGAGTCGCGATTGCTTCATGTCGGCATGGACTATCGGACTTTCTTCTTCCCCTGATTTGCGCAGAACAGAGAAGTAACCGATGAGGTACTGATTCCCTCGCCATAACGTTCTAAAGAAAAGCACGTCTCGTGGTTGAATCGCCTTTCGGAGACCGCAGTGACAACGACTATATGTCCCGTCATCAAAATTTGGATCTTTCTTGATGTAGTAGTCTTGTTCAGGGATTTCATCAATGCGGAGAAGTCTGCGAATCGGTTCATCGGTTTTTTTGCCGTTCCGTATCCGCAACACACCACGCTGAAATGTCTCTTTCGTCCAATCACTAAAACAATACGTCACGAAGCCTTTCATTGCCCACCTCCAATAAAAGAAAGAATCTTTCCCCATACTAGCTTAGTTTAAATTTAAATCAAGCCAGCAATCGCTATCGATGTATCTCATTTAGGACAAACAAAAAAAGCGGCAAAATCTGCCGCTTTTACACAACACACACCCAAAGGTTGAGCATTCGCTTTCTCCCTTGCTCCTTAGAAATGAGCGAGAAACCGATGTGTTCGTAAAACTTATTTGAAGCATTATCCACAGGACACTTCAACTGAATTGGTTTTGGTATTTGTGCTAAGAGAAGTTTCCCAATGCCGTCGCGTCGGGAATCATTTCTCACGCAAATCTCATACACCGTATTCCATTCGTCGCGACGATGGTGCCACCTCACAAACCCAACTATTTCACCATTCAACTTGCACGCAACAAATAATTCTTGATTCTGTATAGATTCCTCAAAAATGGGTCTTACGATGAAGCCAATCTCCTTTTTATTAGCATCGGCAATTTTCTTTATTGCGGGCAAATCCTCAGGGTAAGCAATGCGCACGTTGACCATCTTATTTCTCCTTTAGTTACAAATCTTTCCCCATCCTATGCTAATTTTGCATAAAATCAAGACCGAACAAGAACCAAGATATTTGATGTTTACTGTCCCTCCACCAGGACTAGCATCCAAGACATGACCTACTTTTGTTTATGTCCAAGACACGTGCCCAGGACACAGCTCTGCTGACCTACCAGCTGGTTCGGAACCGGACCCGCGGAGATATACGAGTACGTATAATGTCGTCGCTCGCCCGAACTGCAATTCTTTGTCCACCCACTTGGACTTGAACCAAGGACCGCGGAGATATAAGCTCCGTGCTCTAACCAACTGAGCTATGGGTGGACAAAAAATTTCAATCGGGGCTCGCTAGACATTATAAGCTCCGTGGTTGATTTAGCAAAATCATGCCTTGGGCCTAACCAACTGAGCTATGGGTGGACAAAAAATTCTAAAGAAACGCTATTTAGCCCCCATATTATACCAAAATAAGGAAAACTAAAACTTTTAAAAGTGCCACTTGCATTATGCTATAATAATCGCGTGGAAACCCCAACCCCTATTTGGACAAAGATTTTGTTTGCTCTCGCAATAACGGGAGCTTTGAGCGCAGCTGGGTACGCTGGATATACTGGCTACGAAAATTACAGAACTCTCAAACAGGCAAAAATCTCCCTCGAGCAGGAGCTTGAAAAAACAAAACGAGAGGCTGTATCTATGTCTGAAAAATTTGCTTCTACGACAGCTGAGCTTACAACCAACATCGAAGATCTTAAGCAACTTCTTTCAGCTACTAATGTCGACAGGACAAATGCCCTACAAGACCTTCTCCATCAACAAGAAGTCCTCGATGCAATGTCAAAAACGCTCGGCGTGTATGAAAAAATTGTAACCACCGACAAGGAACTTCTCGTCAAATATTCTCGCGTATATTTTTTGAGCGAAAACTACAGCCCAAGACATTCAGTCACCATTCCCCCTTCGTACACACAAGAACCGCTAACAGAAAAACTCTACCTCGCCGAAGCGTGGCCATTCCTCAAGCAGATGCTCGATGACGCTGCCGCACAAAATGTTGATTTAAAAATCCTTTCCGCATATCGATCTTTTGACACGCAAAACAAACTCAAAAACACATACACCGTCACCTACGGCACAAGTGCAAATAAGTTTTCTGCTGATCAAGGATATTCAGAGCACCAGCTCGGCACTGCAATAGACTTTACCACCGGAGCCCTCGGCACAAAATTTAGCACATTTGAAAAAACTACGAGCTACGTGTGGCTCACTGAGAACGCCTACAAATACGGCTTTGTGATTTCTTATCCAAAGAAAAACGCTTATTATATTTTTGAACCTTGGCACTGGAGATTTGTTGGTAAAGCCCTCGCCCTCAAGCTTCACAACGAAAACAAAAATTTCGTTGACCTCTCTCAACGCGAGCTCAACGAATTTCTGTCTACCCTTTTTGATAGCACCCCTGAAGTTACTAAATAGTAATTAAAGTACGAAACGCACCGTAGCCATCCCCCACGTAAGAAACGCCGAGAGTGTGCACCAGAAACACCATGCGCAAATAACACGCGCTTCAAGGTACACGAAGTAACACGAGAGGAGCGCCCCGCCGAGGAGGACCATGTACTCAATAGGAATTAGATACGAGAATGTACACCCCGCGAGAAATGCGAGCTCAATGATTCCCACGAGAGTATAGAAAATTATTCCAAGAATATCATTCCCGACGCCGCAAGTTTTACTATACGGGCTTTCCCAAACAACCGAGCACCCATCTCCAATGGGGCACACTGGTGGACGCTTTTTTGTACGCTCAGCAAAGAGATAGATGGTTACCATCTCGCCAATAATCGCCAAAATCAAAACAATGAGGTGTATGTTCATAATTATGCAGTTATTTCTTTGTTCAACTTCTTTGGTGTAATACCATTTGCAATGAGGAGTTTTTCAAATTCTTCGCGTTCGATTGATTCCTGGACAATGAGTTCGCTTGCGATACTGTCGAGTGCTTTGCGATGCTCTTTGCAAACCTCGCGGGCACGAGCAAATGCATCGTTCATAATCTTTGAGACCTCGGCATCAATCTTTGCAGACACATCTTCTGAGTAATCACGACTGTCCACTCCGCGTCCACCAAAGAGTGCGCGACCACCTGTCCCCTCGAGGGCAACGGGACCAAGCTTTTCTGACATACCATACTTGGTCACCATGTCGCGCGCGAGTGCTGTTGAAACCTGAAGGTCATTTGAAGGGCCTGTCGTCACATCACCAAACACCATCTCTTCCGCAACGTACCCACCGAGCGACATTGCAATATCATCCAAAAATTCTTTGCGCGACTGGAGGCGGTTTTCTTCAAGAGGAAGCTTGAGTGTGTACCCCCCTGCTCTTCCGCGTGCGATGATAGAAATCTTGTGCACAGGATCAGCATGAGGAAGTACTGAGGCAACGAGTGCATGCCCTGCTTCGTGATATGCGGTAACTTTCTTCTCTTCTTTTGAAAGAATGTGGCTCTTGCGCTCAGGCCCCATCATCACTTTCTCAATAGAGCGGATGAAGTCAAACTGAGCAACCGTCTTGCGCTCTTCGCGCGCAGCGAGAATAGCACCTTCGTTCATAAGAGAGAAGAGGTCTGCTCCCGAGAATCCCGGTGTACGCTCAGCAATCACCTTCAAATTGACATCCTCCGCGAGTGGCTTCTTGCGCGCGTGAATATTCAAAATCTCTTCACGTCCTTCACGATCAGGAAGATCGAGTGTCACACGACGATCGAAGCGACCCGGGCGAAGAAGTGCTGGATCAAGTACGTCAGGACGGTTTGTCGCTGCCATCACAATAACTTTTTCTGATGGCTCAAATCCATCCATCTCCACGAGAATCTGATTGAGTGTCTGCTCGCGTTCATCATTGCCACCCCCCACGCCGCCACCACGCGCACGTCCTACCGCGTCGATTTCGTCGACGAAAATAATTGCGGGCGCTGCTTTCTTTGCCATCTTGAAAAGATCACGAACGCGCGACGCACCAACACCGACAAACATCTCCACAAACTCTGAACCAGAGAGATAGAAGAACGGCACCGCAGCCTCCCCTGCTACTGCACGTGCGAGAAGTGTCTTCCCCGTACCTGGGGCACCCATGAGAAGCACACCTTTGGGAATACGCGCACCAATGTCCAAAAACTTTTGCGGGTTGCGAAGGAAATCTACGATTTCAATAAGCTCCTCCTTTGCCTCCTTTGCTCCTGCAACATCTTTGAAGGTAACTTTCTGCGCTGTGTCGCTTGGGTCGATGATGCGCGCCTTTGATTGACCAAAGTTAAGCGCTTGCATACCTGCGCCTTTGACCTGACGGGTGAGCATCCAAAATACCAACACGATAAGAATTATCGGGAGGAGGAATGGGAGCATATTGAGGAAGTAGTAACCGAAACCACTTTCGTTTTTTACCTCAACCTCAACTCCAGAAAGTTTCTCTGCGGGGACGCCGTAATTCACGAGCGTTTGAGAAAGAGACGATTCGACTTCTTTCTTTGATTTCTTTTTTGAACCATCAACATACTCTGCGTTGATCATTCCACCCTCAACAACAACTTTTTTCACCGAGCCGGCTGAAATATCTTGAGCAATTTTTGAAACAGAAACTTCTTCCACCTTACTCTTGTTGCCAATGATTGCAGAGTAGAGTGTCGAGAGAATAAGGAACACCAAAACTGCGGTGAAAAAATTAGAGAGAAACTGTCCCATGGGGGGCATCGCAGGGAGCCCGGGGATTTTCCCCTTGTCTCCTTTATTCTGCGAATTCTTCCCTTTTCCCTTGGTTCCTTTTTTGTTGTTTAAACTATTCATAATGAGGTCATTATAGCACACGCCCCTTGCTACCAAAAAGAAAAGGCTTGCGTGGGGCAAGCCTTTGTTTTTTACTTTTTCTCCTTGCGAGTGTCACGTCGCCATATCAGAAAGCGAAACACACCTCCTATAAAAATCCCCACGAAGAGGATTGTTCCCATCGCATTCAAAACGTCCATCGTCGTCATAGTGGCCTCCGTTTAAAACATTGAGAGAACAGCTACCCACAAGCCTACTCTTATTTAAAAGACTGTCAACGGAGCGACCAAATTAAAAAGGCGGCTTCACGTAAGTGAAACCGCCCATACTTCTTGTATTGTTACTTCGCACGCACCATCGATGCGACAAACAGCAGACCGCGTCCAACTTCCCACAGAAAGCGCAGGAGGAAGTACGTGCCGATGCCCGCGAGAGCGAGGCCTGACAGCGCGGAAACTCCGAGCCAAAACAGGGGGTCTTCCATGATTTTTCTCCTAAAATGGTTACTGGATATTTCTGGTACAATGCTAGCATAAATATATATATTTGTCAATAACCCCTTCCCCCTGCTATTATTAGCCCGTGGCCCTTATTTCGAACAAAAAAGCACACTTCAATTACGAGGTACTCGAGCGCTACCAGGCGGGTATCGAGCTTTCGGGTTCTGAAGTAAAGGCGCTACGCGCAATGCATGGATCCCTCGATGGCTCACACGTAACCGTGCGCGGCGGTGAGGCGTTTTTAATCGGAATGACGGTAAACCCCTACCAGCCTGGGAACATGCCAAAAGGCTACGATGCGACACGCAATCGTCGCCTCCTTCTCACAAAGGAAGAGATCGCTGAGCTCGGCGCGCAGGAGTCCAAGAAGGGATTGACAATAGTGCCACTTTCAGTGTATAATAAAGGCCACAAACTCAAGGTAGAAATCGCAATTGTACGTGGCAAAAAAGAGCACGACAAGCGCGAAACGATTAAAAAACGTGAAGCCACAAGGGATGTGATGCGTGATATCAAGGACCTCCGTTAGGAAGTCCGCACGCAAGAGAACTTTGAAAATTTAGTTCGCATTTTAATACGGGGATGACCGGCCTAGACAGGCGGTTCCCTCTTCTAAGTGCTATGCCGAGAATGCTCGAGATCTCGTAAACTTTCGAGCACCAACCTAGTTGCAAAAAACAACCTCGTTGCAAAAGCCAAGGCTATCGTATCACCATACTTTGGTGCTAACGCCTTCGCTCCTGCTTACGCTCTCGTAGCCTAAACAGCATGCGCCCTCGACACGCCCACAAGGCGAGATGCGCGTGATATACAAAAGTGGGCTCATTGCTTTGAATGTCTCTACAAAGTGAAACACCATAGAGAATCGACAGTGTATAATTTTGAATACTTTATATATACATTGTTCAAATGAGATTTCGGTCTTAACATAAGTATTCTATGCATAGTAGACTCTCCGAAGAGCATCGTCTGCACGGGAGTTCGATTCTCCCCATCTCCACAGAATACAAAAACCGCCATCGAGTCTCCTCGATGGCGGTTGTGTTTTAGTAGTCGACGTACCCACAGGTGGTGCACACGGACTTGTAGTCCGACTCACGCTGACGGAATACACCAGGGCAATTCTTGCTGATATTAAGCGAGCCCATAAAATTGTAGCGATTTTCCTCGAAAACCTTCTGGGTGGGCTCAAGGAGACTTCCAGAAACATATCCCCGCTTTTCTGCCTCCCATTCCGCCGAGGTCTTGGACCAGATGCCATACCTCAAGCTTCTCAATCCGAGCGGCCACGACGCCACCTTCATCGGCTCTCCTTTTACATAGAGGTCGCCTTTGGGTAACCCTGCCTCCTTTTCGAGATTGCGGAGGCACTCATCCCGACTCGCACCAAATGCGTCAAAACGAAGATGTTGCGGTGGGTTGAAGGCAGTGTGGACATCCTTGGCAACTTTCCCGAAAAAACTGAGAACTTTCTCAAACATTTTCTTCTCCTCAATGTGTGCTACGTTTTAGAAAGTAACTTCTCTCGGCAGTCTGCCAGAAACAACAATGGGTGTCAACGTTTCCCGTTGCTAAGCATAAACTTCTGTGTTAGATTCAAAACAGCAAACAGGTAGTCCTTTTAACCAAACGGAGGTGGCACATGCCAAAACTCAACGTGAGCGCAAGGTCAAATGACTGGCGCGCAAAAGCACTTAGCAACTTCACCTACTTCCCTTTTACTCTCGACGGTGAAGTACTCGCGTCGGCGGAGGGGTTCATTCAAGGAATCAAATTCCCGCCGAAGCACCAAATGCGAGAGATTGCGTTTCTGTCTGCTGGTAAGTACGCAAAAGATTTCGGAGCGGAAGCGGAACGAAAGTTTGTGTGGTGGGAAAATCAGGTCATCCCCTACGGCACCCCCGCACACCACAGGCTCATTGAGCGTGCCATCCGTGCGAAGTTTGAGCAAAATGCTGACGCAATGAACGCACTTCTCTCGACAGCGGGGATGCAAATCACTCACGACATCGGAGCCCCCGAGTCGCCAACAACTTCACTTCCCGCAGTCGTCTTTTGCGACAT
This sequence comes from Minisyncoccota bacterium, assembly GCA_023229865.1. Taxonomy (GTDB): domain Bacteria; phylum Patescibacteriota; class Minisyncoccia; order Phycocordibacterales; family UBA1550; genus UBA1550. Next base: position 38,349 of record JALNYL010000009.1, read on the forward strand.
CCTCATCAGGATTCGCGAGGAAGCTTTGAAGATTGAACGACCAGCACCATTGTTCATCGCTGGGCATTACTATCGGCTCAAAGAAAAACCGAACGGATGCGAGTCACAGCATTTACCACTCGCTATCGGAAAGTATTACAAGTTTCTCGAATGGAGTGGGTCGAACGTGATGATCGAAACTGGCGTCAAAGGCGAAACAGCGAGTATCCACTACTCACGACTTGAGCCTCACGACAGCGAAGCGTAGTTCTCCCTCACCAACCGCAAGGTTGGTGAGGGATTTTCTTTACAATCCTCTCGGATGTGCTAGATTCAAATTAGGAACACCGAGGTCTTTTTAATCAAGAGAAAAGGAGGTCCATTATGAAATGGCCAAACACTTTTACACTCATCCGTCACGGGCAATCCGAATACAACATTTTGCGCGCAAAGAAGGAGGCGAGCTCGCTATATCAGGAATTCAAAAAATCCTTTGAACAGGATCCGGAGGGCGAAAAAACGCGCAAGCTTGCGCTCGAAGTGCAGAATGAATTTGCCCTCGACACGAGCGATTACGAAACACGTCTCACCGACGAAGGTATGCGCCAAGCGCGGGAAACGGGGAAAAAACTTTCTACCCTTATTGCGGTCCCCGATGTCGTGTTCGTCTCCCCATATCTTCGCACCAGAAACACGTTTGAGTGTATCGCGGAGGAGTGGCCTGCGCTTGCGGATGTAAAAATTGTCTACGACGATCGCATCCGTGAACAAGAACATGGATTATCACTTCTTTATAACGACTGGCGTGTATTCCACGCCCTGCACCCTGAGCAAAGAAAATTTTTTGAACTCATGGGGCCGTACTGGTATCGATATCCACAAGGTGAATCAGTTTCGGACACGCGCGACCGAGAACGAGAGTTTGCGGGGATGCTCATTCGTGAGTATTCAGAAGCAGACGTTCTCGCAATCACGCACCATCTGACTATCCTCTCGACACGAGCAAACCACGAGCGCCTCACCCCTGAGCAATTTATCCATCTAGATGAAAACGAGAAGCCAGTCAACTGTGGAGTGACTACTTACAAGGGCAACTCCTATCTGGGGACGAACGGCAAACTTGAGCTTGTTGTTTACAACAAACAGCTTTGGGAATAATTTCTCGAGTAAACAAAATCCCCGAACCAGCGCTCTGGTTCGGGGATATTTTTTTGAAACTATCTCGGGATCTGCCACACGAGCGGATATTTCTGGGCAGCTGCCAAGACTTCTCGCCGGTACTTACCGAAGACAGTCACGCCGTGCGGCAAAAAGGTGCGTTCTTCGAAAATATTGAGCAGGCGACCGAGCGTGATACGCGGTTTGCCGTACCCATATTTCTCGAGCACATTCCATACCCCCCAGAGATTGAAGCCGACGATAGGCTCGTTCTCAGAGGTCGGATTGGCATTCTCGAGAATATCGAAGCCATTTTCCACCTTAACAACATCTACCGCGCGGTCAAGAAAAATGACCTGAAGCATCCCTACATCCCCGTGATATACGAGGTGCGGCTCGAACTGCTCGATTTTGTCAGAGAGTGTGTCCATTTCAACCTCCTTTGGTGAAGTCTGGTTTTAAAAAACTACCTCTCACTACAGTACCACACCCAAGCAAAAATGCCATTCAAGCCTAGACGTTACGAGGGTGTGGGGGTATACTATTAACTAATGAAGAACGACAACAAACCTGGAGTATATTTTGGAACCCCCGAATCCCCTCTTTCAAATCTCGCCGAGAACAAAATCATTTCTGACGGCAATGCTCACACGATGAAGGACGACATCGCGGAAGCGAAGAAGCATCCCGAGAACTTCGTTACTCCACAAGTAGCTCCTAAGGAAAACATCTTTTCACGCGCTTGGGGGAATATCTCTGGTAAAACAAAACGTGAACAATCAGAAGCGGCCGCGCGTGCAAAAAAAGAAGAGGAGCGCCTTAAGGCAGAAGCTGAGAAAAAAGCTGCAGAAGAAAAAATCCAAGCAGAAGAACTCGCAAAGGTAAAAGC
>JALNYL010000016.1:0-2598 GCA_023229865.1 Minisyncoccota bacterium
GTGGCCGGAACATTTGCGCCAGGCCGAAATCAAGGACTGGTGCGACGAAAAATTGCTACCGGTATTAAATAAGCTGAATCAACAGTTGATGCACGCCTTCGGTGAGGATTTTGGGCGATTGGGCGATTTGACGGTTATCGATCCGATTACGATCGAACAGAATCTTGATCGTACCGTTCCGTTTAGCGTTGAGCTGCGCAATATACCGTTTAAACAACAGGAGCAGGTGCTGTTTTACATCGTCGATCGCTTGCCTCGCCTAATCGGCCGCGCGTTGGATGCGGGCGGCAACGGCATGTATTTAGCTGAGCAGGCCCGGCATCGCTATGGTTCTGGACGCATTCAGGAAATCAAGTTATCTGAAGGCTGGTATCTGGAAAATATGCCCAAGTTTAAGGCAGCGTTTGAAGATGCCAAGCTGACTATTCCCGCCGATGCTGACCAGCTCAACGATTTACGTGCCCTACAGGTGATTAACGGCATTATCCGGTTGCCTAAAGCCAAGACTGAAGCAGGCGTTAATCAGCGCCACGGAGATAGCGCGATATCTAAAGCGCTGGCCTATTTCTCTAGCCTGCAAGGGGGGGCGCCCATTGAATTTGAATCTACCGGTATCCCTCGCGTCTTCGGGCTTATTACCAATCACCGAGATCGCTTTTCCGGCGCAATCCCTCGCTTTCTCAATCAGTCCGACTCTGGCCTGATTGACGCCGAGCGCGGCACGGTGCGCGGTCTGAATGATTTTGACGGGTTTGACTCGTGAAATTCGGCGTCCTATTTAACCCGTGCGGGTTATGGGTCGGTGTGCATTACTCGCCGTACAACCGGCGGGTGTGTATTAATCTGCTGCCGATGCTAACGGTGTGGATTGTGTTTAAAAACGGTCGGGGAGTCGCTATTTTTGCCCATACAAATCACGGTATCCCCGCGTGATTTTTGGCAAAAATGCCGCTACTGCGATGCCTGTGGCCTACAGTCGTCCTGGTCACTCGATCGCTACCCAACAAGGGGTAGCTCACATGCTCTCCAATGACTCTACGCGCTGATCGTGATTGTCTGCATTTTCATTCCGCAGGCTGCATGAAAACACAGTCGACTGGCGCTACTGAGATCTACTCGGTTCCAGACCTCGCAGCGAACGTTGCCTAAATCTATTTTTAAAAACGATGAAAATAATTAATCCAAAAACAGGTCGCCCGTTTTCAACTACCGGGCCGGATTTTAATGAGATTGCAACGACCGAGAACGGACGCGATATTACGCTGGGGTTCGTGGACAGTCTGCCGTTGTTACCGTCGACTGACCCGATTCAAAAGCAACGCGGTTTTGATTTGCGTGTTTACGCTGAGACGCGGCGAGACGATCAGGTACAGACGGCGTTGCAGCAGCGTAAGTTGGCGTTAAGCGGCAAGGAGTGGAACGTGCTGGCCGGTGGCGATAAGCGGCAGGATAAAGCGGCGGCTGATTTTATCACCGAGCAGCTGAAAAATATCGCCTTTGATCGGACCAATGAAAAGATGCTCGGTACCGGGCTGTTTTACGGTCATGCGGTGGCGGAATGCCTGTGGGTCAGGGATGGTCAGTTTATCGCGTTGAGCGATATCAAGGTTAAGAATGTCCGGCGCTTTGGCTTTGCGCCCTCTGGTGAGTTGCGTTTGCTAACGTCGGCGCAACCGATGGGTAAGGCGGTGCCGGAGCGTAAATTCTGGACGTTTTCGACCGGCGGCGATGATGACGATTCGCCTTATGGATTGGGATTGGCGCATTGGTTGTATTGGCCGACGTTTTTCAAGCGTAATGATATTAAGTTTTGGCTGATTTTTCTGGAAAAGTTCGGCATGCCTACGGCGGTTGGTAAGTATCCTGCCGGTGCGTTGCCTACTGAGAAAGCTAAGTTATTGGCTGCTCTGGCGGCGATTCAGACTGATAGCGGGGTCATTATTCCTGACGGCATGTCGCTTGAACTACTGGAGGCGGCGCGTTCCGGTTCGGCTGATTATACGGAGCTATATGACCGTATGAATGCAGCCATTAGCAAGGTAATTCTGGGTCATACCGGATCGACAGAATCTACGGCAGGTAAGCTGGGCGGCAAGGATATGGCATCCGAGGTCCGCGACGACATTATCGCGGCGGATGCGGATTTAATTTGTTCATCATTTAATATGTCGGTTGTTAAGTGGCTGTGCGAGTGGAATTTTCCGGGCGCGGATTTACCCAAAGTCTGGCGCGAGGTGGTTAAGCCTGATGATTTAAAAACTCGCGCTGACCGGGACAAGGTGCTGTTTGATATGGGCTATAAGCCTACGCTGAAGTATGTCACTAAAACCTATGACGGGGAGTTTGAGGCTGTTGGGCCAGCTGTTCCGCCTGCTGTGGGGGCGGATTCATCCGCCCAGGCGACCAAGGTCGCCCCTGCCGATGCGGCATTCGCTGAGGCGGGAGCTGATGTTTTGCCTGATCCTATTGATGCACATACCAGCCAGCTGGCCGCTGATGCTGCCGATCCGTTGAATGCGTGGCTGGGTATTATCAAAAAGATGCTGGATGGAGCGGATAGTTTGGCGTCGTTTCAAGCGGCGCTGGTTAATGGCTATG
>JALNYL010000016.1:2608-5922 GCA_023229865.1 Minisyncoccota bacterium
CGTCTGATGAAATGACTAAAGTGATGAGTGTGGCGTTTGCTGCGGCGGATCTGGCCGGGCGGTTTGATGTGAGCGAGGGGCGGTAATGCCGCTGGCAATATCCCCCGATAGCGCCGCAAATACTGCAACAACGCAGGATGTATTCGCGCTGCCGTTCCTGGAGCAAATCGCTTTCTTCAAAGATAAGCTTAATCTGCCGACCCAGGCCTGGGATGATATTTTAAAAGCCGCGCATGACAACGCCTTTGTCGTTGCTGGCGCTACCAAGGCGGAGCTGTTGGCCGACTTAAACGCCGCTGTGCTGGCCGCGATCAAAGACGGCGAAACGATCAATGCATTCCGCAAGCGCTTTGATGAGATTGTCAAAAAACACGGCTGGGAAGGCTGGACGGGTAGTGATACCAAAGCAGGTCGCGACTGGCGTACCCGTGTGATCTATCAAACTAATCTAAGCACCAGCTACAACGCTGGGCGCTGGGCGCAGTTGCACGATCCTGATCTTTTAAAGAGTCGTCCGCACTGGAAATATGTCCATAACGATACGGTAATGCATCCGCGTCCGCTGCACCTGGCTTGGGGTAATCTGCCTGTAGTATTGCATCATACCGATCCATGGTGGACGACGCATTTTACGCCAAACGGCTGGGGCTGCCGATGCCGGATCATAGCTGTAACAGCAGCTGAATATAAAGGACTACCTGCGCCGAATAATGGCACATATATCCATGTAGATCTCAACGGCATTGCGCATGATGTTCCAATGGGACTGGATTACGGCTGGGATTACGCGCCGGGCGCGTCAGTCTACAAACCGGACTTGTCGCGATATCCTCAGTCGATCGCTGAGGCGCTGGCGACGGACTTGGTGGGCCGGTAATGGAGCTTATATATAATGATGCTGATGTGATATCGGGCTTGCAACGCCTGCGCGACAAAGTCGGCAACATCCGCCCGGCGCTGGCGGAAATCGGCGAGGTGATGACGGAATCAACCAAGCATCGATTTGAGACTACAACAGGGCCGGATGGCGGGTTATGGACGGCGAATAGCCCGGTCACGTTGGATAATAAATCAGGTAGCAAACCGCTAACCGGCGAAACCGGCACTCTAATGCAATCTATCCATTTTCAATTGGATGGTGAATTTGCTGTGGAGATAGGCAGTAATAAAGTCCAGGCCGCGATGATGCAGTTTGGCGGTACCAAAGCGGAGTTTCCACATTTGTGGGGTGATATCCCCGCCCGTGAGTATTTGGGGGTGTCCAATCAGGATAAGGTAGTTATTTTAGGAATTATCGAGCGGCATTTGAATTTTTGATTGAAGACGGTGCGACTATTAAGAGTGTTGACGCACTATTAATAGCCACCGCTCGCAGATGGAACCTGCGTTTAGCCTAGGCACCGTGCTGTGTACACAGCGGCGCTAGGTTATCACGCGAGCTTTATAAAATGGAAATACGTTGTGGAAAGTGCGGTAAAAAGCTGGCAGAAGGCGAGTTTATTTGTTTATCAATAAAATGCCCTCGGTGCGGTGTAATTAATCAACTGAAGGCCGTTGAGCCTCTCATCAGTACGCCTAGAGCGTCAGACGATAAAGAGGTTTAAATGACTAATCCAATCATTCCCTGGGTGGGCGGCAAGCGGCGCTTGGCTAAACACATCTTGCCAATGTTTCCTGATCATAAGTGTTACGTTGAGCCGTTTTCAGGAGGGGCCGCGCTATTCTTTATGAAAGAGCCGGTTCGTGTGGAAGTCATTAATGACATAAACGGCGAATTGGTTAATCTGTATCGTGTGGTGCAGAATCATCTGGAGGAGTTTATCCGGCAGTTCAAGTGGTCGTTAGTCAGTCGCCAGATGTATAAGTGGCTAAAGCTGGCGCATGTTGAAACATTGACCGATATCCAAAGGGCGGCAAGGTTTTTCTATCTGCAAAAAATGGCGTTCGGCGGTAAAGTATCTGGCCAGACATTTGGTACGGCTACGACCACCGCGCCCAGGCTTAATTTTCTACGGATCGAAGAGGAGTTGTCCGCTGCGCATTTGCGGTTATCCCGGGTGTATATTGAGCATTTGGCGTGGGATGATTGTATTCGGCGGTATGACAGGCTTCACACGCTATTTTATGTAGACCCTCCCTATTGGGGAACTGAAGGTTATGGCATTGATTTTGAATTTGATCAGTATGGCAGGATGGCTGAGTTAGCCAAATCAATCAAAGGTGGCATGATTATCTCAGTTAATGATATCCCTGAGATGCGGCAAGTATTCTCTGGTATGGTAATGACCAGTGTTGATGTTAAATATACGGTAGGTGGTAAGCAGGGTAAATCTGCAAAGGAGCTAATCATTCGCAATTTTTAGTTTTTTGACGCCGTTTTTTTTGCGTTAAAAAATCGGCGTTTTTTTATTTTCTCTATGTGAAACTTAATTTATTTTTTACGTTTCGTTTTGTTCTGCTTTATTCCGTTTCATTTCATTTATCTCACAGTATCGCTCTCATATATCTCACTCCTGTTCAGTAAGGTGAACATTATTGGCGGTTCTCTTGAGTTGGAAGGTTATTAACTAATGTTACGCAGTTAGGCGAATTAATACTGTATATAAGGTGTCGCTAACGCGACGGTTTATTTGAATCGGGTTTGTCGCACCCGAAGGCGAGTTACTTTCTTTTGGACAGCCAAAAGAAAGTAACCAAAGAAAAGGCCGCCCGGTTGCCGCTTATTTCTTGCGCTCCTCGCTTTCGACGGGGGTTGCCAGAAGGGCCATCCTTGGCCCTCTGGCAACGCGCTGCATCCATGCAGCGCCCCTACGGGCTTATCCCGTCGAAAGCTGCGGTGCTCAGCGCGGCAAACGGGAGAAATACCGTCGGTGCGTAACACCAGTTATTAATCATGATTTCTCATACACTTGTTTGCGAGACGCGATGACCCCGGCCGCAATCAAATATTTTGTAATTCCTTAAGTTCGGCTTCAAGTTTCAAGAACTGGTCTTTCCAGTGTTCGGCAGCTTTAACCGCTTCATTCTTTTCATCCATCAAAGCATTGATGCGCTCGTTTAAATCCCTGTTTAGTTCGGTTAATTTCTTAACTTCTTCGATCGAAGCCAAAACCCTGTCGTCGGACTCAAACACTTTCAGCATCGCATCGTTATCCGCTTCCAACGCTTTTATCGCACCTTGCTGTTCGTCAATAATGCTGCTCAATTGATCTTCGTGGTTTTCCTCAGCTTCCTGCGCGACAGCCTGAACCGGTTCAGGCTTTGGGGCTACAGGCTTGGGCGGCGTGATCTCTTTAATGGCTTTATTCAGGCTT
>JALNYL010000010.1 GCA_023229865.1 Minisyncoccota bacterium
ATCTCCTTGCAAGTACGATCAAGGATACTATCCCTCGCTACCAGACGATGAAGGGGCGCCATGTGCGTCGTGTGTGGGGTTGGGACTGCCACGGTCTTCCTATTGAGAACCTCATTGAGCAAGAGCTTGGACTTGGACACAAGACTGACATCGAGAAGTACGGCGTGGGTGCATTCAATGAAGCTGCGCGTGCTTCGGTTTTCCGCTATGACACTGAGTGGAAGAAGACAATCCCTCGCATTGGAAGATTTGTGGATATGGAGCATTCATACACCACAATGGATGCGGGCTACACGGAGAGTGTGTGGTGGGCTTTCAAAACACTTTATGAAAAGAGTCTCGTGTATCAGGGTTTCAAGCCGATGCACATCTGTCCTCGCTGTGAGACGACACTTTCCAATAATGAAGTTACGAGTGGCTACAAAGATATCACCGATATTTCAGTGACTGCGAAGTTTGAATTGCGTGACGAACCCGGCACGTATGTGCTCGCGTGGACGACGACACCGTGGACGCTACCTGGAAACGTAGCACTCGCCGTGAATCCAGAGGAGGAGTATGTGAAAATCTCGATTGAAAATGAGAATTATATTTTGGCTGCTGCGCGCGTGGAAACTGTATTTGTGGGAAAGGGACACAAGGCTATTGCGACAATGAAAGGCTCTGACCTTGTTGGGAAATCTTATAACCCAATTTTTGATTATTACGCATCACAAGAAACTTTAGCAAACCGTGAAAATGGCTGGAAGATTTATGGTGCAGAATTTGTAACGATGGACAGCGGTACTGGCGTCGTGCATATTGCGCCTGCGTTTGGTGCTGACGATATGGCACTCGGTGTGAAAGAGAAGCTTCCTTTTGTGCAGCACGTAGGGATGGATGGTGTGATGAAAAAAGAAGTGCGCGATTTTGCGGGCGTGTCGGTAAAGCCGAAGGCAACTGAAAAAGATGCACATCAAGCGACTGATATTTTAATAATTAAACATCTGGCATCTGTCGGCGCGCTTTTTTCAAAAGAAAAAATAGTGCACGCCTATCCTCACTGTTGGCGTTGTGACACACCGCTCCTTAACTACGCCGCAGAGTCGTGGTTTGTGAAAGTGCCTGACCTTAAAGACAAACTTCTTGAGGCAAATGCAACAACCTCGTGGGTCCCAAGCAATATGCGTGATGGACGTTTCGGTAAATGGCTTGAGGGTGCGATCGATTGGGCTATTTCACGTTCTCGATATTGGGGGGCACCTATCCCTGTGTGGCAGTGCGATGACTGCAATGATCGTTTCGTTGCTGGCTCGCGTACTGACCTCGCTTCGCGTACCAAAAGGTCCAATAACAAATATATTTTGATGCGTCACGGGCAAGCAAAGAGTAATGCAACCAATACCGTAAGCTCAAAGATTGAGACGAGTGTAAACTTCGGTCTCACTGATCTTGGACGCGCTTCTGCTGAAAAGGGGGCAGAGAGTCTCAAGGGGGAGAGTATTGATATGATTGTCGCGTCGCCGTTTCTCCGCACCAAGGAGACTGCCGAGATTGTCGCAAAGACAATCGGTTTTGATGTTGAAAAAATTATCTTCGACGAACGCATCAAGGAAATAGATACGGGAGTTTTCGACGGGAAACCAATTTCTGATTATCGCAATCACTTTGTCTCTCAGGCAGAGAAATTTACCAAGCGTCCTGAAGGGGGAGAAAATCTTCTCGATGTAAAGCGTCGCGTGATGACACTTCTTGAGGAACTTGAGCGTGAACACGCAGGCAAAACTATTCTTATCGTAACGCACGAGTATCCAATCTGGATGCTCATGACAGGAGTCGAAGGTGCTGGTATTGCACGTGGGGTCGAGCTCAAAGACGGTAAGGAGGATTTCGTAAAAACAGGCGAGGTCGCTCATCTTTCATTTACCCCATTTCCTCATAATGCTGATTTTGAATTTGATGTGCATTTGCCATACATCGACAACGTAGAGGTGGTGTGTGCATGTGGTGGACACATGACGCGTGTACCGTATGTTTTTGACTGCTGGTTTGAGTCTGGCTCGATGCCGTATGCGCAATTCCATTATCCATTTGAAAACAAAGAACTCTTTGAGAAGAATTTCCCTGCAAACTTTATTGCAGAAGGCGTGGACCAGACACGCGGATGGTTCTACTCAATGATGGTTCTCTCGGTTGGGCTCTTTGATAAAGCGCCATTCAAAAATGTAATCGTGAACGGGATGGTACTCGCCGAAGATGGACAGAAAATGTCTAAGAAGCTCAAGAACTACCCGGACCCTATTGATGTTATTAATAAATACGGCGCCGATGCTTTGCGCTACTACTTACTCTCGTCGCCAATCGTGCACGCAGAGGACCTCGCATTTACTGAGCGCGGCGTAGATGAGGTCGTAAAGAAAAATATTGCTCGACTTCTCAATGTACTCTCATTTTATGAGATGTATGGCACGGATGTAAAGAAAGCCGAAGGGGAGAGCCAGAACCCTCTTGATCAGTGGATGCTCGCGCGTCTCGCAGAACTCACGACAGAAATGTCGCAGTCGTTTGATGCGTACGAGCTCGACCGTGCCGTGAAGCCAATAGGACTTTTTATCGACGATCTTTCAACGTGGTATATCCGTCGCTCCCGTGATCGCTTCAAGTCTGATGATGAAGCTGATCGTGCACATGCTATCGAGACGACCCGCGTGGTCCTCCTCGAGCTCTCAAAGCTTCTCGCGCCCGTGATGCCGTTCCTCGCTGATCATTTGTACTCACGTGTTGGTGGCGAAAAGGAAAGTGTACACCTCGATGCTTGGCCAACACCTACTGACGCGGATGAGAAAATTCTCGCCGCAATGACCCAAGTGCGCAATATCGTTTCTCTCGCTCTCGAGGCGCGCGCAAAAGCAGGACTCAAGGTTCGTCAGCCCCTCGCATCCGTAACCGTAAAAGGCGAAGCGCTTTCATCTCCCCTCGCACTCATTATTGCAGATGAGCTTAATGTAAAAGAAGTGAAGTGGTCGACAAGTATTGAGGGAGATGTTGAGCTCGATACAGCGATTACACCCGAACTCAAAAAGGAAGGACAGTTCCGCGAGCTTCTCCGTACGGTGCAAGGACTCCGCAAGGCCTCGAAGCTTGAGCCATCAGATGTCATTACGCTTACGATTAAAACAACCGACGAGAGTCGTGCACTCGTAGAGGAATTTGCAGATGAGCTGAAAAAGACCGCCCTTGTGAAAGAAATTATTTTTGGCGATGTCGCAGGAGAGAGTATTGATATCGACGGTACCGCATTCACTCTTGAAATCACTAAATAGTGTTTTGGTTGAGCCATTCCAAATTCTAAATTCCAAGTTCCATATTCTACCCCTCTATGTCTCACCACATCTACCACACACGAGGTATCATCCTTGGGAGCACTGCTCTTGGTGAATCAAATCGTTTCTATAAAATTTTTACCGAAGAACTCGGGCTCATCGCAGGGACTGCGCAGTCAGTACGAGAAGGGAAGTCGAAACTTCGCTACACGCTTCAGGATTACTCTCTGGTGACCGCTGACCTCGTGCGCGGTAAAGAAGTGTGGCGCATCATTAGCGCTGGTGCGTGGCAACCTCTCGACATTATAAAAAGCGACGAGGCTCGCATGAAACTCTTTGCGCGTTTTTGTGCGCTCCTGTCGCGCCTTCTCCAGGGGGAGGGACGTGATCAAGAACTTTTTGATGAAATAATGCGTGTCGCGGATTTTCTTGAAAACACGAGGGTTCCCCAAGAACTCGAGCTTTCTTTTGAAACCCTCGCGGCGCTCCGCGTGCTCGTGCATTTGGGCTACGTGAATCCTGAGGGATATGAGGATTTTTGGGGACATGATGCGTACACACTGGGTGGTCTCGAAAAATTTGAATCTATGCGCCTTAAGGCGATTCCACAAATCAACGAAGCGCTCACCGCTTCACATCTCTAGTATCATTCATTTAAGAAATGTTATACTAAAAGAATGTCAGACGATACAAAAAGCAAGATTGCAGATCTTGAAAAAGAGCTCTACTCAAAAGATTTTCAGTCGCATCGCGTGGAAGATGTCTTGCCTCATCATGAGGTTGCAGAAGTCCCTACGTGGGAGCCCGATGAACCAGCACCACTTCCTCCGTCTGAAGAAGCTATTTTAAAACGCCACCTTATGATGAAAAAATTTGTTAAGTTTTCCGCGGGCTTTTTTGGTATCGCGGTTCTCGTGTCTGCGTTTATTTGGTGGCGTGGCGCAAATATTGTTTCAGGGGAAAACATTATCGTTGATATTGCTGCGCCTGTTTCAGCTGCCGGGGGAGACCCTTTTGAAACTAAGTTTACTATCATCAACAACAACAAGGTTGCCGTTGAGGCTGCAACACTTTTTGTAGAATTCCCTGTTGGTTTTTATATGGCACCAAGCAAGGTTGATTTGCCCCGTATTTCAAAAGATCTCGGCAGTCTCGCTCCCGGGCAATCAATCACGGAGACTATCAACACCCTTTTGTATGGAGAGGAGAGTACGAGTAGGGAGGTTGCCGTGACGCTCGAGTATCGCATGGCGAGCTCAAACGCTACGCTCAAAAAGACAACAACATACGCAATCCGCATCTCGTCGTCACCGATAAACATCAAACTCTCAATGCCGAAGGAAGTAAGCTCGGGGCAGGAGATAGAGTTTTCTATTGACCTCGCTTCAAACAGCAAGGACCCACTCGGAGCGCTTGTGGTAGATGCGATTTACCCATCAGGTTTTGTGTTCCAAGGAGCAGAGCCAATGCCGTCGTATGGTGAAAATACATGGAAAATTGCCGGACTTGCTCCGCAAGAAAAGAAGACTATTAAAGTCCGCGGAGTTGTAGAGGGGCAAGAAAGTGAAGAAAAAGTTACCAAGATTTCTATTGGTACGGAAAGCCTAAAGGATGAACGCTATATCGGGGTCGTGTACAATGCGGCGACTGAGTCGAGTATCATTACCAAGCCGTTCCTCGCTCTCGATCTCGCGGTAAATGGCAACAAGGGTCAAGACACGGTCGCTTCTCTCAATAAGGGTGTTCGCGTGGATGTTTTTTGGCAGAGCAATAATCCTACGAAGGTTACTGATGCAGTAGTCGAAGTGAAGCTCAAAGGGGCAGCGCTCGATAAATATTCCCTCTACGCATCGGGTGGTGGTTTCTATCGTTCTGTCGACAACACGATTGTGTGGGACAAGACGGGGAACCAAGAGCTCGCGGTAATCGAACCAGGGACGCGTGGGACAGTAAGTTTCAGCTTCTCTCCAGTTGCGCTCGGGGTAGATGCGGGGCGCCTCGTAAAGAATCCACAAATAATTTTTGAAGTGCGTGCTCGTGCGGGTCGTATGAGCGACGTGAGTGCGTCGGAAGATATTATGACGTTTGTGACACGCAACGTGAAGTTTGAAACCGAACTCAAACTTGGTGCGACCGGTCTCTACTTCTCTGGCCCATTCCAAAACAGTGGACCTATTCCTCCACAGGCCGATCGCGAGACGACGTACACGATTTCTCTTACCGCGCGCAATTCTGCAAACAATGTCTCAAATACGTACGTGAAGACGACACTTCCTATTTATACAAAGTGGTTGGGCAAGGTGTACCCAGAAGGGGAAGATATTATGTTTAACGAGGGGACGGGAGAGGTGACGTGGAACGTGGGGCGCATCCCTGCGGGCGGTTCTCGAGATGCATCGTTCCAGATTTCGTTCTTGCCGAGCGTGAGCCATATCAACCGCGCGCCATTCCTCACGGGGGAAATCTCGGCTGTTGCAACGGATGACTTTACTAAGTCAGAAGTAAGGGACAAAAAGCCAGCTTTGACGACCTATATTTCAGGAGACCCACAATTTACCCCAAATGACGCAAATGTGGTAAATTAGGGAAACAGCTTTTAGCTTTTAGCTACTAGCTGTTAGGCGGGGATTTTTTCGTCCCTAAAACCTAACACCTTAAACCTAATACCTAAATTTATGACCGAAAAGAAAACCCAACCAGAAGATATGATGGAGAAGATTATTTCCCTCGCTAAACGCCGCGGCTTTGTCTATCAAGGCTCGGAGATTTATGGCGGACTCGCTGGCACATGGGACTATGGACCTCTTGGCGTAAAGCTCAAGAACAACATCACCAACCTCTGGTGGAGTATGTTTGTTGATGGTCGTGAAGATATGTACGGTATTGATGCCGCAATCCTTATGAATCCAGAAGCATGGGTTTCTTCTGGTCACGTAGGAGGCTTTTCTGATCCGCTTGTGGAAGATTTGAAGACGAAGAAGCGCTACCGCGCGGATCACCTCCTCGAAGATATTGGTGTTGATTGTAAGGGAATGAAGATTGCCGATCTCGATGCTGCAATTCGTGAGCACAAAGTAAAAAGTCCTGAAGGGAACGAACTCGGTGAGGTGCGTCAGTTTAATATGATGTTTAGTACGCACATTGGTGCGACTGATGATGCGGCGAGCGTGACGTATCTCCGCCCCGAAACGGCAGGCGGTATGTTTGTAAATTACAAGAACGTGGTGGACTCATTCCATCCCAAGCTTCCGTTTGGTCTCGGACAAATCGGTAAAGCATTTCGTAATGAGATTGCGCCGCGTGACTTCATCTTCCGCGTGCGTGAGCTTGAGCAGATGGAGGTAGAATATTTTGTACGTCCTGATGACTGGGAGAACCAGTTTGAAAATTGGCGTAAAGAAATGTGGAAGTTTATTGAGGCGGTTGGTCTCGATAAAAACAAAGTGCATGAACTCGAAGTTGCCGACGCTGATCGTGCACACTATTCGAAGCGCACGATCGATTTTGAATACGATTATCCATTTGGTCGCAAAGAACTTTATGGTCTCGCATATCGTACCAACTTTGACCTCACGAGTCATCAAAATGGTAGCAAGGTAAACCTTGAATACTTTGACGAGGAGACAAAAGAAAAATTCTTGCCTCATGTCATTGAGCCATCACTTGGTGTTGGTCGTACAATGCTCGCCGTACTCCTCGAAGCATATACCGAAGATGAGATGGGCGGGGAAGTGCGCTCATATCTCAAGTTCCATCCACGTATCGCGCCTGTGAAAGCTGCTGTATCGCCACTTCTCAAAAACAAACCCGAGCTCGTAGAAAAAGCGCGCGAAGTGTTCGCAATGCTTAAGTCTGAGGTGCCACAAATTATGTGGGACGACAACGGCAATATTGGTAAGCGCTATCGCCGTCAGGATGAGATCGGTACGCCATTCTGTATCGTCATCGACTTTGACACACTCGGCGAAAATCCAGAGCACAAAGACACGGTAACCGTTCGCGACCGCGATACGGGAGAGCAGAAGCGTATGCCAATCAGCGAGTTGAATGCTTTCGTGAAAAGTGCTATTAAGTAGGTAGATTTACTTACAATTTCTTGTTCCATTCAACGTTTTTAGGGAGAGTGAAATGCCTATATTGAAACCGCGGGAAGAATTACTCATCGGAGTGTTGTTCTTCGTCCTTGGTCTTGTCGGCGGTGTTGAGGTCTTTGAGGGGTTTATCCTCGTGCCCGAGCGTTTACCCATTTCGGTTTTCCTTGTAACCGTACTGCCGTTCCTGTTCTTCTTTTCAGGGAACATGATCGCTACGGGAGTAAAGAGAATCCGAAGTGTCCCGGTGTAATTTTTGTTGAAAAGGTCATCTTGCGATGGCCTTTTTCTTTTGCTCATTTGGTATGCTACACTTTCCTCATGAAGTTTAAAAAGAAAGTACTCCCTAACGGCCTCCGTATGCTTGCTGTGCCGATGGCGGATAACCCCACCACAACCGTCCTCGTCCTTGTCGAGACTGGCTCAAAGTACGAATCAAAAGCGAAAAACGGCAT
Organism: Minisyncoccota bacterium; assembly: GCA_023229865.1. Classification (GTDB taxonomy): domain Bacteria; phylum Patescibacteriota; class Minisyncoccia; order Phycocordibacterales; family UBA1550; genus UBA1550. The sequence continues at coordinate 7,849 of JALNYL010000010.1, forward strand.
CTCTCATTTTCTTGAGCATATGTGTTTTAAGGGGACAACCAATCGCCCTAACACGAGTGACCTCTCAAAGGAGCTCGATGGACTCGGGTGCGAGTTTAACGCATTCACGGGGCAGGAATTTACGGGCTACTATGCAAAAGGTAAGGCGGCTGATTTTCCAAAGCTCCTCGATATTATTTCCGACCTCTATTTGAACCCGCTTCTCAAGGAGGATGAAATCGAAAAAGAAAAAGGTGTCATCGTCGACGAGATAAATATGTACGACGATATGCCGATGCAAAAAGTCCACGAGGTGTGGATGGATCTTCTCTATGGGGATCAGCCTGCAGGGTGGAAAATTTCAGGCGAGCGTGACGTGGTGCGCTCTATGTCACGCAAAGACATTGCTCAATACCGCAAAGCGCACTATGTAGCAAATGCGACGACCGTTATTGTGACGGGCAACATCGACGCTGCTACTGCATTCAAGGAAGTCGCAAAAAAGTTTAAGGGAATTTCTCAAAACAAAAAGGGAAGCAAAAAGAAAACACGTGACACACAGTCGAAGCCTGTTGTTGCAATAAAACACAAAGAGACTGATCAAACACACTTCATTCTCGGCGTGCGCACATTTCCTGTTTACGACAAACGCAATTCGATTATTTCTGTGCTCGGAGGAATTCTCGGAAGCGGAATGTCTTCACGTCTTTTCCGAAAGCTCCGCGATGAAATGGGGGTGGGGTACTATGTGAATGCGGGGAATAGGGCGTCGACCGACAGTGGGTACTTCGCGGTGTCGGCTGGCGTTGCAAATGATCGCCTCGGAGAGGTGCTTCGTGCGGTCATCGCAGAACTTAACCATTTGAAAAAAGACCTTGTCTCTGATGAGGAACTCTCGAAGGTAAAAGAGCATATTGTGGGAATGATGTATCTTGGGCTCGAATCCTCGGACGACCTCGCAGAATATTATGGTATGCAAGAGGTGCTCCATCGTGAAATCCGCACCCCTAAGGAGAGGGAAGAGCTTATCCGCGCGGTCACGGCGGAGGATATTCGCGTAATGGCAAAAAAGATTTTTGTGGACAAAAATTTAAACCTTGCCCTTATTGGCCCTACAAAAAACGAAAAAGCTCTGGAAGCAATCCTTAAATTCTAGCCACCTTTGTGGTATGATGTTTTTATGAAAAGCCAAGAAAAGGACACCGTTATTTCCATTACTTCAGGAACGATTGTAAAAGGCCTCGCTATTCTCTTAGGGGCGTGGGCTTTGTGGATTTTGCGTGACCTCCTTATGATCATTGTTACGTCGGTCATCCTCGCTTCTTCTATTGAGCCGGGCATTAAATTTCTTTCGAAGTTCCGCATTCATCGTATCCCCGCGGTGCTTTTGACCTACCTTGCATTCGCAGGGCTTCTCATCGCGCTCATCTTTGCGTTTGTGCCACCTATTGTGAATGAAGCGGCGGAGATCACGCAGAAGCTTCCAAGTATGATGCAGGCCCTCGACAAAAACGTTCTTGGTGATAAGGGGATTTTGGTGAGCGTGTTTGAGAAAGGTTCTTCTGGTGCTGACATTGCAGATTTGTTTGGTAAAATCTCTGGCTCTAACACGGGAGAGCAAGATGCGTTTGGGGCAGTGAGAGCTCTTTTTGGTGGGGTGTTTAGTTTTGTCCTCATTGTGGTCCTCTCGTTTTACTTTGCAATGCAGGAGCGCGGTATCGAAAATTTCTTGCGCATTATTATTCCGTTTGGCAACGAAGAGTACGCGATCAATCTCTGGGAGCGCTCTCGTGCAAAGATTGGAAAGTGGATGCAGGGACAACTTCTTCTCGGGGTACTTATCTTCGTGTTGGTGTACCTCGGCCTTACTATCTTTGGTGTGCCGTACGCAATGTCACTTGCGCTTCTTGCTGGGTTGCTCGAAATCATCCCTGTTTTCGGACCAATCCTTTCTGCTATTCCTGGTGTTATCCTTGCCTTCACGGTGGGTGGTCCGACACTCGCAGTAATCGTCGCCGCATTCTATCTCCTTGTGCAGCAGTTTGAAAGTCACCTCATTTATCCACTCGTAGTGCGAAAGGTTGTTGGAGTGCCTCCAATCCTCGTTATCCTTGCTCTTATTGTGGGTATTGAGCTCGGTGGTGTCTTGGGGGTTCTCATCTCGGTCCCTGTGGCCGCAGCACTTATGGAGCTCGTGGAAGACATTGAGCGTCGAAAGGGGATGCTCGCTTAATTTTTGTAATTTATTCTATGGAAGAAAAAAAGTTTTACATTACTACGCCGATTTTTTACGCGAACGCAGAGCTTCATCTCGGGCACACATACTCGCTCGTGCTTTCGGATGTTCTTGCGCGTTACCATCGTTTTGTAGGAGACAGAACTTTCTTTCTTACGGGCTCAGATGAGCACGGCGACAAAATCGTGCGTGCGGCACAAAAAGAAAATCTCGGGCCGCAGGCGTTTGTAAATAAAAACGTTGAGAAAGCACAGGAGCTTCTTAAGGAGCTCGGGATTTCAAACGATATGTTTATTCGCACGTCTGACCAAGAACAACACTGGCCAGGGGCGACCAAGCTTTGGTATGCACTCGAGCGTGCGGGCGATGTTTACAAGGGGACATACAAGGGTCTCTACTGTGTGGGATGCGAGGCGTTTATTACGGAGAAAGAACTCGTTGAGGGGAAGTGTCCACTTCACGACGCTGCTCCAGAACAAATCGAAGAAGAAAATTATTTTTTCAAACTTTCAAAATATGCTCCTGAGATCAAGCGTCTTCTTGAGAGTGGGGAATTCAAAATCACCCCTCGTTCAAAAGCAAATGAAATTATTTCGCTTATCGCGTCTTCCACTGCTGAAAATGAGCTCGGCGACGTAAGCATCTCTCGTCCTGAGCGCGCTATCCCATGGGGGATCCCTGTCCCCAATGACCCGGGGCAACTTATGTACGTTTGGTGTGATGCCCTCTCAAACTATCTCTCTGCTATTGGGTATGGAAGCAGTAATGAGACTGGGTTTAAGTCTCTTTGGCCTGCAGATGTGCAGGTGCTCGGGAAAGACATTCTCCGCTTTCATGCGCTTCTTTGGCCAGCGTTCCTTCTTTCGGCGAAGCTCCCCCTTCCGAAAGAGCTCTTGGTGCATGGGTTTGTAAATTCTGGTGGCAAAAAAATGTCGAAGAGTTTGGGTAACGTGCTTATGCCACGCGACTTCATTGCTGAATACGGGCGAGATGCTTTGCGTTACTATCTCACGCGTGAGGTTTCTCCTGTTGAGGATTGGGATTTGACGCGTGAGAAATTTAAAGAAGTGTACAATGCAAACCTTGCCAACGGTCTTGGTAATCTCATCTCGCGTACCCTCAAGATGTCCGAGGCGTACTTTGGGGGGGTAGTGGAAGGAGATGCTTCGCGTGTCCCTGCTCTTCGCACAAAGATTACTGCGTTTGAGAACGCAGGAGATGTTTCAGGTCTCAATCTTCCTTATCTCATTACGAATGATATCCTCCCACGCTACCATAAGCACATGAGCGCGAGCGAAATCAATAAGGGGGCGGATGTTGTCTGGGAGCTCATTGGGCACCTTGATCAATTTGTTACCGACTATGAACCTTTTAAACTCGTAAAGACAGACAAGGATGCTGCCAAGGATGTTATCTGGGGACTTTTGTATGGCCTTCGTGAGATTGGGCAAATGCTTACGCCAATAATGCCTGATACGGCGGCGAGAATCGCGATCCTCGTTGGTGCAAGTGATATTGATGGTGGCAAGATTACGTTCAATTCAAAAGCTCCCGTCGAACCACTTTTTAAACGAAAAGAATAATTTAATTCATCCACTATGATTCCTCAATTTTTCGACATTCACGGACACTTGAACGATGTGCAGTTTGATCAAGACAGAGACGTTGTTTTGGAGAGGATGAAGATGCGATCTGTAGGAGGGGTTGTTGTGGGAACTGACGAAAAAACTTCTCGCGAAGTTGTAGAGATGGCGGAAAAATCGCCAGAGCAGATTTATGCAGCAATAGGTATTCATCCGATTGATAATCGCAATGAAAAATTTCACGAATCTGTTTTTGCAGAACTCGCTCAATCTCCGCGCGTTATTGCCGTAGGGGAGTGTGGGCTTGATTATTCTCGCCCTGCAGAGGTGTCTGATGTGTCGCTTGAGAAAAAACGCCAACGTGCACTTTTTGAAGAGCAGATTGATTTTGCTATTGCACATAATCTTCCCCTCATGCTTCATATTCGTGATTGTGATAAAGCGCGTGCCGATGCTCATCGCGACGTTCTGGCTATTTTAACGGAAAAGAAAAAGACAGCGGGGGAGGCGCTTCGTGGAGATGTGCATTTCTTTGCGCAGACGCTTGAAATCGCACGTGAATATTTTGCGCTTGGCTTCACGATTTCGTTTACGGGGGTCATTACATTTTCGAGAGAGTATGATGAAGTGATCCGCGAGGCGCCACTTGAGAGCATAATGTCCGAGACTGACTGTCCGTACGTTGCCCCGGTGCCATATCGTGGCAAGCGTAATGAACCTATTTATGTAGAAGAAGTGGTGAAAAAAATCGCCGAAATCCGTGGTGAAGATTTTGAAACTGTCCGCGCCCAACTTGTGGCAAATGTGATAAGGACGTTTAATCTTAAGGTTTGACAAGTGGTACGGTAAATGTGAGTATCTTGTTAGAAGTCCCTATCCACGTATCCTAATACAAGAAGGTTGAAATGTCTCAAAAAATGGTAAATCGGCTCGTTGCTGCTTTCATTTTCTTTCTGTTCCTGGGCACTGCTTATTGGGCAGCACGCGGCTCGGTCTCAGCTTTTTTTGAAGCGGGACCATTCACACTTCATGGGATCATCATCGCGATTGCTATCTGTATTGGCTGTGTCTTTGTGTTCCTCATGGCGGAGATTTTTGTCCGGGACATTATAAGTGGCGAAAACCATGAATATCCAGGGTATTAGGCTTTTTTATATCAAATCCACCCCACAGAGATGGCGCTACGTTGTCTCATGGGGTGGATTTTCTTTTGAGTAGACTTTTGGGGCTTATTCTGGTAGTATACGCAAGTTATTAGGTTAACGGGGGAAACCCCAAAAGGCCTGGGTAAAACCAGGTTTAATTGAAAATATGGATCATAATGAACACACGGAGCCTCGCGTATATGAGCTAGGCTACCATCTCGTTCCAACGCTTGCAGTGGAGCAAATTCCTGCAGCGTCGGGAGCCGTGCGTGGTATGATTGAGCAGATTTCCAAGGACATCATTGCCGAGGAACTTCCTGTATTCATCGACCTCGCCTACACCGTCATTAAGACGATTGACCACAAGAATAAGCGCTTCGATCAGGCTTACTTCGGATGGGTTAAATTTGAAGCAAACCCAGAAGGGATTGCAACTCTTGAGGAGGCTCTCAAGAAGGACGAAAACGTTCTTCGTTACCTCGTAGTAAAGACAATCAAGGAAAACACCTTTATTGCAAAGAAGTTTACTCCAGCAAAAGCAAAGGCAGAGGCTGAAGAAACTGTTGCTGAAGAAGTTGCCACAGAGGCTGTTGCCGAAGAGGCTATAGACAAGGCTATCGAAGAATTGGTAGCATAGTAATATTAGCGGCATTAATTAAACTTCTACTGGGATGTATATCAACAAAGCAATGGTTTACGGGAACTTGACGCGCGATCCAGAAATGAAAGCGCTCCCTTCGGGACAGCAAGTTACCAGTTTCAGTCTCGCAACCAATCGTGTTTGGAAAGACAAGATGGGGGCAAAGCAGGAGAGTGTGGACTATCACAATATTGTGATGTTTGGCAAACTTGCAGAGCTTGCGGCGCAGTACTTGAAGAAAGGTGCTGGTGTGTATGTCGAAGGACGTATGCAGACTCGCAGCTGGGACGACCCATCAGGCAAGAAGTACCGTACTGAAGTTATTGCTGACACGATGCAGTTTGGGCCACGCGCAGGCGGAGCTCCCGCATCAAGCGGTTACTCCCCAGCGGCTTCTTCAAAGGCTGCTCCCGCAGCAGCCCCAGAGGCGCTTGAGACCATTGAATATCCAGAGGAAGATATTAACCCAGACGACATCCCATTTTAAACGCCCATAAGTGGTATATTCCTTCGTTGTTCGTTCCGTTTTCTCCCGCGCAGTATTACTATACAGCTTGGTCGAAATACTCACGAACGCCTCGGACTATACTCACTTCTGAATGTTTAAACTAAACAATAAATCAAAAATGAAAAAGAACACTCAATGTTACTTTACGACAAATAACGTAAAACTTATCGACTATAAAGATGTTGATATTTTGAAGAAGTTCCTTACGCCACACGCACGTATGATTGCGGGGAAGCGCACAGGAGTATCTGCGAAGTACCAGCGCCAGCTTGCTCAGGCAATCAAGCGCGCTCGCTTCATGGCACTTCTTCCTTTCGTTGCAAAGTAAAAGTAGACACAAAAAAATTCCGCCAAATTGGCGGGATTTTTTTGTGTCTACTTTTACTTCTTGTCTACTCGTTCTGCGTAGGTGCCTGTCTCGGTGTTCACACGGATGAGGTCTCCTTCGTGAATAAACATCGGTACCTGAATCGTTGCGCCTGTTTCGAGTGTTACGGTGTTTGAACCGCCAGAAACGGTATTGCCACGTACTGCAGGAGGAGCCTCTTTTACGAGGAGCTCAACCTTGATAGGGAGCTTAACGCCAATAACCTTGTCATCGAAAAACATTGCAGTAACAAGGGTGTTCGCCTTAAGTAACCCTTCTTTGCCATCGAGAATCTCTGTCTTGAGTGCAAAACGGTCTGAAGGATCCTTGGGGTCACAGAACCATGATTCTCCTTTTCCTGAGTAAAGATACTTGATTTCCTTTGACTCAATATCAGCTTCTTCTCCTCGGTCTGATTGCTGGAAGGTCTCTTCAACAACACGGCCAGTAACGAGGTGCTTGAGCTTGGTTTGGTTGGTTGGGCGACGCTTTTGCTTCTGCGCAACATGTGAAGACATAACCAAATAAGGCTCACCTTTTAATACAATACACTTTCCTGGTTTAATTTCGTTGTAATCAATAATTGCCATAATGAGGACCTATCTTAAAAATAATGCCGAGAGGGAAGGTTAAAATTTCGTTGTGAGCATTTCAAATTGCGAAAAGGTGAAATGTTTTTCATCGATGAGCAATGTGGAATGCGCAGCAGAAATTTTAGCCTTATCATCCGGCAAATGGCGGGAATGGGACATTCCCGTTTTGTGCCTTATAATAATGGTTATTTTTGAGATTGGTCCTTATATCTTACTCGTTTTTAGGTAAAATGCAATTAAAAATTCGGCCCAACTTTTTGTGCAAAAAGTTGGGCCGAATTGCTGTTTTTGTAGCTTAAAATTATTCTGTCTCCTTGAGTTTTGCGCGAATCTCTTTCAAGAGGGAAGCGCGGACAGCTTTGTTCTCTTTGTCTGAGAGGAAAGTACAAGCTGAGTCGTATCCGCGGCCGATTTTCACATCGCCATATGAATATGAAGAACCTGATTTTTGAAGAATCTCAAACTTTTCTCCAAGACCGAGGATCTCGCCTTCTTGTGAGATGCCTTTGCCGTGCATGAGGTCAAACTCCGCCTGTTTGAAGGGCGCAGCAACTTTGTTTTTAATAACCTTCACGCGTGTGCGGCTTCCGACAACCTCCTCTCCTTTTTTAATTTGCGCGATGCGACGAATGTCGAGGCGTACTGAGGTGTAAAACTTAAGCGCCTTACCACCGGGGGTTGTCTCAGGGTTTCCAAACATCACGCCGATTTGCATACGGATCTGGTTGATGAAGATAACAATAGTCTTTGAATTGGCGACAATAGCGGTAAGCTTGCGGAGAGCTTGTGACATGAGGCGTGCTTGTTTGCCGACATGATGTGCTCCCATGTCGCCCTCAATCTCATCCTTTGGCGTCAGAGCAGCGACAGAGTCGATGACAATGACATCCATCTTGCCTGAACGCACGAGACTTTCAACGATTTCGAGCGCTTGCTCGCCGTTGTCTGGCTGTGAGATGAGAAGGTCGTCAATATTTACTCCAAGTTTTTTTGCATACTCAGGGTCCATTGCGTGCTCTGCGTCAATAAACGCACAGATACCGCCAAGCTTTTGCGCCTCAGCAACGACATGGAGCGTGAGCGTGGTTTTACCAGAAGACTCTGGTCCAAAGATTTCGATGATACGTCCACGGGGGAGTCCACCAACACCGAGCGCGTAGTCGAGACCGATTGAGCCTGTTGAGATAGCATCAACGCCAACTTTTGGCTTATCGCCGAGTTTCATAATAGAGCCCTCACCAAACTTTGCCTGAATTGCTTTGAGGGTATCCTCAATATTTGCGCCCGAACCCTTCTTCTCTTTTACCGCTTTTTTTACCAATGCCATGCTTTTATTATTTGCCTAGCTTTTTACAAGAAAGGCGAAATTATTAATTTATAATCTCTATATTATATACCCTTTTTCTTTTGCACTCTATATTAATTTAATGTCGTCGTCGCGGGTGTCTCTGGCTCGAGAGGGGAGATGACCTCCTTGGGGGCTATTTCGGGTGTCGACGTTGCGATACTTTGAGGAACAACGAGGACGATTTCAATCTTTTCAGTAACACTCCTTTCGTAATTGTCCTTTGCGGTGATTTGGATTGCATTGTAACCAGGGGCAAGGATGAGTTGCTCTCCGAAGTTCCCCTCGAGGTCTACGGGGGTTTTTGCCCCATTCATCGTTATGTTGTTGGTGTGAACCCCGTATCCAGAGACGGTAATAATAGGCGTAGTGGTCGAAAAACCACTGATAGGAGATGTAATCACGAGTCGCGGCCCACGCACAAAATCATCAAGCATAAAATACGAATAGCCGAGAACAAGAGCGACTCCTAGTCCTCCGAGTCCCCATTGTAATATCGTGCGGCCTTCCATATTGCTTATTCTACGTCGTTATTAGGCTTTTCGAGCACTTCGCGAGGCTTCGCTCCGTCGCCAGGGCCAATAACACTGCGGTCTTCGAGCATATCCATGAGGCGTGCTGCACGTGCATAACCCACCTTGAGACGGCGCTGGAGGTATGAAGTTGAGGCTTTTCCGGCTTCGATCACGATGGCGCGAGCATCTTCGTAGAGGTCATCTTCGTCATCATCGCCGTCCCCCTCTTCATCAAACGAAGAGCTAAAGATAGAATCACGGTCGCTCGAAACGCTGCCGCTTGAGAGATTGATCTCGTCATTGTCAGGGATTCCTTCAGTAGGGAGGTTGATAAGGTATTTTACAACTGATTTAAGCTCTGCCTCAGACATATATGCCGACTGAATACGGGTAGGCTTTGACATTTCGCCCGACATATAGAGCATATCGCCGGCGCCGAGGAGCTTTTCTGCGCCCGATGCGTCGAGAATGGTGCGTGAGTCGATTTGTGACGACACCTGAAGTGCGATACGAGCAGGGATGTTTGCCTTAATAAGACCCGTAATAACGTTTACTGACGGACGCTGGGTTGAAATAAGGAGGTGGATACCAACCGCACGGCTCATCTGTGCGAGGCGTACAATAGAGCTCTCGAGCTCGCGAGGGTAGACCTGCATGATGTCCGCAAGCTCGTCGATGACAACCACGATGTAAGGCATACGCTCGGGGATATCTTCAGTAGTCTCCTCATTATCATCCTTTGCTTTCTTTCGTTTTGCCTCAGCTTTTTTGAGAGCAGGCTCGAGGATGTTCTTGTGGTATGAGCCAATGTCACGCACAGAGTGTGACTCGAGGATGTTGTAACGGCGATCCATTTCCTTTGCTGCCCACTTGAGTGCAAGGATAGCTTTCTTCGCATCAGTGATGACAGGGGTGAGGAGGTGGGGGATCTTGTTGTAGAGGGTAAGCTCAACACGCTTTGGGTCGATCATAATGAGACGGAGCGCAGCGGGACCATTCCTATAGAGAAGGGAATTGATAACCGCATGAATCGTCACCGACTTACCGGAACCGGTTGCGCCCGCGATGAGCACGTGAGGCATCTTTGCAAAGTCTGCGAAATAAAGTTTGCCCGAGATGCCACGACCGAGACCTACAAGGAGAGGCTTCGGTGACTGCTGGTACTCATCAGAAGAGAAGAGGGTGCGGAGGCCGACAACAGTCTTCGTTGAGTTTGGTACTTCGATACCCACGAGTGATTGTCCAGGGATCGGTGCTTCGATACGGATAGGGTGCGCTGCGAGTGCGTACGAGAGTTCGCTCTGGAGTCCGACGATGCGCGCGAGCTTCACACCTTCTGCAGGTTTGAGTGCGTAGCGAGTAACCGATGGTCCGATAGATACCTCGTCCATCTCCACCGTGATGCCATACTGTGCGAGTGTTCGCTTGATGATGTTTGCGTTTGCTTTGATGTCTCCCACACCTGGCTTGCCGCGATCACCCTCGAGGAGTGAGAGGGGAGGAGGAGTGTACGTGGTGTTCATCGCTTGATTGAGCGAGATGCCTGATTCATCTCCCTTCACCTCATCTTTTTTCTCTTTGATCTTCGCAACTACTTGAGAGAGTTTTGATGGTTTTTCTTCCTCATCTTCCTCTTCAATTTTTTCTTTTACTTCACGTCCCGCAGATTTGATTTCCACCTCTTCCTCATCCTCGTTTTCTTCGTCATCATACTCATCATCATTCTTGTTTCTCCAGAAGAGAAGTGCGCCGAAGTTTGGTCGCGTGTTGAACATCACGAGGAGTGAGATTGAGAGAAATGCGATGAGAAAAAGTGCCGCGATGTAGGTATCAAAAAGTTTGACGAGTGGCACGGAAATTATCCTCCCGAGGATACCTCCTGAAGCAGGGTCTCCCGAGAAAATATTTACGAGCCCAAGAGTTGAAAAAAGAAAAAGAAACGCACCCACACTCGCAGACATTGCGATGTTGGGACGTGACTCGCGGAAGAACGAAATGCCGAGCAAAAAGAGGAGGAGAGGGAGTGCAAAATATCCTACGCCAAGAAGATACGTAAACCCTCCGTAAACAGATTCGCCGAGCATCCCCGCCTTACCAAAAGGTGCGACAGAAAAGAAGATCGCGATTACAAAAAAGAGGATCGCAAGGACTGTGTGGCGGATCTCGTCAGAGAGTCCGTTTAAAGGAGAGTAATTGCTGAGTGAGAAACTTTCCTCTGGGGAAGCTACCTCTTTTTTCTTGTTAACTTTTGTATCCGTCTTTCTTCTTCCTGCGCGTTCTTTTTTTGCCATAATAGTCCACATATAATACCAGATATCAGCATCCTTCCAAAGATTTTAAAACATTAAACCTTTGACTTTTATCCTCTGTCCGATATAGTACATACACGCAGCGCAGGTAATTACTTAAAGGACAATTAAAGGACAAAAATATGGACTACAAAAAGGACAACAATCAAAGAGGGCTAATGTCTCATAGAAGCTCAAACGGCATGGAAACGTTCAGTATTACGTTGCCAAAGAAATGCGAGCGCCTTGCGACGGCTATTTATTTGGTAACCAATTTTCTATCGGACACAGAGCCAATGAAGCCCCGCCTTCGCGCATTGTCGCTCGACTTTGTCCGAGACGCAGCTCTCCTCAAAAGTGGCGGTTATGGGGTCGAAGCAAATGTCCTTGAAGCACTCCGCACAAACATTCTTGAAACCCTCTCACTCCTCGAACTCGCATTTATGGCAGGTCTCATTTCTGAGATGAACTTCACGGTTTTGAAGAGGGAATATGCGACACTCCGCGATACGATTGAAGTCAAAAAAGCATCTCGCGAATCGCGCACCGACAGTATCCTTGGCGACACATTTTTCGGTACATCGTTCCATGCAGAAGAGTCACCTTTGAAGTCGCCAGCCTCATCGATCTCGGCACCTAAAATCGAAGAGCCGAGGAGTACAAATTCAGCTCCAAAAATGTCTCTTAGAATGTCCGATAGAAACACCGAAAAAGTGACACCCGAAATCAAGACGCACGCAACTGTTCGAGCCACAACAAATGTCCTAAAGGAGAGCCGACGTGCACGCATTTTGAAACTCATAAAGGACAATCGAGAGGTAACTATAAAGGACATTGCAAACCACTTCCCAGACCTGTCCGAAAAGACAATTCAGCGTGAACTTGTCCTTTTGGTAGAGACAAATGTCCTTAAGAAAAGTGGGGAGAGAAGGTGGAGTAAATACACATTAGTTTAGAAAGTTTTTAAAGTCAGAAAGTCAAAAGAAAACACAGGTAACCACCTGTGTTTTCTTTTGCTCTTTTGATTGCTTTTTGACCCATTTTATGCTATCCTTTTCTCGTGTGGAGCACTGTTGTTTTAGGGGTTGTATTGCTCTCAAGGCAGTCACAATCAGCTATTCACATGTTATCCACATTTATATACTTTGCAGGTTTATCCGGTGATGTATATAATGTAAATAAGTTCAGTGTGTGGAGATTCTCCACTCGCTGAATTTAGGTATAGTAGTGGTGCTCGCATCATTACGATACTTCACAAAGAAAGCTCCCGGCTTACGATAGATTGCTAGCTCTGGGGAGAGGTCATTGAAAACTAGGTCCGTTGCATTCAGAATTGAATGTCACACATTACATCAACATTCAGTGTTGAGTGCAACGGATCTTGCATAGAAATTCGCATCACACAATACGGTGCACTTTCAGTGAGTCGTCCGAGCTTCGGCAGAGATGATTCAGTTTTCTATGACTTCGATCCGTGCGGGTCGAGGCACTACCGCATGACCGATAAAACGACAGACCAAGTTTACTTAGCTCACGAACGTTCGCGTTCGTGATTGTGCGATTAGAAACATATAAATTATTTATGAATAAATTCACATCAAAGACTGTTCTCGCAACAGGTTTGGTTGCCGTAGCTTTTGCTTTTTCAGCAACAGCTTTCGCTGCAACATTTTCAACAAACTTGAAGCAGGGCAGCACAGGTGCTGATGTCAAGAACCTTCAGGTTGTCTTGAACTCAGACGCCGCAACTCAGGTTTCAGTTTCAGGCGCAGGTGCTCCTGGATCAGAGACTACTTATTTCGGTGCTGCAACTAAGGCTGCAGTTATCAAGTTCCAGAACAAGTACGCATCAGAGGTTCTTACACCAGCTGGTCTTACTTCAGGAACAGGTTTCGTAGGTGCACTTACACGTGCAAAGTTGAACACCATGGGTGGAACAACAACTACAACAACCACTACAACAACTGGTTGTACAACAGCGTTTGACCCAGCAACGGGCAAGCCATGTTCATCAACTACTGTTGTAACTACAGGTTCAGGCGTTACCGTTTCTGCTGCAACACAGCCAGCTAACGGCCTCGCTATCCACGGTTCATCACGTGTACCATTTACAAAGTTCACTCTTACTGCAGGATCTTCGGATGTTGTAGTTAATGGTGTTACTGTAGAGCGTACAGGTGCAGCCGTAGATGCAGTGTTCTCAGGCGTAACTCTTCTCGATGAGGATGGTTCACAGCTCGACATTGCAAAGACCCTCGGTTCAACACACCAGGCAATCGTAGGTGGTACATTTACTGTAAAGGCAGGTACATCAAAGACCTTCACCGTTGCAGGTAACATGGCATCATCACTTTTGTCTTACACAGGTCAGGTTGCATCACTTTCAGTAGTTGCAGTTAACACTTCATCTACTGTTTCTGGTTCACTCCCTATCGTAGGTGCATCACACACAATGAACAACTCGTTGACCATTGGTACTGTAGATGCAACGAACTCGTCATACGACCCAGGTTCTGCACAGACAAAGGAAATCGGTACAACTGGTTACAAGTTTACTGCAGTTCGTCTTACAGCTGGTTCAGCTGAGGATGTTCGTTTGAAGTCAATTCGTTTCTACCAGGCTGGTTCAGCTGGCGCATCAGATCTTGCTAACGTAAAGATCTATGTAGACGGCACAGCTTATGACACGACTGTTTCAGCTGATGGTAAGTACTACTCAGCAAACCTCGGTTCAGGTATCGTGATCGCAAAGGGTCTTGCAAAGGACGCTTGGATCGCCGGTGACATCGTTGGTTCAGGTTCAGCAGGACGTACTGTTGACTTCGACCTCCAGAAGAACACTGACATCTACCTTACAGGTGAGACATACGGTCAGGGTATTATCTACACTGGTACTGTAAACAGTACAGCCTCAACTGCAACTCCAGCTATCAACGGCCGTGTTGCAACAATTGCAGGCGGTTCAGTAACCTCAATCAATAAGGCAACTTCAGTAGCTGCACAGAACATTGCAATTAACCTTGCAAACCAGGTTCTCGGTGGTTACGAGCTTGACCTTAAGGGTGAGGCTATCTCAGTACAGTCACATGTATTCCACACAACAGCGTCAACAACAGGTGCTATCCTTACAAACGTAACTCTCGTAAATGAGAACGGTGCGGTTGTAGCAGGCCCAGTTGATTCTGTTTTGAACTCAGGAACTGACAACACAGTAACCTTCACTGATACTGTTACTTACCCAATCGGAAAGCACACCTACACCCTCAAGGGTAAGGTAGCTTCTACTGTTGCTGGTGGCGTAACAATCGTTATGACAACCACTCCTTCAACAGATTGGACAAACGTAACAGGTCAGACAACAGGCAACACAATTTCACTTTCATCACTTGCATCAGCAGTTTCGATGAACACAATGACAGTGAAGGCGGCTGCCCTCGCGGTTTCTCAGTCAGCAACTCCAGCAGCACAGACAATCGTTGCCGGTGGTACAGCAGTTACATTTGCTAACATTCAGCTCGATGCATCAGCATCAGGTGAAGATGTTCGCTTTGGTTCAATTGCTCTCACCGACGCTGCTGTTACAGCTGCAGTTACAGACTTGACTGCTTGTCAGCTCTACGATGGTGCAACAGCTTTGAACACTGGTTCAAACGTTGTTAACCCATCAGTTGCAGCAGCAACATTCACATTTGACTCAACACTTACAGTTGCAAAGAACACTGTTAAGACATTGACCCTCAAGTGTAACGTTGCTTCAGGCATCACAGGTTCATTCACTTGGAACATTACAACAGCACAGATTGCAGCGCTTTCTGTAACTGGTGTAACTTCAGGTTCAACAGTTACAGCATCAGGTTCAACAACCACAGGTGCTACACAGACTGTTGTAGCAGCAGGTACACTCGTTGCTTCAACATCACCTTCAAGCCCATCATTCGCTATCGCGGCTGCAGGCTCAACAGGTAATACAGCAGCAGTGATCCGCTTCCGTTCAGCTAACGAGGCAACAAACCTCGCACAGCTCGGACTTCAGATCGCAACAGCATCAAGCTCAGCATCAGACCTCGTACAGGTTTCTATCTGGGATGGTGCTACACAGGTAGGTACAGCAGTATTCACAGGTACAAACAGCACTGCGACATCAACATTGTCACAGACAGTTTCTCTTCCTAAGGATGCTGACAAGGACCTTACTGTAAAGGTAGACTTTGCACAGATTGGTTCTGGTTACACAGGTGTTCAGGGCGATACCGTATCGATTAACTTCTACGCAGCCCAGGGTACAGGTGCAAACTCAGGTTCAACTGTAAACGCATCAGGTTCGACTTCAGTATCAGGCATCCGCCTCTTCAAGTCATTCCCTGTTGTTGCACAGGATACTCTTGGTACAGCTGGTGTTGCTGATGGTAAGCTTATGCGCTTCAAGGTAACTGCAAACGCTAACGGCGATGTATCCCTTGGTGCTCTTAACTTCACAATCGCAACTTCAACGATCACAAGCGTAACTAACGTTAACCTCTACGGTTACACAGACGCTGGTTACTCTTCAACGATCTCAGGTTTCACCTCAGGTCAGATCAACACAACAGCAAACATCAACCCTGGTACTTCAGGCGCAGTAGCTATCTACCCTTCATCATCGGTTAATATCCCTGCTGGAGCTACATACTACTTCGAACTCCGTGGTACAGTTGCTGGTGTTACAACCGGTTCATCAGTTATCACTACACTCGTAGGTGACAGCGTTGCTAACGTAGCTCTTGCTGCAACATCAACACTCTCAACTTACAAGTTCGTATGGTCAGGTAACGCAACAACCACTTCTCCTCTCACATATCTTGATTGGACAAACGGTTACGGCGTTTCAGGTCTCCCAGCTGGCGGACTCATCCAGGCACGTTCAAACTAACTTTCTAGTTAGCGAAAATATGTCAGGATAGGGGAGTAATCCTCTAGCCAACAACAAAAAGCCCCCGCTTCCGCAAGGAAGTCGGGGGCTTTTTGTGTTGTATTTTTACACAAACTTGCGAAGGCCCGCCCTTCGCAAACCTTGTAATATAGGGGATTGTTTAGAATAAAAAGTTATCCACAGGATTTTAATTTGCGAAGGCCCGCCCTTCGCGGAATGAGATATACTTTAAATTAATGCAGAGAAAGATCGTTATTTCAATCGGAGAATACTATCATATCTATAATCGCGGAACCGATAAGCGCACCATTTTTGTCGAACCCTATGATTTTAAGCGATTCAATGCGTTGCTCTATGTTTGCAATAGTACCGAACCTGTAGATATGCGAGAACATTTCCGCGAAGGGCGGGCCTTCGCGGAGCTTTTTAATATTGAAAGAGGGGAAACATTGGTTGAAATTTTGGCGTACTGCTTGATGCCTAATCATTTTCATTTATTGCTCCGCGAAAAAGAAGAAGGAGGTGTGACAAAGTTTATGGGGAAACTTTCAACTGCGTACGCAACGTATTTTAATAAGAAAAATAAACGCACAGGAGCGCTGTTTGAGAGCAGGTTTAAGGCAAAACATGCAAGCACCGATGAGTATTTAAAGTATCTTTTTGCGTATATTCACTTAAATCCTGTGAAAATTATTGAGCCAAAATGGAAGGAAAAGGGGATTCATGGTCGTGTTGCGGCGCAGGATTTTTTGAATGAATATGCACACTCGAGTTATCTCGATTGGCAGGGGAGCACGCGTCCTGAATCAAAAATATTAAATATAAAAGCGGGTCCTGAATATTTCACAACAGCAAAAGAGTTTGATGATTTTGTGAATGATTGGCTCACTTTTAAAAACGACTAACTTGCGAAGGCCCGCCCTTCGCAAGGAGTTATCCACAGGATTTTTGTGATAACGGGGGACACTGAAAAGTGAGGGTGGTACAATGAGGGGAATTATCATGAATATTAAATCGATTCTTTAAACCATGCTCAAAAAATACAAGAAGTTGTTCATTGTTCTTGGTGTGATTGCGGGCGCCCTTGTTCTCTTGCAGCTCAATCATCTTTTTGTGCGTTATAAAATTGAATCTGGGGCGTGGGTTAACTACAACGGAAAGTGGTATACCAGTGAAGAAGATTTGCGAAAAGATTTCCCCCCTCAATATATAGATGTTCCTGCAAAAAATACACCAGAAGAAGTGTACACGGAGTTTCGCCAGGCACTTCTTAATAATCAGATAGATAACGCACTGACGTTCGTGAGAAAAGAAAATCGGGCCGCATATGCCGAAGCGTTTAAGGATGGGGAAAAGTTTGATGCATGGGTAAAAACATTACCAGCGTCTATCGGTAATCTAAGAATAAATGACAATTGGGCTCACTATGACTGGGAGAAAGGGGATGGGTTGAAGCACACGATTGATTTTGGGAAAGACTCTAATGGTTATTGGTACATTGAATATATTTAATTAACCAAAACGAAGATGTCTAAAAAATTAATATCACTGTTCTTGGTTGGGGTTGCTACTGTTTCTACGCTTGTTTTCAGTTATGATAATTTTGTCATCCACCCAAAGCTTTCTGGTGCGGCGATTGATACATATAATGCATCTCACGAAACAAAACTCACAGACGAAAAAGCGCTTTGGATTACTATGGGGGCAATTGCAGAAGATGCTGATCCGCGCTATCTGAATCATTTTTATGACCCAACTACTGGCAATGGACTAGAAGGCCCTGTTCTTTCTGGTCTCCCTGTGGTTGCCTGGACACAAGAACAGAAGAGTATTTCTGGGGACTATTCAGAGTCTGCAATATTGCAAAATTATCGCGAGGGGGATTTAAAAAGGGCATACGAAGGAGTTGACTTGCGAAGGCCCGCCCTTCGCAAGGAGTTATCCACAGGATTTTTATAATAATGGGGGACACTGAAAAGTGAGGGTGGTACAATGAGGGGAATTATGGAAAAATTTAAAAAGATTTTGAAGTACCTTTTTGCGGCACTGGGGGTGCTTTTTGTCTTGTATTTTTTTGTTCTTGTTTATGTTGGCTACAATCGTTATGACGATGCAAAAGTTGCGGAGCAGGTACAAATTATTCAGGACACCCACATTACTCTCGATGATGTGATGGGGAAGTATTTACCAGCTGATCCTGGGGCAGAAGCAGACAAAACTATTGCCGGGGTAGATACTAATAATAACGGTATCCGTGATGATGTTGAGCTCGCAATTTTTAAAGAATATCCAAATTCAGCAAAGACAAGAGCAGTGCTCTTGCAGTATGCGTTGGCGCTCCAGATGGAAACAATGCAACCGTTTTTAGATGAGAAGAATGTTGTCGCTGTAGTGATTAAAGAAAATAGAGCTGATGCATGTGTTTCCGATACTCTTGTTCCAAGAGAGACCCCTGAATCATGGAGAACGTCAGAGGATGTACAGAAAATTGAAAAATATGTTAGTTTTGTGGAAGATAAACAGTTCGACACTTTAGAAAGAAAAAAAACGCGTGATGATTTTTTTAAAAAAAGTGGAAGTTATGAGGTTTTAAGAGAAAATGTTTGTGATGTAAACACCGCAGTTCTTGTTAATTGAAAATCCATATGAAAAAGGTGACTACTAAAATTGTTATTTTTGTTGGAGCAATATTATTGCCGTTATCTTCTTTTGCGCAACTTAGTGAAGAAAATTGTTCATCGAAAGGTTATACAATTGGAGTAATTAATGGAATTAAATCAACTACTGTTGATGTTGATAATTACATCACAGAAATTAATCGTCATCTTCCAGATAAATACAACAGAGAAGTTCTGTCAGTTAAAAAACTTTACAACCCCACTCATGGTTTTACGGCTGACTTTAATGATGCTATTAAGCAGAAACTCCTTGAAGCAAGTGGTAATGTTCAGGATGCTGATTTTGTAACTATTTTTAATACTGCAAAGAACAGTGTTAAAACTCAAAAACTCCTCCTTCTTGCGCATTCCCAGGGGAACTTTTATGCAAACACTTTTTATGATGCTGTGGTTGGTCGTGATGGGGGATTACCATTTCAGTCGGTTGGTATGTATAGTATTGCAACTCCCGCAAATCGCGTGTCGGGTGGTGGAGAATACCTCACCTCTTCAAATGATGATGTTATTGCTGGTATTGTTGCAAAAACAAGCACTGGATACACCCTGCCCGCAAACGATACTCTTGAGGCAACCCCAGCAGATAATATGGGGCATGGGCTTCTTGAAGTATATTTAAAACAACGTTCGGGGAAGATTATGGGTGGCATTGGAAACGCTCTCGGTCGACTTATTGCTGACCAAACACGTGATGAAAATATTTCTTGCATCGCTGTCGAACTTCCACAGACGACAACGGTTGTAATTGGGCAAGTAATTGCGGGCGGTCTTGTTGTTGGCGCTAATCAGACTATTGATAATGTGGTTTTTGCGACAAATGTTGCGGTGGAAAAAGTGACACCAGTTGTTGCCGCTATTTCAAATGCCATAACACAGGGGGTTAGCACTGTTGCCTCAGTGTCTCGTTTGTTATTAAATTTTGTAAATAATCCAATAAGCATTGCCCCGTCTCTGGTTTTGAAATATGCCCCACCTGTTATTCTAGGGGTTGCTAATGATTTTAGTAATAACAACTCCGCCTCGGTGATTCTTGCCACGACACCCGCTAATCAGCAAGTAGATACAACGACAGAAGCTCCATTACCTGCGGAATACACATCTAAGGATACGGCTGTTGCCATCCTCGATTCGCAGAATGATACACCCCTCAACTCTGTTGTAAGCCAGAGAGAAGTAAATACGCCGCCATCTTCCGAACCAGCAAAAGACTCTGCGCCTGTTATTTCGCCAGAGTCTTTTGCTTTTTCGTTTGCAAATAGCGGGGGAGGGGGTGGTGCGTACGCTACCCCTACCACTCAAGGGGTTGCAACACCGCCATTGTCAGCAGCTTCCTCTCGAGATGTTATCCCCCCAGTTGTTACAATTCTTGGACAAAATCCAGCAACATCAACAGTTGGAATTGAATATCGTAATGAGGGGGCTACTGCCCTTGATGATATTGACGGTACAATATCTGTCATCGCGTCAAGTACTGTAGACGTCACTACTCCCGGTATCTATGAAATTTTATATACAGCAACCGATAAGGCGGGGAACATCGCGACATCAACTCGAGCGGTTCATATTCTAGTGGACACAACAGCTCCTATTATCACAATACTTGGGGAGAGCGTAGAGAGCATAGAAGAGGGCGAGGGCTTCGTAGACAAGGGAGCAACTGCCTCTGATGACACAGAGGGGACTGTTGTTGTGTCAGCAACATCAACCGTGGATACACTTCGCGCTGGGGAATATGCTGTTGTCTATACTGCGATGGATCGTTTTGGTAATCGCGCAACATCTACACGCATGGTATCTGTTGTGCTAAAACCAGGGAAACAAATCAATTTTTTTGAAAACAATAAAATATTGTATGGAGGACCGTTTGTTCTTTGTAATATTACAACAAGAACTGTCGTTGCTGCTGGTGCAACCTTGCCAATGCAGAGTTTTGTTAGCACTGAAATTTTAAAACAAAGTGCATCTCTAGGTTCGAAGTATCGAGTAATTTTTGGCAAAAACATCGAAACATCAAAAGAATGTAATAGTGGTATTTACACAAGTAATGTTTCTAATATATTTTATTTTAACGACACCTCGCCAGGGGTTATCGCCTACGATCCTAGATCTGCAAGCTTTATTACATCAATTGATTTTGAAGAGATTGAAAGTGGGGTGAAGACTATTATTGATGCATCCACTCATCTCATTACTGTTGTTGTTCCTCGAGGAACTGACATATCATCGCTTACCCCTCGTTTTGGGGTGTCTTTAGGCGCAACAATATCGCCAGCGGGTGGGGGATTACAAGACTTTTCTTCCCCTGTGTCGTATATAGTGAAAGCACTAGATAAATCTTCCCATTCATATACAGTAAAAGTGGTTACACAAGGCGAAGAGCTTAAATTTGATAATAATAATTTTATTAATCGCGGTGGGTATTTAAATCTTTGTGATATAAAGGAGAAAAGAATTTATAGTTCAGGAAGAATTTATGGCGGGCGTATTAGTAGTACCTCCTGGTCAACAATCTCTCAGGTTGTGCCAAATTCTGGAATGGTTATTAATAAAAATTACCGCTTCATCTTCACCTCATATTCAGATGCAGCGTTTGATTGCGCCAATGATGTGACTATTGCCGACTCCTCTGAATTATTTTACTACGCTACTCCTATCGGCACGTCAGTTGTGTATGGTCTGTATGTATCACCCCCTCCGAGCTCTGAAAAATCAATAACAACGTTTGATTTTATTATCGCATCTTCTACTGTCTCGGGACTCATTGATGAGGCGGCAAAAACCGTTACGCTTACTGTTCCTTATGGCACAAATGTCACTTCGCTTGTTTCCAATATTGTTGTTTCGGCGAAGGCGACATCAAGCCCTGCAACAGGGGTGGCACAAGATTTTACTAATCCTGTTGCGTATGTGGTTACCGCTGAAGATGATACGACACAATCATATACTGTGAGCGTTGTTGTTGAGTCACCGCCAGTTCCACCACTTAGTTCTGAGAAATTAATCACGTCATTTGAAGTTGTCGTTGCGTCAACGACCTTTTCGGGGGTTGTGGACAATGTGGTGAAAACAATTTCCATCACTGTGCCTCATGGAACAAATATAACCTCGCTCACGCCAATGATTGCTGCTTCTTTGGGTGCGACATCGAGCCCAGCAACGGGGGTGGCGCAAGATTTCACAAACCCCATTACTTATGTGGTCACCGCAGAGGACGGGACAACAGAGTCGTATATCGTTACGGTGACTGCATCTCCCGACACAACTTCTCCCACAATTCTTTCGTATGCGTTTAATGGTAATTCGGAGAGCCTCTTGGTGTCTTCCACAACGACACCTGTAACACTTTCATTTACGGCGAGCGAGGCTGTGAATTGGATGTCGCTTAAACTTGAGCATCAAGATGATGTGACTAAGTATAAAATGTTTCAGTCTGACTCAAGTGCATGCGTTGACGGGATGACTACTTGTACAAAAGTTTGGAACGTAGACCTATCACCATCTGGGACACCGATTGTTGACGGAGTCTATCGTGTAAAGGCACATGTGAAGGATGCGGCGGGGAATGAATTTTCTGATTACTTATCGCCATTTATTATCACAGTTGCACAAAAGCCTTAATTTGCTAGGATGTGTGGATATGACAAACAAGAAAAAAGCAGCGATTTTGGGGCTTATGGTGCTTGCGGTTGCCGCAGCAGTGCTCATCTATCGCGATACTCGCACAAGTAAAATTGAGATAACAGGCACTGGAGTAGATGCTTTGAAAGACTATGGTATTGGGATGACGGGAAATGGAAAGGTTGAAGTCGTGCCTATTGAGGGTAATAAACTTCCACCCGCTCCATCGCTCGATCGTGTCGTTACTCCTTTGAAAACTCTTGATGCGGCTCTTGTAAAAAACATGGAAGGGAAGGTGGCTGCGACCGTCGCGCTTCTTAAGGAAGATGCGACAAAGCAGGACGCGTGGATTGCGCTCGGAGGACAGAGAAAGGTTCTCGGGGACTATGAAGGAGCTCGTGATGCGTGGGAATATGCAAAAGCACTCGCACCAACCGACCTCGTCGCATGGAACAACCTTGCCGACCTCTATCATTTTTATCTCAAGGATTTTGTGAAGTCGGAAGAGAATTGGAAGAAAACAATTGCGATCAAGCCTGACTACATTGCGGGCTACCGCGGTTTGTACGAATTGTATGCATTCTCAATGACAGCAAAGAAAGACCAGGCTGCTGTGATTCTCAAAGAGGGGATTGCAAAAAATCCAAGCGCAACAGACTTGAAGGCGCTTCTCTCTGAATACGAAAAATCTGTAGCGAAGTAATTACTTAGGCAAAAAACAAAAGAGCCCCGGGAGGACGAAGTCCTCCCGGGGCTCTTTTGTTTTTTGCCTATTTTCCCCCTGTGGACGACTGTTCCTAGACGTGGTATAGTGTTTACATGAAAGAAATCATCAAATCTTTGGTAGGGTTTGCAGCGATTTTAATTGTAGGTCTTGCTGGGGTGACCGTCTCAAAAGTGATGAAATTGGGCGATATGAACGCCGTTATTATGACGGTTGACAATCTGACCAGCACACGCTAATATAACCTCGAAGCCCGAAGAAGTAGGCGGTCGCGGAGAAATGCGACATAGGTCCTGCGGAGGTCGACTTATTCTCATTTATTGAGATGGCTTTACGGCTCTCGCGCTTAGCGCTTGAGCCGTCAACTTGTTTAAATCAAATTATTAGCGACGTAGAATGAGAGAAATAAAAAATCATTTTTATTTCCGAATCGAGGAGCTAATATTGTATACAGTTATATGGCAATTACAAAACAAAAGAAAGTAGAACTTATTGGTTCAATGTCAGAGCGTCTCGCTACTGCAAAGTCAATTGTTTTCGTAAACTTCAAAGCGCTCTCAGCAGCGGATACAAAAATCCTCCGCCGAAAGCTTTCAGCAGATAATGTTGGATACTTTGTTACGAAAAAGACTTTGGCAAAGCGTGTCCTCGGTGATCTCAAAGCAAAAGGCGATATGCCTGAGCTTCCAGGAGAGCTCGCGATTGCGTACGGTGAGGACCTCCTCGCTCCAGCACGTGAGACTTATGGTTTCCAGATCATGCCTCGCGATAAGGGTTCAATCGCTATCGTAGGTGGCATCTTTGATGGAGAGTACAAGACAAAGGAAGAAATGATGGCAATTGCAACCATTCCTCCACTTCAGGTTCTCCGTGGTATGTTCGTCAACCTTATCAACTCACCAATCCAGCGTTTCGCTA
>JALNYL010000011.1 GCA_023229865.1 Minisyncoccota bacterium
CTTCAAGGAAGTTTCCAGTCTTTGGCTTTAACTTTGAATCTGTAACGATGACGCGGAATGATGGGTCATTCTTGCGGCCAACGCGTTGTAGTCGAATTGATAACATAGGCAACATCCTATCAAAAAGCCCCCAAACAGTCAAGCGCTTGGCTGTTTGGGGGCTTTTTGACTAGTAACCAACAATTAGATCAAGTAGCACTGTAGGCATACACGCATAATTATAGTGTAAATATTGCCTATTTTTTGCAACATCGACAGATTGAGGAACCTTCCTTTTTGGGTTTTGGGACAAAAGGATACAATCCTGCAAATTCGCGCATCAAATTTATAAAATTGTCATGATCCTCTTTTAAAAACCATTGCTGGTCCCCCGAAAGAATATGTGAACTATCTCCATTTATAACAACTCCTCCTATAACAATAATCCCAGGAACAACATGCGGAAATGTTTCGTAGTTTATATCGTGCTCAAAATCATCTCTCATCTTAATCTTCTTATGCACACCACTAAACCTTCCTTTTAAGTTGGCAACCCGTGAATCATGTTGGTTGGCCTCAATTCGACGATATAATCGCCTTAACAAAACCATATAAAAATCAGCCTCGTGCGTTGAAGTTGGTCCACCTGCATCATTCTGAGTAGATTCAAAAATTCTTCTGTGTTGAATATTCAATCTTCCTATTTCAGATTCAATTTCTGAAATAAGTCGCATTTTTTCAATTTCTTCTTTATCTTTGTCTGTAAGCATCATGGTGATTGTATCAGTTTTTGTCCAAATATGTCATCTGTCAAATGTTCCTCAACTATGGTATCTTATGAACAATATGACTGAAAAAAATACTCCGGGCGCAGGTTTTGTTGAAGGCGTTATTATTACGACCGCCAAAGGTTTTGGCTTCGTTTCTGTAGGCGAAGATAGTCCGCGCGAAAACGATATCAAAATCGAAGCTGGCTTTCTCAATACCGCACTCCCTCGCGACAGGGTGAAGATTCGTCTTAACGCTAAAATGGGTGACCTTCAGCAGACGGGAGAGGTTACAGAGATTCTCGCACGCAACAAGATAACTTTCGTGGGTACTATCGATATCGACGGCGGCTCAACATTTTTAATTCCTCAGGACACACGTGTTTATGTAGACTTCCTTATCCCAAACCCACCACAGGACCAAAAGCTTCAGGGCAAGAAAGTTCTCGTGCGTCTTTCTGATTGGACTGACCCAAAGAAAAATCCTACCGCTGAAATTATCGAGGTACTCGGACAGGCTGGTGATAACGAAACAGAAATCCGCGCCATCGTCCTCGACAAAGGTCTCCAAATGGAACTCCCTGAAGAGATTCATCGTGAAGCAGACGAGCTCAAGAAAACTGCACCTGCATTCATCGCAGAGGAAGCAAAGAAGCGTCGCGACTTCAAGAGTGTGACGACCTTCACTATCGACCCCGCTGATGCGAAGGACTTTGACGATGCTATCTCTATCCAGACACTCGCAAACGGCGATATAGAAGTCGGTGTACACATCGCAGATGTGTCAGCATATGTGAAGCCTCATATGGCTATCGACGAAGAGGCCCGCAGCCGTGCGACATCAATCTACCTCGTCGATCGTGTGATCCCTATGTTCCCCGAGGTGCTTTCAAATGACCTCTGCTCGCTCAACGAAAAGGAAGACAAGCTTGTGTTCTCTGCGGTGTTTACATTTGCACCCGAGGCATTTAGTGACCCAAAGACGAAAGTAGTGGTGAAGGACAAATGGTTTGGACGTGCAATCATCAATTCTGCAAAGCGCTTTACCTATGAGAACGCGCAGGAAATCCTTGATAAAGGAGAGGGGCTTTTCTACAACGAGCTCAATATGCTCAATGTGATGGCAAAGAAACTTGCAGCACAAGACAAAGAAGAAGGCGCTATTTCTTTTGAGCACGAGGAGGTGCGTTTCGAGCTCGACGAAAACAAAAAGCCTATTCGCGTATACACAAAGACATTCCAAGACACCAACAAGCTTGTGGAAATGTACATGCTCCTCGCCAATAAAAAGGTTGCAGAGTTCGTATCATCAAAGCTTGGTGACAGTACTGGCAAGCTCGCACACCCCGACCATGTGAACGACCTCTTTATTTATCGCATTCACGACGAACCAAAGCCAGAACGTCTCATTGAACTTTCAAAGTTTGTCGCAGGACTCGGCTATAAACTCCCGGTAAAGGAGGGCCGTGTATCATCAACCGATATCAATAAATTTCTTGAATCAATCAAGGGTAAGCCAGAAGAGACAATGCTCAACACGGCGACCGTGCGCACGATGGCAAAGGCAATCTACTCAACCAATAATATCGGCCACTTCGGTCTTGCATACGAGCATTACGCACACTTCACATCCCCTATTCGTCGCTATCCTGACGTGATGGTACACCGCATCCTCGCCCACTTCCTCGCTGATGAGAAAGTTACCAAAGATGAGATGGAAGAATACCGCAAGCTCGCATCGCACTCATCTGAGATGGAAAAGCTTGCCGCTGATGCAGAGCGTGCATCTATCAAGTTTAAGCAGGCAGAGTACATGAATGAGCGTGTTGGGAAGGAGTTTATGGGCACAATCTCTGGTGTTGCTGAGTGGGGCGTCTTCGTAGAAGAGGAAGAAACAAAGTGTGAAGGCCTCATCCGTATCTCTGACCTCGGTAATGACTACTACATCTTTGAGCGCGACAAGTATCGCATCGTCGGAAAGACCAAGCACGAGCGCTTCGTCCTCGGTGACAAAATCAAGTTCCGCGTGAAGGGAGTTGACCTCGAGAAGAAGTCGATTGACTACGAGCTCATCAAGTAAGAAAGAAAGCCTGTGGCGCGATGCGCCACAGGCTTTTGATTTTATGCTTCTTCACGAAGAGCAGTGGGTCCGACACGAGCGACGATGATGTCACAGATTTTTTGAACGACGTCCTCCGGGTCATCATTGTCGCTATTTCTGATGCCATGTTTGATAAACGGATTATGAATGTCGAGCAATTCATCGTCGAGCTTCGCGATGCGTTCCTGCTTCTTTTCTTCGCTTATATCACGCTCGTTGATACGACGGATGAGATCTTCTTTTGGCGCCGTAATGAAGAACGTTTGGGCTTCAGGATAAATACGAGCGATTGATTCAACTCCCTGAATGTCCACCACGAGCAAGACGAGCGCACCCGTCGCCAACATAGAATCAAGATCATCCCGCAGTGTCCCATACAAATGCCCGTGGACTTCTGCGTTCTCAACAAATTCACCACGACGAGCAGCTTCGACAAACTCAACACGGCTGAAAAAATAGTAATCTACCCCATTTACTTCACCCGGACGCGGATCACGCGTCGTGCCACTAATCACCTTTTTTGTGTTTAAACGTTTTTCAAGGGCCGCTGAATGTTTAGTTTTCCCAGCCCCTGAAGGTCCTACAATCACCACAATGCGTTCACTCATTTGCAACTCCTCTACATAAAATGATTTGTGATATTCCATATAACAGACTACAGAAAAATCATCGGTAAGTCAAAAATCAATCGTAACAATAAGCAGCGATAGCAGCTTATTGTTACGGTGAAGAAAAACAAAAGCCCGCAACGCGTAGCGTTGCGGGCTTAATCCTTAGATCAGCTTCTCGACAATTTCCTCCCACGAGTAAACACGGGTGACGTTGCTTGGAAGGTCTTCAGTTTGGTTCCAAGGGGTATCAAAAAGGAGAACGGGTATTTCTACGCCTGCAACATTGCGGGCGTAGTCAAGATTGTCTTCAACGAACACTTGGATGCCGAGCTCTAGACAAACATGCTCCTTCTTTCTTGAGCGCCCAGCCTCCTCGGTAACCTGACTCGTGAAATGAACACTCTCAACCAAGGGTGGAAAATATTTCTGAATAAGAGCCATCGTCTTGCCGTGCATCTCTCCTGGGCGCGACGTGATGATATGGTACTCTTTTCCCTCGCCCAGGGTTTCTATCCCCTCGATTGCCCCCTTAAAAGCGAGTGTTTCATCGTGTTCAGGAGAAGCATAGAACTCATGAATGCGGGAAAGCATTTCATCGAATGTGCAGTTCCACACTTTCGTCAGTTCCCAGGTAACAATATCCTTTCTTGCATATGAGGTCCCGTAGACGCGATTATGCCACTTCAGCATGGCGTCATTTGTAGCGAGAAGTACGTCATCGAGATCAAGCCCGATTTTCAATATTTCACCCATTTCAGTCTCCTCAACATAGTTAGAAAAGTGCAGCTACGTTCAGTAAACCAGAAACAAAAAGAAAAGCAACTTTCCTGAAAGTTGCTTTTCTTTTGAGATAAAACAATTACTTCGCCACTTCCACTGCTTCTTCAAACTTGATCGAGAGGAGCTTTGATATTGCGTCTGAGCCCATCGTCACGCCATAGATGATCCCCGCTCTCGACATCGTCTCGCGGTTGTGTGTAATCACAATAAGCTGAGAGTACTTTGCGAGTGTCGCAACCATGTCGCCATACTTCTTTGAGTTTGCTTCATCGAGCGCCGCATCGGTCTCGTCGAGTACGAGGAATGGCGGAGGATTGACCTGTGATACTGCAAAGATGAGCGCAATAGAGGTAAGCGCACGCTCTCCACCAGAAAGCATCTGGAGTCCTCGGATCTTCTTGTGAGGTAACGAGATAGCCACCTCAATCCCCTCCTCGCCTTCTTCCTCTTCAATCTCATCGGGATTCTCAACGATGTCAGTATCTGAACGCTTTTTCTTTTTCTCAATAGCAACTTCGAGAGATGCGGTGCCACCACCAAACATAAGCGCAAAAAATTCACCAAATTGTTTGTTGATTTTCTTGATACCCTCTTTAAACTGCAGACCGAGAGTCTCCTCGAGCTCGCGACAAAGTGCATGGAGTGACTCTGCACTCTTGGTAAGGTCCTCGAGTTCACGTGCGAGAAATGCATCGCGCTCAACAGCCTCTTCGTACTCACGCATTATTTCTTCCCCCGAGCCACCACCCATCATATCTTCGAGGCGAATCTTGGTGCGCTCAATCTTCTTGCGACGAGCTTCCTGCTCTGCACGTGGCTCCGCGAGCGCAATCTCAACATCAATAGGAGTGTTTACATAGTCGAGCACGGAGCGACCCACAAGGATACCTCCTTCGCGAAGTTCCTCACGGAAAGAAACTTCATCGCGCGCAAAGTTCTCAATGTGCTCACGCACCATACCGAGACGAAGCGTAAGCTCTTGCTTCTTTGCACGGAATTCAAATGACGCACGCTCTGCTTCAGTCGTCTCTGTGCGCTTATTCTCAAGAATTGCCTCAAGTTCATGAACCTTCCCCTCAAAACCACGAATCATCTCTTCGAGATTGTGCTGTGAATCAACAAGTGTCTTATGTTCACGTCGCAAATCTTCGAGTGCATTGATAGCAGCGTCATTATTTACGGGCACACCTTCAGACCCTCGAATATGCTCGAGGAACTTCCCCACTTTCTGACGTGTAGCGCTTACTACACCTTTAATATACAAATAGTCTTCACTTGATTCTGCGTGACCAAGCTCATCGTAGAGGTTTTGTGCGAGGTTCTCAGCTTCCTCCGCACTCACCACCTTCTCATGAGCCTCTGGTGGCGTATTCAAACGGCGCTCCTCGTACTCGATCATACCTTCGAGACGACCGATCTTGCGACCGAGGTCATCACGCTCACGACGCACCGCGCCCATCTCAGATCGTACCTTCACAAGCTCGGCAACCTCAGCGCTGTCCTTGGTCTGTACCCCGCGCAAACTGTCCGCATGCGCAAGTGCTTCATTTGCCTCATGAAGTTCTTTTTCGAGCCCTTCTTTCTCTTTATGAAGTTTCTCTCGTGTGTGTTTGATATATGTCTCTTCGCGAATCAAATAATCACCATAAAGCATCGCGAGCTCATCACGGAGCGTACGCGCCTGCTCGACTTTCTCTACCTGCTTCTTTAAGAATTTAATATGCGGCGCAATCTCACGACGTAGAGACTCTGTCTGGCGCATGTTTTCCTCGGTCTTTGCGAGCTTCTTCTCACTCTCTGCAATCTTCCACTGATAAATCTTGAGACCGAGTGCGTCCTCGATCATCACACGACGCTCCTTAGGTGATGTGTTCAAAATACGATCTGCTTCACCCTGAGAAATGATGTGGTGACCTGAAGCACCGATGTGCACTGACGCAAGGAGCTCGATGACATCCTTGAGGCGCACTGAGGAACCATTGATAAAATACTCACTCGATGCATCACGGTGAATCTCACGTGAGATGGCTACCTCGTCGTAGTCGATCGGAAATGTACGGTCTTTGTTATCAAAAGAGATGGTCACGCGTGCGCGATTCTGTCGCTCTGCTGACTTTGAGCCATTGAAGATAAGGTCCTCTGTGCGCTTGCCACGCATACTCTTGAGCGACTGCTCTCCAAGTACGAAACGGAGTGCCTCGGCGACGTTGGACTTGCCGGAGCCGTTTGGTCCCACGATAGCAGAAATAGACGCACCAAACTCAAGGGTGCTCTTCTTGGCGAAGGATTTGAAACCTGAAATCTCGAGACTCTTTACACGCATTATGGCTATAGTTTACCATATTGTGTTTTATGTTGCGACAAAGAAAAAACAGGCGAGGTTATCGCCTGTTTGTGTACTACGAAAGCATGTGGTGCAACAGAGCAGACATGCACAATTTAAACCCAAGAAAGGTCAATGCCAGAACTGACACTAGGACAGAGAGAGCGAGTTGCCAATTCATGGCTCCCCACATCCCAAATCCACCAACAACAATGACCCAAGTTTCTGTGCCAATTAACAACGATATTCCGAAGCAGAACGCAAACCAGTAGTGCTTCTTTAACCACTTGGCGATGCTTCCATCACAGGAAGCATATAGATTTTTCAATCTTTTCATTTTTCCCTCCATTGATTCCAAAGTGCCGCAAGCATCAATGATCCAAGCAGAAGTATCAGAACACCAATAATTCCAATCGGGATACTAACAAACAAAGAGAGATGAACAAGGAACGCAACAACCACCATCACTGAGCCGAGGACAAACATGTGTAGGCCCAGAAGAGCACGCAGGGTTGCTCCCCAGAACGGGTTACGTTTTTCGAACGCACTTCCACCAAATATTGCGAGAACGGTCAAACAAAGAACTACTGTTCCGTAAAAAATTACCGTACAAACAAACTGTTCAAGTTTGCGCTTCATTTTTCCCTCCTTAAAATTGACGAATCTAAGAGGAAGACTAATTCAATACCAAAAATATGTCAATGCAAAGGAAAAGCGCGGGGTCTAGCGTCCAAGACGTGAACCTGCTGATTCACGACCCCGCGCTCTTTGTTTATTCTACTTCCCGCCCCATCCCTTCTTCTTGAGTCCATCTGCTGCGGCACCTTGTTCAGCATCCTGCTTTGACTTCCCTGTCCCCGTGCCCACGAGCTCCTTTTCGAGATACACACCAACCGTAAACTCTTTATCATGGTCGGGTCCTTCTTCTTTGAGAACCTCATATGACGGTGTGATGCTCACATGCTCCTGTGCTTCCTCTTGGAAAAAACTTTTTGGATCACGCCAGAGTTCTTTTTTCACAATCTCATCGGTCTTACCAAGAAGATGTGTTTTTAAAAATGTGTCCGCAGCATCGTACCCCAAGTCGAGATAAATAGCTCCCACGAGCGCTTCAAATGCGTTCGCAATAATTATTTGTCTCGCCTTGGTGCCTCGATCCTTCGCCTCGCCTTTCGACATGAGCAAATATTCTTCCATGCCGAGATCGATACCGAGGTTGCCGAGAGTCACCGCATTCACGAGTGCAGCACGATAACTCGTAAGCTCTCCTTCGTTTGACTTTGGATATTTCTTGTACAAGAAATCTGTGACTGCGAGCTCTACTACCGCATCGCCAAGGAACTCAAGGCGTTCATTGTGATCAAGTCCGCGCTCACGCGTCTCGTTGATGTACGAGCGATGCGTAAAAGCCTCGCGAAGAACCGCGCGGTTTTTGAAATGCGCACCAATTTTTTCTTCGAACGCTGCAAACTTTTCCATAATTTTGTTATTGAGCGTAGCGAGATTAGAAAATTATGGACCCCGTTAAATGATTTCTTTGGAAATCCCTGCAGAGCAAGATTTAACTGAGGTAGTAATCACCCAATACCACGTCTCTATTATTCAAATAATTTATTTTTTAAGCAAAATGTTAACCGCCTTCGTGATTACGGGCAACATATCATCGTACATATTGAGGTCAAT
Organism: Minisyncoccota bacterium; assembly: GCA_023229865.1. Taxonomy (GTDB): domain Bacteria; phylum Patescibacteriota; class Minisyncoccia; order Phycocordibacterales; family UBA1550; genus UBA1550. The sequence continues at coordinate 8,245 of JALNYL010000011.1, forward strand.
AATTTCCGCGAGCTTGAACCACTTTGCATCGTCGAGACCACCCTTCTTCATAAGTGTGATGTCCTGATATGGCGCTTCTGCAAGGAAATAGCTCACGTGCTTGCGCATCTTGCCCTTCTCGGGGTGCGAAGCAACATATTCATTCTCACCAAGAAGCTCACCAATAGTTACTGGCAACGCAACTTCTTCCATAGCAATACGCGTTAGCGCCTGCTCATCATTTTCTCCTTCAGCATAGTGCCCCTTCGAAAGCGTCCAGTGACCAAAGATGTCGTGAACGAGTCCAAGATAAATATCCTGGCCATCGCGCGCGTAAATCACCGCACCACCGAGCTTGTCGAGAGGAAGTGTCTTGGGGTCAACGGGGGCATGAGGGGTCTTCTTCTTACTCGTCTCGTCTTTACCGGGCTCACCGAGCTCCTTATACACTGCGCCGAGCACGCCATTGATAAACTTACCACTCGTCTCACCACCGTATGTCTTTGCAAGCTCAATAGCTTCATTGATAGCCACCTTTGCAGGCACTTGTGTGCGATCTTCAAAAAGAAGTTCATAGAGACCGATACGGAGAATATTGCGGTCGACGAGTGCAATCTTTGCAATAGGCCAATCTGGCGCAGCCTTTTCAATAATATCGTCGATGGTCGTGCGCTTATTAAGAATACCAAGGAGAAGCTTTCGCATAAACGAAATGTCATTTACTCCGGGAGCAAATTCTTCTGCGTTGCGCGCAAGCGCCTGCTCAATCTCAAGATCAGTAAGTGCTCCACCGCGGAAATCCCACTCGTAGAGAACCTGCATAACGATACTTCTTGAAAGGTGTCTGTTTGCCATAAAATTAAAATGTACTTATCTCTATATAATACACAGAGCCGAACAAAAAGAAAAGCGGTTAAGCTTTTTGCTTACCGCTTACTTTGTTGTCTTACTCTTTGCTGCTGCGCGCTTCTCAGTCTTCGCAATAGTCTTGGTGACCTTGAGGACTGCCTTGCCACGATATGTACCGCAAGCGGTGCAAACCTGATGGCGAAGGTGAAGTGCCTCGCACTTTACACACTTTGAAAGGCGCGCTCCTTCAAGGGCGTGATGCGAACGGCGGTTAGCCGTGTGCGCGCGTGTATGTCTCATTCGTACTACCATAGTGGAGATACTCTAACAAATCCCCCAGAAAAAATCAAGGGGCTGACATTTCTGCCAGCCCCGAAGGTGCTTTTTCTACAAAATTCTCCGCAAAGCGCGGGTGTTGGAGAGCTCGAAACGCCGGCCTTCAATACTCAGAACCCCCTCCCTGATCGCGACCGCAATCGCTTCATCCCCAATAAAACCAAGGGAAATGGCTGGGGCCCTGCCATCCTCAGAGGGATGATGATAGAGCGTGACATGGAAACCACCATCCTCCTTGAAAAAATGGAGTGTTTGGTTCTTGTCTGCCACATCGACCTGGGCTTCCTTGTCTTCATACCCAGGGTGAGCAGATCGTGGTTCGCTGACACCGACGGCGATAGCACTGAAACGTCCTGTTTGCGTCATACACTTCCTTTCCTTTAAATATGTACGTAACCAGCCGATACAATACCACATAAACACGATTTACACAAGTCCCTTCAAAAAACTTTTGCGATGATGTTTAGTAATACCGTTCTTCCTTATCGCATCGTAGTGTCCGCGCGTGCCATAGCCTTTGTGCTTTTCAAATCCATACTCTGGGAGCTTTTTTGCAAGGAGCGTCATCTTTGCATCGCGGGCGACTTTTGCCACGATCGACGCGAGTGCGATAGAGAGTTCTTTTTCATCGCCCTTGATAATAGTTTCTTGATTCTGGTAATGCTCCGGCGCGTAGAGCGACCCATCAAGAAGAACTTTTGTCTCCTCAGTATTGTGTTCAATCGCTTCAAGTGATTTCGCCATCGCGGTACGAATCGCATACGGAAGCCCCTTTTTATCAATCACGCTTGGCGCAACAAAAGACACAGCACACGAGAGGTACCCGAGGGTTTCAGCTTCTTTGATTTTGAGGAGCCACGCTTCTCTCTTTTGAGGAGTGAGTTTTTTAGAATCTTTTACAATAGGGAAAAGATTTTCGACTTTCTTCTTGTGCTCAACATAAATACAAACAGCGCCGACAGCGACCGGCCCCGCGAGAGGTCCACGGCCGACTTCGTCGACGCCAATGAGGTATTTATGCTTACTCATTTTCATTATTAAATATTATCACGAAAAAGAAAAAGGTCGCACGAGGCGACCTTTGGGGTAGTGAGACTCAGATAATGATTTGTCGCGAAGAACAGAAATGCCAGACCGCAAGACAAACACAGAATGCAGCCGCAATGATAAACGGTTGCGAATCAAAGACCACGAGAATTAACGTTGCAAGAACAGAGAGTAAACCCTGCCGGAAATGCACACTCTTTTCGATTCTCTTCGTGCTTCGAGTAAAGGCTTCTTGCTGGAGAACGAGCGCAGCTTTTTGTGCGGCTGTTTTGTTGGGACCAGAATCATCCAGAGCAGCGGGCATTGCTGAACCCCCCTCCCTGCGCGCAAGTAGCGCGAGAATGATGTAAGAAATAACGATCACCAACAAAAAAATCCCCAGAAACACAGACCAAAATATACTCATGAACGATCTCCCTTTTCGTAAAATTACAATTATTAGGTTCAAACTTCGATTTCTTCCGGAACTCACAATACTGTATTTTTGCGATTATGTCAAAATTTCGAATCAGCAGAGCTGTGTCTTGGGCACGAGTCTTGGACGTAAAACTAATTTGACGATATACTGTCTGCAACATGAGCGATACTAAGCAGCAATTCGTACATCTCCATACACACTCCCACTACTCTCTCCTTGATGGACTCTCAAAAATTGACGAGATGATCGCGCTCGCAAAAGAGCGCGGCATGAAGGCTATCGGCCTCACCGACCACGGCAATATGTACGGTGCGATTGAGTTCTACAAGAAATGCAAAACTGCTGGCATCAAGCCTATCCTCGGTGTCGAAGCATACGTGACCGCTGGGTCGCGCCTCGACAAACGTCCTGGCATCGACAATGAGCGCTTCCATCTCACGCTCCTTGCGAAAAACGCTCAAGGCTACAAAAACCTGATGCGCCTCGTGACTATTTCAAACCTTGAGGGCTACTACTACAAGCCCCGCATGGACAAAGAAGTACTTCGCAAGTATAGCGAAGGTGTTATTTGTTTGTCGGGATGTTTCGGTGGAGAATTTTCGCGCGCAATTCGTCGCGGCGACCTCGAAGGAGCTGAGGCAATCGCTCGGGAACATCAAGACATCTTTGGGAAAGAAAATTATTTTCTCGAGATCATGCACCACCCAGGCGTGGAAAACATTGAGGAAGTGCGTAAGGAAATCATCCGCTTAAGTAAGAAGCTCGACATTCCGCTTGTCGCGACACAAGACTCACACTACCTTCACGTCGAAGACCAGGACGCGCACGAAACACTCCTCGCCATCCAGACCAACGGCGACTTGAATGACGAAAATCGTTTCTCGATGAAGAGCGATCTCTTTAGCTTTATCGACGAAGAAACAGCACTCAAAAATTTTGCGTCAACACCAGAAGCGGTATGGAACACGGGCAAGATTGCTGATATGTGCGACATCGAGCTCACACTTGGTAAATTTATTTTCCCCAATTTCACTATCCCTGAAGATACTACGTATGACGAAGAACTTCGCCGACTTTGTTTTGAAGGACTTCCTCGTCGCAAGCTTGAAGGAGACGAAAAAGCAATCGAGCGACTCGAATACGAGCTCTCGGTGATCAAGATGAAGGGGTACGCAGTGTACTTCCTTGTAGTGGAAGACCTCATTCGTTTTGCAAAGGAAAATAAAATTCTTGCGAACATTCGAGGTTCGGTCGCGGGCTCGATGACTACGTACCTTCTTGGCATCACCGCTGTGAATCCACTTGAATACAAGATTCCTTTTGAGCGATTCTTGAACCCGGAGCGTCCTTCTGCTCCCGATATCGACATGGACTTTGCCGACAACCGTCGCGACGAGGTTATTGAATATTCGCGCAAAAAATACGGAGATGATCACGTGGCACAAATCGGTACATTCGGTACGATGATGGCCCGTGGCGCCGTGCGTGACGTTGCACGCGCACTCGGACACCCCTATGCTATTGGCGACAAAATCTCGCGCCTCATTCCCGAAGGCTCGCAAGGGTTCCCGATGACCATCGACACTGCCATGGAAATGGTTGAGGAGCTCGCTGACCTCTACAAAAAAGACGCGGACACAAAACAAATCATCGACCTCGCAAAAAAACTCGAAGGTTGTGTGCGTCACATTTCTGTCCACGCAGCGGGAGTCGTCATCTCCCCACTCCCCCTCTATGAATACGCGCCACTTCAGTTCGACCCCAAGGGTGGAAAAAAAATCACACAGTACGATATGTACTCTGTCGGAGAAGACGGCGTTGGGCTCACCAAGTTTGACTTCCTTGGTATCCGCAACCTTTCTATTTTGAGTAACGCCGTTGATCTCGTCGAAAAGAGACACAATGTGATTGTTGATCTCGACAACATCCCTCTTGAGGATAAGAAAACATTTGAGATGCTCGCGCGCGGCGAGACGATGGGCCTCTTCCAGCTCAACGGCGCAGGTATGACACGCTGGCTCAAAGAACTTCGCCCCACGACTATTCACGACATCAACGCTATGGTTGCGCTCTATCGCCCTGGCCCAATGCAATTCATCCCAGACTATATTAAGCGCAAATATAATCCAAGCATCATTACGTACCTTGACCCCGCGCTCAAGCCTATCCTCGAGCAGACATACGGCATCCTTGTGTATCAGGATGATCTCCTTATTATGGCGCACGATCTCGCGGGTTACACGTGGGGCGAAGTTGATAAATTCCGCAAAGCGGTGGGTAAAAAAATCCCCGCAGAAATGCAGGCGCAAAAAGAGAAATTTATTAACGGCTGTATCTCACATTCAAATTGGCCCGAGAAAAAAGCAAAGGAGGTTTGGGAATGGGTGGAGCCATTTGCGGCGTACGGTTTCAACAAGGCTCACTCTGCGAGCTATGGTCGCCTCGCGTACCAGACGGCGTACATGAAGGCAAACTTCCCTATCGAATACATGACCGCGATTCTCACAGCTGAATCGGGCGACACCGAGAAGATTGCGGAAATCATTACCGAATCGAAGCGTATGAAGCTTCCGATTCTTCCACCAGATATCAACGCAAGTTTTGGTGACTTCACTATTATTGAAGAGGATGGCGTACAGGAGATTAGATTTGGACTCTATACAATTAAAAATCTTGGTACCGACATCGCGGACGCTATCATCGCTGAGCGTGAAGAAAACGGTAAGTACAAATCACTTGCGGACTTTCTCGAGCGCGTGCGTCACAAGAACCTCAACAAAAAATCATTTGAAGCACTGGTAAAAGTCGGTGCAATGGATGCACTCGGCGAGCGTGGGCAAATGATTGCCAACACCGAAGAAGCGATGGAATACAACAAAGCTCAGCAACAAGAAATGAGCGGACAGGAGTCGCTCTTTGGAATGATGGCGGATCAATCAAGCGTTCCTGCCCTCCGCTTGAAATCCGCAGAAAAAGCACTGCAATCATTATGCCTTGGCTGGGAGCGCGAGCTTCTCGGATTGTATGTATCGGGACACCCCCTCGATGATCATCGTGAAAAACTCGAAAAGCTCGGCAGTACCATCGAAGGACTCAAGGCTTTGCGCGACGGCGCAGTCGCTGTCGCTGGCGGTATTGTCGAAGACATTCGTCCTATTCTTACGAAAAAGGGCGACAAGATGGCTTTCGTAAAACTCACCGACATGAGCGGCACACTTGAGCTCGTACTCTTCCCTGAAGCGTTTTTTGCACACAAAGAATTTTTTGAAGTACCCGACAAGTGTATCAAAGTGAAAGGAAAAATCTCCGACCGCAACGGCGAGAAGACGATGATTGTGGAACGAGTAAAAGAATTATAAAAAGAAAAAACTGGTCGACCTTGCGGTTCGACCAGTTTGTTTTTATGCAGATTTCGATTTGAAGTTGGCAAGCTCATCAACTCCGTCACCAAAGAATCCCGTTTTGAAGTCCCACCACGCAAGCTTCCCGTTCACCGTGATCCCATCACTGCCGGTAAAGAGCAGGGCAAACCACAGCCAAAACTTATTGGCGGGGCCGAGGTATTCAAACGACAGAGAGGACGTGTCCGTCTCTGGGTATTCCACCAGAGTTTGTTCAAGTAAACCGAAAAGGTGTTTCGTTTTTGTTGTTACCACGTTATGTTTACTGCAATCCAAAACGCTGCTTTGCAACTCTGAAACAACCAAATCAAGCAAACGTCGAGACTGCCCAACAAAATCACCAAAAGTGGTAATTTCCCCAACAACAACTCCACAATGCGGACATTTAATAAGTATCGACATCCTGCCTCCCTGTTCTAAAAAATCTCGTGAATCGCACGAGGTACGAAATCTCTGTCGTAATACAACCACAATCATAGCGATAAGTCAAAACACTTTAAAATTAAGCAGGAAGTGGTAGAATGGGGCGATATGGACAACGAAAATATCAGCGCAGAAAAGGTACACAACATCCGCCATTCTTTGGCACATTTACTCGCAATAGCTGTTCTTGAAAAAGACCCCAAGGCTAAACTCGGTATTGGTCCCGTCATCGACAACGGTTTTTACTATGATTTCCAATTCTCTGAAGGCTACACCCCAGACCTCAAGGATATTCAGAAGTCGATGAAGAAGCTCATTGGTCGCGGGCTCGCATTTGAGAAGAGCGAGGCTTCCCTCAATGAAGCAACGAAAAAATTTGCGGACCAGCCCTACAAGCTCGACCTCATCAATGAGCTCGGTGGCGAAGGGAAAACTCTTTCGTTTTACGCGACAGGCGAATTCACCGACCTCTGCAAAGGCGGGCACGTTGAAACCACAAAAGAAATAAATACTGATGCGTTTGTCCTTACGCACACTGCGGGCGCATACTGGCGTGGCGACGAGAAGAACCAGATGCTCACGCGCATCTATGGCCTCGCATTTGAAACTCCAGAAGAACTCGATGTTTACCAGAAGCAACAAGAAGAAGCAAAGAAGCGCGATCATCGCATTCTCGGGGCGCAACTCAAGCTCTTCACCGTGTCCCCGCTCATTGGCGCTGGTCTCCCCCTCCTCCAACCAAAAGGCATGCTCATCCGCAAGCAGATTGAGGATTATCTCTGGAGCCTCCACGAGAGTAAAGGTTACTCACGCGTATGGACGCCGCACATCGCGAAGGAGGATCTCTATGTTACCTCAGGTCACGCTGCAAAATTTGGCGACGAACTTTTCCGCGTACAAGGCAAGGAAGACAAGTTCATCATGAAGCCAATGAACTGTCCGCATCACATGCAGATCTTTGCAGACAATCAGTTCTCCTATCGCGACATGCCGGTGCGCTACTTTGAGCCTGCAACCGTATACCGTGATGAGAAATCGGGGCAGCTCGGAGGACTCATGCGCGTGCGCGCTATCACTCAGGATGATGGGCACCTTTTCTGCACCAAGGAGCAAATTGAAGCTGAAGTTTCTACTATCGTAAGTGTTATTAAAGAATTCTATACCACGTTTGGAATGATGGAAGGCTATTGGGTATCGCTCTCAGTACGTGGTGACGACAAGAGTAAATACCTCGGCAGTGATGAGGTGTGGGGACTCGCAGAGTCATCTCTTGAAAAAGCAGCAAAGGCAAACGAGCTCAATTACAAACGCGTCGAGGGAGAAGCAGCGTTCTACGGACCAAAGCTCGACTTCATGTTTAAAGACGCCATTGGTCGCCAGTGGCAGCTCGCTACGATTCAGTGTGACTTCAATCTCCCTGAGCGTTTCGATCTTTCATTCACCAACACCAAGGGTGAAAAGGAGCGTCCCGTGGTCATCCACCGCGCAATCTCAGGATCACTTGAGCGCTTTATGGGTGTGATGATTGAGCACTTCGCGGGCAACTTCCCTCTCTGGCTTTCTCCTGTGCAGGTTAAAGTTCTTCCTGTTGGCGAGAAGTACGCAGAGTATGCAGCAAACGTTTACAACGAACTTCTTGATGCTGGTATTCGCGCCGAACTCGACGACTCAAGCGACAGCCTTGGCAAAAAGATTCGTACTGCCAAAGTTGAAAAGACTCCCTATATTCTCGTGCTTGGAGAAAAGGAGCTCGAGTCATCTACGGTGACAGCAGAACGTCGCGACGGTGGGCACCTCGACCTCGTCCCAGCAGCAGATTTTATCACAACCGCAAAAACCGAAATTGATTCAAAAGTAATCTGGTAATTACTTTATCCAAAAGAAAAAGCGCGCACCCGACGGGTGCGCGCTTTTTCTTTTAGATACTACTTTACCTTACAGGTGCCGCAGTTTTCTCCTTCACACTTGTGCCCCTTTGACATATCACAGAAACCACACTTTCCTCCTACGCAGCAGATAGCTGAGTGCTTGAAATGCTTAAGAGAGAGTCCGACTACGATAAGTGCTACTGGCAAGATGATGCTTGCATCAACAAAACGAATAACACCGATTGACTTCAAAAGACCAACTACACCAACCCAAACCAATACATACCCTGCAATATTCATATTCATACTGACAAAAAATTAATAACTAATATACTCGATATTATACCACGTACCTTTTAAAAATTATTGAACAATAATAGTTCCGTAATCTGTCTGTGCGTTGCGGTTCATGTACACCCATGTTCCTGGAGCGGTAAACGTAAAGTCATACGTACCTCCTTGTCCCACGGTCTTACCCTGATTGAGCTCTGACTGAACCTGATTCTGAGTCGTTGTAGTGGTGACACTCATCGCCTTGCTTGAGTTGTTCACAAAGTGAACAGCCTTACCAACCTTAATGGTAACCGTCTTTGGACTAAATCCAGCGTTAGTATACGAAACAATGTACGCACCATCCTTCGTCATCGCTGGCGCAGCTGGTGTTGTCGTTGTTGTTGTTTTTGGCGCAACAGTTGTTGTTGCCGGCTTTTTTGTTATCGTCGTTGAAACAGTGGTTGTTGCTGACTCTCCAGTCACCCCACCAACTACTGGCGCCTCAGGCGCTACCGCACTCTTCTTCCCCCACATAAAACCCGCACCAAGAGCAATTATTACTACAACTGCTCCAATAATGTATTTTTTATTCATAACCTTATCATTATATTCCTATACTACCCACATAGCAACAAATTAGGGGCGGATTTGCCAAAAGCAAATCCGCCCCTAATTTCGATTAAAATCGCTAGTGATCCGTTACGCGTCGATATTTGCCATCTTTGCGTTTGACTGGATAAACGACTTACGAGCTGAAACGTCCTCACCCATGAGCACATCAAATGCCTTATCTGCATCTACGGCGTCGTCGATGGTTACCTGCTTCAAGATACGTGACTTAGGATCCATAGTCGTTTCCCAAAGTTCTTCGGGGTTCATTTCTCCGAGACCCTTATAGCGCTGGATTGAGACCTTTGGTGTTCTTTTCTTTCCTTTTTCTTCTTCCGCTTCAGCAATTTCTGCCTCAGTGCCTTCTTGCGCTTCACCTTCTCCCTCCTCAACAACGTCGAGCATATCTATGTCACCACCAAGAAATGCAATCTTTTCTTCCTCAGTGTATGCATAAATTGTTTCCTTCCCCTTCTTAATTTTATAAAGTGGTGGCTGCGCAATATAGATATAACCATCCTCAACAACTTTCTTAAAGTAACGATAGAAGAGGGTGAGGAGGAGTGTACGGATGTGCGCCCCGTCAACGTCCGCATCGGTTGCGATAATAATCTTGTGATAGCGAAGCTTCGACATATCAAAAACATCTCCAATACCAACACCAAGCGCGATTACGAGTGACTTGATTTCATTTGACTCGAGCATACGATCGAGACGAGCGCGTTCAACGTTCAAAATCTTACCCTTGAGCGGAAGAATGGCCTGTGTCTTACGATCACGCCCTTGCTTTGATGAGCCACCCGCAGAGTCTCCCTCTACAATAAAGAGTTCTGAATCTTCAGCCTTGTTGGTCTGACAGTCTGCAAGCTTGCCCGGAAGTGTGAGGCCTTCGAGAGCCCCCTTACGAAGTACGCTATCCTTTGCGGCCTTTGCGGCCTTACGTGCGCGGAGCGCGAGGATAACTTTGTTTACGATTGCACGTCCATCGTCTGGATTTTCCTCAAGGAACATTCCGAGCGCTTCGCCGAAAACTTTTTCAACGGCACCACGAGCCTCGACAGAGCCGAGCTTGCCCTTCGTCTGTCCTTCAAACTGAATCTCACGCATCTTGACCGATACGGCACAAGTGAGGCCTTCACGCACATCGTCCGCAGTAAAGTTCTCATCAGCCTCCTTGAGGAAATTATTCTTGCGCGCATAATCGTTGATACGGCGTGTAAGTGCAGTACGGAACCCGGTCACATGCGTACCTCCTTCCATGTTATAAATATTGTTTGCAAACGCGAGCTCTCGAGAAGAAATATCATCGATGTACTGGAACGCAACTTCCACCATCACACCATCGACTTCTTTATCAACGTAACAAATATTTTTGTGAACAGGCTTCTGGTGCTGATTGTAAAAACGCACAAGAGAAACAAGACCTCCGTCAAAGTAGAACGACATCGAAGGAACTTCGAGGCCAAAATCTGAGATGTAAACCTCGTTGTCGAGCTTGAGTTTTCCCTCATACTTCTGAGCATCAATAATATTGATTTGAAGACCCTTCACGAGGTAAGCCTGCTGACGGAGGTGGTTTACAATCTGGTTCCAGTTCCAACCCATCTCTTTAAAGATAAGTTCGTCTGGTTCAAAGGTCACAATAGTGCCACGAAACTTTGTCGTGCCAACTTTCTTTACGAGAGCTTTTCTCTTGCCACGCTCATACTCCTGCATATGAACTGCTCCATCTTGGTGCACTTCTACTTTTGTATACACCGACAATGCGTTCACTACTGATGCGCCCACACCATGGAGACCTCCCGATACTTTATAGCTTGTACCTTCGAATTTACCTCCCGCGTGAAGCGTGGTCATAATAGTCTCAAGAGCTGAAACTTTTGTCTTTGAGTGGATGCCGACAGGGATACCTCGACCGTTGTCCACAACGCGCACACGGTTGCCAGGAAGGAGTGCTACTTCGATATGATCAGAAAAACCACCCATCGCTTCGTCGCGCGAGTTGTCAAAAATTTCCCAAATAAGGTGATGGAGACCTTCAGGTCCTGTCGAACCAATATACATACCCGGACGCTTGCGCACCGGCTCGAGCCCCTCAAGGACGACAATATCGTCTGCTCCGTACTCCTCTACTTTTTCGTCTTTTTTGGCCATAGTTTGTTTAATCAAAAGAAAAAGCAATACTGCTTTTGTCTGCATATTATACCAAAACATCTGTATTTTTGCTATCTAAAATAAGGTTGACATTATTGAGCCAAAAGGGTAAAAAGAGTCTAGATAGATTCTGGTATTTCAATATTGCCAAAAGAAAGGAGCAGTCCATGACATTCGTTTATGGAGTTGGGAAAAAAGTTGTCAGGAGAGCAGTCGTCGTGAAGGTGGCGCTCGTTGGACGCAAGACATTTGACCAATTCATGGCTGCCCTCAGACGCTCGCGGGTTTCAAAAAATCTCGTGAGCCCGAGCGTGATCAGGTATCGAGATGGCGCATTTCGGGTCACCCTGCATGTCGCTGAGGCAGCAGAATCAACCCTTGCCGCGTCTCTCAAAAGGGGCTCCCTAAAACCCTGGACCAAGAAAATAAAAACCAAAAAAGTGATACGCAAGTAGCATCTAAGCCTCGCCAGAATTATTCTGGCGAGGCTTTATATTTGACAGAAATCGTGCAAAGGTGTAAAAAGGAGGCTGCTTCACCCGGTTCATTTTATTAAAAAGCGAGGCTATATGAGTAGACACCGAGAATTGATTGTCGCAAACGGCACTATCAACAACAAGCAGGATTCCAAAAGCTTCCACGAGGCACTTGGGAATTCTCCCCTTTTCAGGCACCTGACGAAACCCGCTCTCGTGGTTTCTGAGGGTGAGAAATATCATGTAACCCTCCACGTGCGAAAAGGCGGCGAAGAAGTTCTTCGGCGCGAGCTTTCGTCAAAAGGTACCCTGCACCACTGGAAGGGTCGCTTCAAAATCGAAACACCCACATAATCAAGCACACATGTGCCGATCCCCCAAAATTGATGGGGGATTTTTTGTATTTAAAAATCTTGACTTATCGCACTGCGAGGCGTAGAATTTCAACCAGCTTTTAAAGTACCTTTTTACAACTTCCACGGAGGTCATATGCCTAACGACGAAAACCCAGAGGCGACAATAAAGGCCGAATTCCATAGCTACATAGAAGCATCCACATTTCTGGATGTCCTGATTGATGCTGGTTTCCGCAACCACTTCGCGGCCCCAGCGGAAATCGAGCAGATAAACGGCCCTCACGTCGTCACGCTCCACATCAAGAAGGATTCTTACTTCCTGGTAAAGAAAACGCTCGACGAAGACATTCTTTTCGAAGAATGGCGCAAGAACTTCTCGCTTGAAGAGTCGCTCTCGAGTTAACCTCGAACCACCAACACAAAGCCTCCAGCGTCTGGGGGCTTTTACTTTCTCGGGAGAAAAAGTTTAGACTTGATGTGCCACCAAGTTTTGATAATGCGTTGATGTACGCACGAGCTCATCGTGCGTACCCCCAGCAACCACACTTCCCTTTTCCATAACAATTATTTTATCAGCATTACGTACCGTAGATAAACGGTGCGCGACAATAATTGTTGTCTTTCCTTTTGATACATCGGCAATTGCATCCATAACATATTTTTCGTTCACCGTATCAAGGCTCGCAGTTGCTTCATCAAAAAGAAGAATCTGAGGGTCTTTTATAATGGCGCGCGCGATGCCAATACGTTGACACTCCCCACCAGAAAGCTTGATGCCACGCTCACCAACCATTGTGTTCCACTTGTCATCACCAAGACGGTGATAAAACTCGCTTATGCGCGCCTTCTCTCCCACCTCCTCGAGCATCGCTTCTTTTTCTTTCCGCAACGATTCAGGGACTGCCATAAGAATATTGTTGCGCACAGTATCATCAAACAAGTCCACGTGCTGTTCTACGTACCCAATGTGTGAACGTAAATAGCGTGCATCAATATCATTTAACGACACGTTTCCAATACGAACAGAGCCACTTTTATAATCATATGAGCGCAAAAGAATACGCGCTATAGTACTCTTTCCTGAGCCTGAGTGCCCAACAAACGCAGTGGTTTTGCCTGCTGGAATCACAAACGAGCAATGATTGAGCGCAGGAGTCTCCCCTTTTGGATACTGAAAGGACACATCAGAGAAGACAATATCTTCTGCGAGCGAGGCGCCTTCGCTCCCGTCCTCATTAAAACTTGGTTCCTTATCAATGACCTCAATATATTTTTCAATATGAACAAATGATTGAGGAATTTCCCTCATCGCATAAGAAAGAGTATTCACATTTGAAAAAATCTTACTCGACATGCTTAAAATAAGATAAATAGTGCCAAGTTCATAAGCGCCACCGAGATACTGGTATATTGCAACAGCCATCACTATCACAGAGAGTGTGTCCACAAAAAGACTTCTCTGTGCGCCATTGTTTGTTTGTCGCAAAGCAGTAAAAAAATGATGAGGGAAAAGATCAGCACGCTGTTTTAAATAACGCACAATAAACTGAGACTCTTGCCCGAGAATTTTTACTAATCCTAAATGAGAAAAGGCTTCTGCTCTTGTTTTAAACTGGTTGTTCCAATTATCACGATTTTTAGAAGTAAGAGGGTGTTGCGAGCGTTGGAAATAATAGAGCCACACAATAATCACAGGGAACACCACCCCTACAAGAAGTGCAATGCGGGGACTAGAAAGAAAAAGGGTAACAAATGCAATAGTAAGAAGTGTTAACGCAGGAACAACTGACGAAACGATACGATCAATCACATTAATCACATGTTGTTCACCCTGATTAATGATGGACAGTTTCATCGCAGAATGATCCTCTACATGTTGTTCTATTGTAAGACCGAGAATTTTTCTTAAAGAGAATTCTTGGATGTGTTGATTAAGAGATACTGAAAGATGCAATATTTCATTTTTCCACTGAAAATAACTCGCCAGATTTTTTAAAAAAACAATACATAAGGTAACCACAACCAAAACAATGATTGTGTGTATATTTTTTGCAACAAGTGCATTCATTATCTTGCTTGAAACGTAGGCCTCAGAAACAACGAGGGTTTGCGCAATAAAAATCAACGACAACTCTAAATAAAACCATTTATGAAATGATTGAAAGATCTTCCAGAGCCGCAGAATTATATAGAAATATTCTTTCATATTATAGAGATATCATTACTGGGCAACAAACACCGCTCTGCCCCGCCAGGATTTTTTGAAGGTTTCAGTGTCACACATTCTCCCTTCTCCGCCGACAGCTGGGTCACCTTCGACTTTTGCAATCGTTGCTTCTGGCTCGTGATAATAAAAATGAGTTATTTCGCCGGCTTCATTTTCTTCGTACCCAATAAGAAGTATTGTGTGGAATTTTTTCTGCTCGAGAATAAATTTATTAATGGAAACAATCACGGGGTTCCCCTTCTTTAAACTTTCAACGAGGGGGTCAATGGTGTCGAGCACGTCCTTTGTTTCTTCATTTTTATAGCGCCACGATTTCAATCCTTCGCTCTCAAAAAAAGAAATGAGATAATCATGACTCATGCCATTCAAACGGCTATATCCACCCTCCTCTTCGGCTTTCTTCATAAACGCCAAGATATCGAGCTTCTTGCCTGTCAAAAACTCAAGAGCCATTGCAGTACACGCACCCGTACATGAGCGGATATTCCACTCATAATCCTTTATCTCGATAAATTGTGAGTAGTACGGGACGCTCAGTTTCATAGTTAGTATATTTTAACACAATATAAGCTACTGTTTAAAATAATTAGTAACCCTTGAGTATTTAAATATTTCGTGTTACTCTCCGATTAGTATTTTGCACACAAACAACAAGGAGAGACTCATGATTACCAATGGCAACCTGATAGTTTTGCTGAATGGGACACAAACAGCAGAGTGCGCTGATGGGCACGACCTCAGCAAGTTAATACACGACGGCACATTGCGTCAATACTTTGGAGAGATGAATCAGACCACCTCGGAGGCAAAATTGCTCAGCCAAACAGAACACTGTGGCAGCAAGCGTGACTACATCGTGGTCACGGAACGTGGTTTGTACCCGGATGGAAAAGACCGAGATGCACTCAGGAGCAAATTGAAGGGATTAGGAATTCGTCAAAACCACATTCTCTTTGGCGAAGACTATGCCTCGGGATATCACCACATTGTGCTCAAAATATGCGAGCTGTGTGACTGACATTTACAACACAAAACCGACGCAATGCGTCGGTTTTTTTATTTAGTGTTTTTATTATCGCACCTCGAGACCACGCGCAGAAAGTTTCTCCGTCATGCGCGCCATGATTTCATTGATCTCAACATCAGAAAGCGTGCGCTCGTGCGAGAGGAAGACAAGATTGAATGCGTAAGAGGTTCTCGAAACACCATCGACTTCTTTTTTGAACACATCAAAGAGATTGGCGCGCGTAAGAAGCTCGCCGCCCTCAGTGCGAATGATTGCGAGGATTTCGTCTTGTGTAATTCCTTCGGGTGCCCACATTGCGATATCGCGAAGCATAAACGGATATGCCGATACTGATTTATAAACAACGTTTACCTGTTCGTTGAGAAGCTTTTCGTATTTCTCGGGGACAGGAAGAGTCTCGATATACGCATCAAAATTAACCTCGATAACATAAGGCTTTGTTGAAGAAATGACGAAAGGCACCTTTCCCCCGCCGAGCTCATCGCTCACGCGCGACAAGAGTTCGTCTACTTCTGCGGCAAAATTACTTTTCTTTTTGCCATCATCAATACCAAGAGAAAAACTGCGCCACTCACAGTCCTGCGTAAATACATTTCCAAATTCAAAAACTTTCACGACGTTCATCCCGAGGAGTGGAGCGTTGCGAAGATTCATCTCAAGCGCACTAAGTACCCCTGCCCCCAAATTGGTGCGGAGCTTTTCTTTGTCAGCCGCAAGACCTTTTACAATAGCGACTTCACCCTTGTCACCAAATGTATAGGTGTAGATTTCTGAATATCCAGCCTTGAACAAAATACTTTTAATTTTGTTTTCGTAGTAGAGGCGTTTATGAGGGGCGCCCACGCGAGAAAGTTTCGGAAGCACGCCAACAATATCGTCGTATCCCATCACGCGACCCACCTCCTCGATCAAATCTTCCTTGATGCGAATGTCGAGACGCTCATAAGGGACCGTGACCACAAACTGCTCCAAAGAAAGATCACCAACGAGCCTTCCATACCAGCATTCATTTTTGAATGCCCCAGAAGTATCCAAATCTTCAACCACCGCATGTCCAATCGCGCTACTTGTGTGTAGCACTTTCCCCTCGCCTACATATATACCAACATGGTCAATTCCTTTTGAAAATTCTGTTCCTGGCATAAACTCAACAGTTTTTGTATATACAGGGACATCAGGAATCTCCATCTTAAGAACCTGAGAATAGATCATTGCGTCTTTTGGCTTCTGCACCAGTGTGTTAGTAAAAACAAGGTCACCAAACACCAATTCGTCTTTTGTTATATGACGTGACGCAAAATACATATCAATAGCGATTCTTGGGCTTGGGTAACCGCATTTCACGTAAAGCCAGTTTACTAACGAGCCACAACTAAAATTGTCTGGGGCGTCATAAAGCGTGCTTGCAAGACGATTGTATGGTTTATCGAGGACTTGCGGAATGAGAGATTTAAGGTAATCTGCGGGAATAATTTTTGTAAATTCAAAATTAAATCTTTTGAATACATTCTCAATATCTTGAGAGGTATAAGCCGAGCCCAAAAGTTTGTTAACCTCTTGAGCAGAAATCCCAAGCGTAAAATGCTTCTCTCCGCGAGGATATACATCAACAAGCGCGCCCACGCGACATCCTAGAACCAACTGAGAAATAAGATTTGCGGCACGGAGGATCCCCTCTTTCGCAAACTCAGACGTCATCGCCGCTTCATATCGCTTTGAAGAGTCGGTACGAATATTGTGAAGGTCGCTCGTCTTGCGCGTCGTCGTCGCGTCAAAGTTTGCTGACTCAAAAATGATTGAGGTTGTATTCTCGTCAACAATAGCTTTCTTGCCACCCTTTACTCCCGCAAGGGCGAGCACACCCTCGTCATCGGCGATAACCGTCTCGGTTCCATTCAAAGTAAGCTCACGGTCATCAAGTGTAGTCATCTTTTCTCCTGCACGCGCAACACGAATGGAAATTTTTCCCACTACTTTATTTGCATCAAAAGCGTGCATTGGCTGACCAATATCATTCATAATATAGTTCGTAATATCAACCACATTATTGATAGAACGCTGACCAATAGACTCGAGTTTCTCTTTGAGCCACACTGGTGAATCGGAAACCTTGATACCATCCACACGAAGCGCTGTATAGCGGAAAGCGCGCTTTGGGTCTTCGATACTTACCTCGGGTGTTACAACTGTCGTATCAGCCGCAACTTCAGCAACCTCAACATCTTTATTAGCGAGACCAAGGAGCGTTGCGAGCTCACGCGCGAGACCGCGGTGAGAAAAAGCGTCGTGCTGTCTATGAGGAAGCACCTTCACGTCGATAATATCA
>JALNYL010000001.1 GCA_023229865.1 Minisyncoccota bacterium
ATTGAGTCCATAAGGATGATTGCGTGATTGATGATGACTCCTGCGAGGGCGATAAAGCCGAGCATCGAAGGAAACGAGAGCGGCTCCCCTGTTATTGCGAGCCCTGCAAAGACTCCTACGAGTGAAAGTGGGACAACCATCAAGAGGTATGTGGTGTAGCGGAATGAGTTGAACTCAAGCACAAGAATCGCAAACATAAGCGCGAGTCCTGCGACAAGCGCAAGGAGCATATCAGTAAAAGACTTATCTACATCTTCGTTCTCTCCCCCAAAAACGAGACGTACACCATCAGGGATATTGAGCGAATCACGCATAGTATCAAACTCTTTTTTAATTTCGCCCGCAGTTATCCCCGGTTTGATATAGCTTGATACGGTCGCATAGCGCTCCTTATCCTCGTGACGAATGAGCGCATTACTCTTCTCGAGGGACTCAGAGAGAACTGAGCCGAGAAGGATGGGGCCATTTACTCCTTGGATAGTGAGCTGGCGAATCGAGTCCATATTTGCCCAGTTAGTCTCGTCAGGAGTCGCGTACTTGGTATTGAGATTCGTTTTTACGACGACATCAATATCTTTGTCGTTGTTGTGGATAGTGGTGGCTACCGTGCCGTTTACTGCTGTGCGCAAAACAGAAGCAACAATAGATGGATTGAGTCCGAGCTCAGCTGCTCTTGATTTGTCGACCGTGAGGACAAACTGCGACCCGTCGTCTTTGGTGCTTGTTGTAATGTCGGTAACGCCGCTTATACTGCGCAAAGCTTGCTCGGTATGAGCAACACCACGCTCAACATCGTTGAGATTGTCGCCGATGAGCTTGATGCTGATTGGTGCTCCTGATGGCGGACCACTCGATGGTTCAAGTACGCGAATCTGCACATCGTGGATAGGCGCAAGGGCTTCCTTTACCTCCTGTTTGATTTGCGAGCTCGTCTTCTCGCGCTCCTTTTTGAGATTGAGGGTAATATTGGCGAGCTTGGTATTTGCTCCTTGTGATGATTCATTGAATTGCGACGCCTCTCCGATAGTAGTCACAAAGGAATCAACGTCAGTACGTTCGTAAAGAATCTCCTCAACAGCACGCACCGAAAGGTCAGTTTGCGCGAGGGTTGTACCTTGTGGTTTCTCTATATCGATGTAAATAAAATCATTATTGCCCCCAGGGAAGAAAATCACTTTTACAAAGCCAAGACCAGGGAGTGTGAGTGCGATGAAAAAGGCGCCAAAGATAATACTGAGGAAGCGATTCTGGAATTTGCGATTGAGAAGAAGCCTGCGAAGATTCTCACGGTACCATGTTTGCACTTTGAGGGTGTATTCTTCTTGCTTCTTTTCGAAACGATTCTGCTCCCCCTTGGTAAAGAGAATGGCGATCAATGGCACGATGCCGAGCGCCACAAAAATAGATGCGACGAGCACAAAGATAATCGTAAACGGAATACTTGCGATAAATTTCCCCGTGATGCCCGAGATGAAGAAGAGCGGTACAAAAACGGCAATCGTCGCGGTAGTGCCTGCAATGAGTGGCCACGCGTATTCTTTGAGTGAGGCGACTGCTGCGTCGTAGGCGTTGCCGTATATTTTAAAACGTGTATGAATCGCTTCTGTAACCACAATTCCCGAGTCGACCAAAATACCAATCGCGAGAATAAGTGAGAAGAGGCTGATGAAGTTGATCGTATTGCCTGACGCCCAAAGTCCAATAAACGCAATAAGGAACGAGAGTGGGATAGAGAGCCCCGCAACAATCGATTCTCTCCAGCCAATAGTAAGGAGAAGAGAGAGCATGACGAGCACTACGGTCTCGATACCGACACGGGTGAGTTCGGTGAGGTCTTTGGTAACAAGCTCCCCATGATCAAAGGTCACCACCACCTCTGCGTTTTTAATAATAGTGGTCTGAAGATCCGCGAGTTTTTGGCGGAGGTTTTGGGTAATTTCTGTTACGTCTCCACCCGAAGTCTTGTAAGCGTAAATTCCAATAGCTTGCTGCCCAGGAATACCCTTGACGCTTACGCGCGAAATCGTCTTCTCTTTTTCGAGTCCATCAGAAACAAAAGCGATATCGCGTACATAGACAGTCTGCCCGCCTTTATAACCAACAGGAATATCTGCTACTTGCGCGGGGTCGGTGATGTCGCCGTGAAATTTAACCGCATAATCAACCCCATCAATAGTCACGGAGCCGATAGGAAGCGATGCGTTGTTTGCTTGAAGAGCCTGAATCACGTCAGTGAGACGGAGCCCATAATCAGCCAACGCTTCTTTGCGCACAATGACATTGGTCTCGCGGTCACGAACCCCTGAAGTGATTACTTTTGAAACACCTTTTACACTACGCAACTCATCCTCAATCTGTTTTGAGAGTTTGGTGATTTCAGATGGTGGCGCGTCGAGGGTGACCGAGGCGATAAGTATCGGTTGGTCTGCAAAGTTGATACGTGTTACTACGGGCTCCTTTGCTTCTTCGGGGAGTTTTGTCTTTGCGCGATCAACTGCATCTTTGAGGTCTTGGATAGATTTGTCGAGATCGGCACTCGCAAGGAATTGCGCGGTAACTGTCGATACCCCTTCTTGTGAATACGAAGTGAGTGTATCAATATTCTCAATGGTGTCAATCTCATCTTCGAGCTTGTTGGTTACGAGCTGCTCTACATCAGACGACGAAGCACCAGGAAGAACGGTGGTTACGATTCCCATCGGGATCTCAACTTCAGGAGATGACTCTTTTGGAATGACAAAAACGGTATACGTACCAAAAAGAACCAGCACCATAATAAGGAAGATGCTGAACTGTTGTTTCTTGAGAAAAAAGTGCCAGAAGGGAAACATGGGATGATAAAATTAAAAATTATTTTACGATAACTTTTTGTCCGTCTTTAAGTCCTCGCGCGTCCGTTACGATTTCCATCGCAGGGGTGAGCCCGTCTGTGATCATAATGCGGTTACCGAGGAGGGAACCAATAGTCACTGCGTGTGCTTTGAGTGTTTCGTTTTCTACGGTGAAGACTACAGGTCCATCGGGGGTGATTTTGAGTGATACGATAGGGATAGTGATGGCCCCATCGCTGTCTTTTTGAGCCCCTGTGCGAGCCCCGGTACGTTCGATAGAGATACTTACTGATTGTCCATTAAGGAGAGATCCGAGACCTTTTGACACCCCAATGCGGACTTCAATTTTTTTCGTAAGAGGGTCAAGTGCGGGTGCGATACGAGTCACAACCCCAGAGGCATCCTCCCCTACCTCAACTTTATTTCCCACAGAAATTTCCTTACTATCAGATGCGGTTATGTACGCAACGATTTCGAGCGCGTTGTTGTTGGAGACTGTTGCTGCGGGTTGAGATTGTGACACATAGTCGCCACGAGTGATGGGAAGACTGTTGAGGCTGCCGAAAATCGGCGAACGAACGATAGTTTTTTCGAAGGCAACTTGCGCGAGGGCTACACCACTCTCTGCTTGAGCGATCGCCGCCTCTCCTGTCGTGAGCATATTTGAAGTGCTGCTCCCCTGCTTTTGTGCGATTTCATATGAAGCAGTTTTTGAAGTGAGATTATCTTTTGCGGTTGAGAGGCCTGCCATAAGCGTGTTCCAACTTGTGCGCGCAGTCGAAGCAGTTACTTTGTAAGCATCGATAGTGGTTTGAGAAACCGCCATAGTAGCAAGCCCAGTGTTGAGCGTTGTGTTCACGAGGTCAATAAGTTTCTTGATCTCCGCAAGTTCCGTCTCAGTGATTTTGATCTCGACGAGCAAATCGTTCTTTGCAGAAAGTTTCGCCTTGCGCTCTTGTTGTGCCGTCAAAATATTTTGTACCTTAAGGCGTGCAAAATTTGTGTCGGTCGTGTTCTGACTATTGTTTGACGTGACGCTAAATACAGGATTCCCAAGTTCTGGATTTGAGAACATTGGGTCGAGCTTGTTGCGAATGATGTCCTCTGTCCCGTCGTACGTACTGCGGAGAGTGTTTACGGCACTATTGCGCGCTTCTTCAAGAAGTGTCGCGGAGCTTTGCTGTCCGATTTCAGAAATATTTTGGCTTGCCTTTGTTTGCGCGAGCAGAGCTTTTGCTTGCGTGAGCGCTGCAGCTTCACGAGAGTTTTCTATCTCAGCAATGATTTCTCCAGCAAAAACAGTGTCCCCGATTTTTTTGTATACGTTAGTTACGCGACCAGTCGCCTCTGTCTTGATGTTTGCCTCAGAAACCGACCTTACTTCTCCCGAAAGCGCAAGCGGTGAGCCATCATTGGCGAGTGTTGAGACAGATGCGAGAACGACAGCGCGCAGATCGGGGGTTTCTGTGATAATCGCTGTTTCTTTTGACCCCGTGAAAATGTTCCCAAGAACAACAAGAGCAAGGACGGCAAAGCCTGCCGTGAGTACGCGTTTTTTAACACTGAGACCCAAGAACCATGCGCGCACCATTTGATAATATTTTTTTACAACGTTCATAATATATTTCTGAATAATAGACGAATTACTCACATAATAACACAGCCAGCACTCCTTCGCATAGTAGGGCTAGAGCCAAATCTTAAACTTACGAATGTAGAGCATCTTTGCAATTTGCGTAAGAAGGGCGTAATCAAAGAGAATAGCGATTAATATGAAGAAGTAGCTCATAGGAAGAGGTGTGAGTCCGACACTTGCCCCGATTGAAGTAAACGGAATGATAATCCCCGCACTGACGATGAGGATTGTTGTCGCGATGACGGGCCATGTCGCTCTGCTCTGAATAAACGGAATCTTTTGGGTACGAATCATGTGAATGATGAGCGTCTGCGATACGAGACCTTCGATAAACCAGCCTGTCTGGAAGAACGATTGCGCCTCGGGGACGTTTGCTGCAAAGACAAACCAGAGCACCAAGAATGTCACGATATCAAAGAGTGAGCTGACGGGCCCGATAGAAAACATAAAGCGTGTGATCCCCCCTGCCTCCCATTTGCGTGGCGTTTTCAAAAAATCTTCATCCATACGGTCCCACGGAATCGATATCTGAGAAAAATCGTAAAGAAGATTTTGAATTAAGATCTGCACCGGAAGCATTGGGAGAAATGGCAAGAACGCGCTCGCAGCGAGCACTGAGAGCATGTTGCCGAAGTTGGAGCTCGAGGTCATCTTGATGTATTTCAAAATATTTCCAAACACGAGACGCCCTTCGATCACACCACTATCAAGCACATGCAAATCATTTTTCATTAAAATAATATCCGCCGCCTCTTTTGCGACGTCGACCGCAGTGTCTACAGAGACTCCCACATCCGCGGCACGCATCGCTGGTGCGTCGTTGATGCCATCACCCATAAATCCCACCG
Source organism: Minisyncoccota bacterium (assembly GCA_023229865.1). Classification (GTDB taxonomy): domain Bacteria; phylum Patescibacteriota; class Minisyncoccia; order Phycocordibacterales; family UBA1550; genus UBA1550. The sequence continues at coordinate 5,316 of JALNYL010000001.1, forward strand.
TGTGCCCCTTACTCTTGAGCGCGAGGATGATGCGTGCCTTTTGCATTGGTTCAATCTTTGCAAAAATCGTCGTAGTCTCGACTTTCTCCGCGAGCTCTTCGTCGGTCAAAACGGCAATATCGCTTCCGAGAAGAATAGTTCCTCCTGCGAGCTCTACGTCCTTGCACACACGCGCGGTCACGACCTCATTGTCTCCCGTGATGATTTTTACCTGGATCCCGTGTGCCTCGAGGAGTTTGATAGCTTCTTTTGCTGACTCCTTTGGTGGATCGAGAAATCCAATATACCCTGCAAGGACAAGCTCATTTTCGTCCTCAACAGAATAAATCTTTTTCTCGACAGGAACTTTTTTATACGCCACAGCTACCACGCGCAAGCCATCACTATTGAGATTTCTCGTCATCTCTGTTGCTTCTTGTTGTGTAAGGGAATCGATGGGAACAATTTTCCCGCCCATCTCAATACTCGTGCAGTGCTTGAGGATTTCTTCTACTGCGCCTTTGCAAATGAAAATTCTTTCCTCTTTTTCAACGACGACCGACATGCGACGACGGGTAAAATCAAAAGGCACTTCATCGATTTTGCGATATGAGCGCTCGTCATCCCCTGCATATTTTTCTTCCATGCTTTCGACGACCGCTTGGTCGATCAGGTTCTTGAGTCCTGTCTGGAAGAAGCTATTGAGGTATGCCATGCGGAGCACGCTTTCACTCTCGTCTCCCTTGGTATCGAGATAACGCACGAGCACAACTCTGTTCTCCGTGATGGTCCCCGTCTTGTCAGTACAAAAAATATCCATCGCGCCGAAATTTTGGATTGCGTTCAGTTTTTTCACAATCACTTTTTTCTTACTCATACTGATTGCGCCTTTTGCGAGATTGGTCGTGACAATAAGCGGGAGCATTTCAGGAGTAAGCCCCACCGCGACCGCAAGTGCAAAGAAAAACGCTTCATGCCAATCGTGCTTCGTAAATCCGTTCATCAGGAAAACGAGCGGCACCATCACGAGCATAAAGTAAATAAGAATCCAGCTCGTCTTATTTACTCCTTTATCAAAGCTCGTCGCAGGGCGTTCTCCGGCGATGTTTTGTGCGAGTGTACCAAAGTATGTGCGGTCTCCCGTGGTCACGACGACGCCCGTCGCATACCCGTTGGCAACGTTGGTCCCCAAGAAACAAAGTGTATTAAGATCGAGTGGATTATTGGTACTAATATCCTTTTTTGCTTCTGCGCGCTCGTCGAGAGTGAGAGGTTCTGCAAATTTTTCTACTGGCACACTCTCGCCCGTGAGAGATGACTGGCTCACGAAGAAGTCATCCGACGCAATAAGGCGCAAGTCTGCAGGCACCATGTCTCCCGCAGAGAGATGTACGATGTCGCCTGGCACGAGTTCAGACACATTGATTTCCCTCTTGAGGTCTTTCCCCTCATCTCCCCACTCCTTGCGCGTGACGAGCGCTTTGTTTTGGATAAGCGCCTTGAGTTTCTGTGCTTCCTTTTGCGAGCGAAATTCCTGCCAGAAGCGCAGTGTTCCACTTAATATAATCATCGTTGAGAGGAGGACTACTTTTGTCCAATCACGATCTCCTCCTGCGAGAAGCACGTCCGTGATAAAAGCCGTCGCGCCGATCAAAATAAGGATGAGCGTAAATGGCGTAATGAAAGCTTTAACAAGTTGCACCCACCAGTGAGGAGGTTTCGTATGAGCGACGAGATTCTTGCCGTATTTCTGAGTACGCGCCGCGACTTCTCCGAGAGTAAGCCCGAGCTCACTTGATTCGAGGGCAGTAAGAGCGAGTGACGGCACTCCTTTCCCAAGACGAAGAAGGAGATCGACAACTTCTTTCGGCTGGCCTGTTGTTTGCGCTGCGTTCTCGGTGTGAATATTCATTTGTTTATTCTATCAAGAATCTTTGCAAAAATCTCACAAAGAAAAACCCCCACGCATTGATTGCATGGGGGTGGGGGTGAGGGGAGCCAATTAATCACTTCGCTCAGGTGCGTTTCTGCGCGTGAGTTGTTTTGCAACCTGTTTCACTTTCTTGTTGCGGCTCAGCTTTTCGTTTTTGCCAAAGAGCCAACGCTTCATCCGGTGAGAACCCTCGCGCTGCACGAACACGTGAAATTTTTGTTGGAGAGTGTGCTGGCCATTTTCCATGCGCGTAATGAAAGCACGTGGTACTTCAATGACCTGATGCTCCTCTCCTTCCACGTCTTTCTTGTTGTAGAAGATGTTGTCTTCCGTCGCGCCGCAAACCCTGAGGAGTTCTTGCATCACGCCATCGTTAGTGGCAGCATTTTTGGGTTCAACGAACCAACGAGTCTTGCGTTCCTTGTCTTTCATTACGACCTCCTGTGTCTTTATGTTGAGAACAATTACCCTTTTCTCACCCTATCATACACTTTGACACTTTTGCAAATATCGGGTATATTGCACCTCGGTTTTTCAACACAACAAAAGGAGCGGTTGATGATGTTCGTTTCGAAAATAAAATCCCACTGGGTAAAATTTCTGGTTTTGGTGCAATGGCTGCATCGTGTGGTTATCAAGCTTCGCCGTGCGAAACAACTCGCTTTTTTGAGCGGACTCTGTGCGGGGCTCGCATACCAGCTCGAGTGTCCGCTCTGGATTATCCGTACGGTATGGTTCTTTGCGCTCCTTTTGGAAAGTAAGGTTATCCTGCCCTTGTATCTGATACTGTGGTTGTTCGTCCCCCAATGGGAAAAGGATCCCGAAGACTATGAGCGAGTTACTGACAGTTGCTCGAGTCAATAACCTCACCCCCGCAACGATGTTCGTTGCGGGGTTTTACTTTGCCAAAAACTTCTTGCGATCAATCTCAGAGAAATGTTCAATAGCGTATCGTAGTGTCGTGCGCGGCATCTTGTGAGTGTGTGCCTCAAGAAATTCTACGAGCGCTGGACGCGACACGCGCTTCCCCACCTCTCGCAGCATCCAGCCGACGGCCTTGTGAATAAGGTCGTGCGTGTCAGCAAGGAGTATCTCTGCGAGGTTAAAAGTATCTGCACAGCTTCCCTTGCGGATAAAAGCGTGCGTCGCAATGATTGCAATGCGTCGCTCCCAAATATTTTTAGACTTTACGAGTTTATACAATACAGCGCGGTCTTTATCAAAAAGATATTCTCCAAGGATGTAGCTTGCTGATAAGTCGACGAGGTCCCAGTTGTTTATGTGTTTTGTATGTTTCAAATAAAACTTCACAAGCTTCTCGCGCCCTCGTTCATCTGCCTTTTTAAACTGGCCCACAAGGATCAGGAGCGCGGTGAGTCGACATTCGTGATATTTGCTTTCGAGAAGTTTGGTAATTTCAGCAAGAGGTAGCTCAAAAAACTCTTTCGCAATCTTCCTCTGCTCGGGCACTGTCACACCGATAAACACATCTCCGTAGCCGTATTGACCGACACCTGTTTTAAAAAACCACGCAGAACTCTCAGCCTTCCTTTTTGTGCCGAGCTTTTTGAGTGACTTTTCGACATTGTTTGCAGCTAACATAGCTTTGAGTAACTATTTCACAAACTCCTTAAATTTGTTTTGGGCATCAACGAGGATTACGGTTGGCTCGATTGGTTTATCCGCGAGCTCAAACCCCATGATCACCACGATTTCGCCTTTCTTGATGAGGTGCGCCGTTGGTCCATTCATACAGATGACACCCGAACCTGCTTCGCCGAGGATCACATACGTCTCGAGGCGTGCACCAGAAGTCACACTCGTTACCATTACTTTTTCGCCTTCCATCAATCCCGCTTTCTTCACGAGTTCACTATCGATGGTCACACTCCCGACATACTCGAGGTTTGCCTCAGTGACGGTCGCGCGATGTATCTTTGATCTCAATAAAAATCTCATAGAAATATTGTAACATCGTTTAATAGTTAAAAGAAAATTAAAATCATCTTCTAGTAGTTATTCACACGTTGTTGTTGACAAAATGCTTAAAAAGTAGGATGATGTGCACAGCACATTTTGGTATGTAGTTCTTCGTAATTTCACTTCTGTTTAGGAGACCACCATGAAACACATTCAGGAATGCAGAGCTGCTGCCCTGAAGTGGCTCGAGCATCTTCGCAGCGACCCAGCAGGGTATTATGAAAATCTTGAGTTTTTCCGTCGTTATATAAAAGAGGGTGGACTCAATATCGTCTCCCTTGGGACGAAGGATGAGGAACTCGAAATGCTTCGCAAAAAGCACCACGTCCACGCCGCGCTCTTGACCCTTGACCTCATCAGTAAGATGAAGAAAAGCGACCAAGTCCCCGGGAATCCCCTCTTTGATCTTTATCAAGAGGAGCTCCATAAGGACATGCACGCTGGTCACTTCACGGAGGTCTTTCTTGCAAAACTCGTTGAGAGCAAACGTGAGTCTGATTACTTTGCTGACAAACGCACGGCCCCTCCTCTTCCTCCCCTCGGCACTCCCGAGCGCAAAAAGGAAGAAGAGCGCCGCGATGGTTGTTTAAAAGATGCAAGGCGTTGGCTCGCGAAACTTCGTGGAGAAGTTGGTGTGCTTGTTGTTGGCGGTCCCAATGGTCTCGTTGAGACCATTGTCGACATAGAGATGACTGAGGAGGTGTATCAGCACTACTTGCACAATCTTCGCCTCGTAATGAAGGCCGGCTACATCACTCTTCAGGACGTCGACCCCAAGGCTACGCGCATTGAACTCGATCGTCTCCGTCCGAAATAACTGCATCACTTTAACAAACCCGCTTGCGCCACTGCAAGCGGGTTTTTCTTTTATCTACTTGCTCCCCTCGCGCTCACCGCAAGCGCAAACGCCATCATCGCGATAGAGAGGTCACGAAAAAGGATTTCAAAGTTATTGAGATTAAAGAGAAGAATTGTTACAAGGATGATCCCTGCTCCAAGTGATGGCAGAAATATCTTCCTCCCCGAGAGTATCCAGAGGGCAATAAGTGCCTCAACGACACCAAAACTATGGAGGAGTACCGCATCAGGAGCGATACCCTGTATAAAACTAGGGAAATAACCAATCCACGAATCAGGATTGCTAATCGCATTAAATGGTGGATAGAGAAAAGCAAAAGCAACACCGAGGCGCAAGAGCAAGTTTGCTATTTTGTCGTAAGTCATATTATTTATTCTGTTACTACCACCGTCCCTTCATTGTTTGCATTTGTGTGATTGTGATAGATGAAGCTTCCTACTTTTCTAAAGGTAAATGAAAATGTTTCTCCTGCAGCGCACTGATCAAAAGCTGTCCCAGCGGTATCAGGGCAATGTTCTGAGCGACTCGTGCCGTCATACCCAAGGTGTGTAGGGTGTTCGTTCACAGCGACCCACATACGGCTTCCGTCCACACTATTAAATGTTACGGTGTCTCCTTGTTTTACGGTAATCATTTTTGGAGAAAATCCGCTAGCTGAATAAGTGACAAGCACGCTTGCTCTTTTAGTGGTAGTACTCGTTTGGGTACTTTGTGTTTCTTGGTACGTAGATGGTGCTGCAGCGTCTTTTGTTGAATACAAAAACCATCCACCGACAATGACCATGACTGCGACAACCGACAAAACAATACTAGCTGATTTGTTCATAAGGTAGTGAAGATAATATATTTCTAGTAAGTTGACCTTCGAAACTAACTACCATAATTTTATCACAATACAGATATAATATACATTAGCATTTGTCCCCATTTCCTCTATAATAGAGTGGATGTCTCGATATTTTCGCACTGCATTTGTCGCGCTCACTTGCGCTTACTTTTGGTATTACGCACAGACGTACACCGCATGGCACTTTATCGACAATGTAAATCTCATTTTCCACGAAGCAGGTCACGCGATCTTTTTCTTTGCGGGTGAATTTTTCCAAATCGCTGCGGGCAGTATTTTTCAAGCTATGCTTCCTCTTGTTTTTGTTGGTTACTTTTTTATCAACGCGCAAAACATTTCCGCTGTGCTCTGCCTCCTCTGGGTTGGGCAAAATCTTTTGAATATTTCTGTGTACGCGGGTGATGCGGTTATGATGAATCTTCCTCTTCTTGGTGGCGACGCTGTGGAGCACGATTGGAACTACATCCTGAGCTCTCTCGACATTCTCCGTTACACACCAACGATCGCATCGTGTATTTACGGCCTCGGGATAGCATTTCTGGTCCTTGGCACCGCCTCCGCTATTTACTTCGCTTGGACAAAAGAGGATCAGGCTCGTATTTGACATTTTCGCATTTATGTATTAGATTACTGATAGTTATCCGTACATATAAAGGGAGTTTGAATGGGAAAGATTAGGAAACCTATTATCAAAGTGCATTTTCGAGACACTCCAATAGGCAGGATGCGCCGTGTACACTGCCCTCAATCGGAAATCCGTGTCCTCGATATCCTCAAGGATGCTGACGAAATGACGGGGCCACAAATAAGCCGCAGCTCCAACAGTGTTATTTCAAAGGCAAGCATCTACCGTCTCCTCGGTCGGCTGCAGGCGAGAAAGCTCGTTACATCAACGACTAAATGGTTCGAGGTTTGTGACGTCAATATCAAGCGTGTTGTTTATACAACAACCTTCGACAAGATGGAAAAAGTGGACTAAAACAAAGTCTCAAAATCAAAAGAGCGACCTCACGGCCGCTCTTTTTTTTACCAAGGACGGTCCTCGGCAACCCAGCCCAGAAATCGGCTCTGTAAAAACAAGTTTGACATCTAGGTGGTTCTATATTAGTTTGTGTATAGTTATTGTTCATAAGGAGTCGAGAAATGCCAAACATTGCCGTGCATTTTAAGGAGACCCCCGAGGGTGAGATTCACTATCTTCCTCTCCTCACCGCCGTTGAGTTTCGCATCCTCGAAGTTATCGGCCGAGAAGGAATGACGGGGCCGCAAATCAGGCATGCAGCAAGTAGTGACGTCTGCGTCCTTGGGATATACAAACATCTGTATTCTCTGCGAGACAAAAACCTGATTACCCCGAAAACGAAAAAAGTCTTCGAGCGCGGAAGTCATGTTCGGAAAGTCGTATACGTGAGGACCTTCGACACGATGACCCCGGCATAGCATTCCCAAAACCAAAGAGCGACCTCACGGCCGCTCTTTTTCTTTATCTAATTTTCCAGATCCTCCTCCGATGCATAGTAGGCGCGATTGTTTTTATACGCATCAAATGCGAGCTTACAAAATTCAAACGTCGGTGCGTCGGGAAGATTGTCGAGTTCAAACCATTCCCATTCCTCCGCCTTGTCTGGCTCGAGGGTTACTGGCTCGCCACTTGCCCACTCTGCGACGAGACCGATATGCACATAGTGTTTTGGCGCGTATTTCTTTACGTTCGTCACATAGAGAAACTTAATATTCTTGATTTCAATCCCGCACTCCTCTTTCGTCTCGCGGATTGCGCAATCTTCAAATGACTCCATATACTCGAGATGTCCACCCGGGAATCCATAATCCCCTGCACCGTGTGAGCCCTTGCGCTTGGTCATGAGAACTTTCCCATCTTTGAGAATCATCACCCCGACACCTACTTTAGTTTTTTCTGAAGGCTCCATACTTAGTTAACCCCCAAAATCCAGTCCACGAGTTTTGGCACCCAGTAGCCCTGCGTAAACAAAAGCCCCACACCCATCACGATCAAAATCAAAAGCCCGATTCGCACCGCGCGGATCATTGGACTCGCATTATCTTCCCATTTTTTATAGTCGTACAACATTGTGCTGTTATTATACTACAATTTTTAATTTTCTACTTCACTTAATTTGTCTTGCTTTTCTCTAAAGATTTTCCCCTGGAGCCCGTTATCGACTATCATCTCCTTGTTCGACTCGCTGCTGACATCAGGCATAGAAGCAACAAGAGAGTTCCAGGCCAATCTCCAAACACCGAGAGGCATAGTGCGCACCTTGGGGACCAAAATGATTTGGATTCTATCTCCTCGTTCATCTACTCGTATTTGAGAAAACAATTTCTTGTACTCTTCGTCAAAATTCTTGTTTATTGTCTCTGTTACGTATGCAAAGTTAATAGTACTATTTTTATTAAACCCAACATACTGAGCACCCGTAGGTAAATCAAAGAAACCAGACTCAAAAGGAGAATATCCCTTCTCGAGCAATTGAAAAACTGCATATCTTACCTGTGGTTCAATCGCTTCTGCGTAGGCACCAAGACGATACTCCAAATCACTTGCCTTAGGATTGTTGGACATCCTATCACCCAAATCTTGCTGGTTTTTTTCAATAACTCTATGTCTCTCGTTATTGTTGGACACCAAAGCAGCAGCTCTGTCTGAGTTCCCAATTTCCCCATCACCGAGAATACAGAGAAGATGTTCTACAGAGGGCGATTTCTTGGATATCTCCTCCTGAAGTAATTGGTATTGTGAGACATTCTCAAAAATATTTTCAAATTCATTTTGCCCAAGCCCGTACTCTAATAAATTAGAAAATAAAGATTGAGCGTACTTACTATCAGCAGAAAGACCGAAGAGCTCCTCTGCAAAGCGTTTTTCAACTGGGTCACCCCTCTCAATTTTACCTTCATCAACGTTTCTCGCAAAAGCCTGAGCCTTACTCCGTTCGAAGTTTGCAACCGCTTCATCCTGCCAAGTATCCCCGGTTGCCGCGCTAGATATCACTGCTCTCTCGGAGGTAGTTTCCGCTCCTTTGCCAGGTTCAAATGATTCAAACATAATATATAAAAATTACTCCTCGCACGCCGCCTTCTCTCCCGCAGCACATCTGCGCTTCCTCTCTCGTGCGTCAAAAGCACTATCGGCGATGAGCGTATAATGTGGAGCCTCGACGATAAACTGATTGTGCTTGCCAGCGACCGCATAAAATCCATCCACATGCTCCTTTTTTATATTCTGTTGCATACGGTCCCCGGGAAAAGCCTCGTCATCCACCGCACTCACCATGATGATACCGATTCCCTGCTTGCGCAAGTTGAGCACCATATCAGGCAAATCCGCGTCCGCAATAGCGAGCACTTCTTTAAAAGCCTGCACAGGGGAAGCGACGATTGACCCCATCATCACGCGACTTGCGCGAAGGAGTGGCTCTGAGAGCCCCCTTGTGCGGACTTCTTCGATGTACCCTTTCACAATATCCGCAGTAAATCCCACCATCAGGCGCGGTAGAGTGTCCTTACCAATCATCCCCGCAGGGTTTACGAGCACGAGATCACGGAAATACTCTGGGTAGAGCGTCGCCGCAAGTACGAGGTCGAGACATCCCTCAGAATGCCCGACCGCATCGACGTTCTTGATACCTTTTGCTTCAAATGTGTTGATCATTGCTGCAACTTTGCGCAAGATAGCGTCAGGCATTTTCTCAAAGTCGGCATCAGGCATTTCGGCACGATTAAAATCAATACCGTGCGGAGAGTCCACAGCGACTACGCGGCGGTCTTTTTCGTAGAGCGTACGGATGTTTTCGCGATACATCTCAGGAGTACCTGTCCAACCAGGAGCGATCCACACGGGCACGGGGTCCTTGGTTTTTTCAGGATTGATGTCGTACACATTTACTGCCTCGCCCGAGAGAACAGTAAGCTCAGGATTCTCCCACTGCTCCTCAAAGCTTTTTGGTGTTGCTTCCTTTTTGCTGAATGATTCAAACATATAGATTATTGTAGCACAAAAAGTAATTTCAAAAACAAAATACCCAGCGCACAAGACGCTGGGTATATACAGGAACAAACTTTACATCACAAGTAGTAGGCGTGGGAAACTCCGAGTCATGCCGTACACGACCACATCTCGTACGGCATAAAATGAGATCGGGCCAAGCTTCACCAAAAATTTTGGCTCACCTTCATAGCCGAAAGCAACTGGATTAAGCTTGCGATCGTACTGGAGAAAATATTCCCGATCTCTCTCAGAGGTGTTTATCCCGTTTGAAAGAAAGTGCTTGAAAGAAATTACCGACTTCGAACCGAAACTTGATTTCCACACCTTCCATTTCCCAATGCGGGAAATTTCAATGCCAAAGCTTTTTTCGCGTTCATTGTCGTTATCAAACGAAACTTGTCCTGCGTTTGTCATTCCGCTTGTCGAACCACTTTTGTCTTTCTTGGTATATGTACCAGAGATGATGTTTGAAGCTGGTTTCAGATTGTCGAAGGCGGCAATAATGATTTTGGCGTTGTCGCCAGAATCTTGCCCACTGATGAGACCTTCGATTGCGGCAGCCACCACGAGACGATCGTTATTTCCTGTCATTTAAATTCTCCCTGTGAATGTTCAGACTGCTCAGTATTATACATTAAATCTAGATTTTGTCTAGGTTTGTATATTTCTACATCCTTCCCCTCACAAAAGCATCCATGAGTGCAACCACCACTCATTTTTAAATAATTATGATTAATTACTAGCAACCCCCTCCAATACCCCCAACGATTCTTCAAACGCAGACAACTTATTCTTCATAACCTGTGGGAGTGGGAGCTTTTCGAGAATATCTTTTTGTTCTTTGATTGAGTTCACGAGATGGGCAAAGAGCGCTTGTTCAAGCGCGGTCGCGTCGCTGTCGAAGCCGTTCGTGAGGTCATTCGTGAGAGCGTTCAAGTCCTTGCTTTCGAGACTAAGATAAAAGACCGGCACATTGCGCAAGCGACTACGCACGAGCGTGTCGTCCTTGAGCGCGATGCCGTACTTGGCTTCATTGCCACCTTTGAGCGCAGCTTTCTTGATCTTCTCGAGCTTCACGGGCGTCTTGCCAGCGTCGCCTTCGTTGCGAATCACTTCATCAAATGCGCAGATGACCGCTCCGGTCTCGCGGTCGAGGATGAGGTTGTCCATGCCGTGCTTGTAGTCGTCGAAGGTCGATGCACGCACCACAAGGAAACGCTCCTTGAGCATCTTGTGGAGGAGCGCCGTGATAGCCACCTCGGCTTGGTTACTCTTTGCGGCTTCCTTGCGCTCACGATACTTCGCGAGCGTGCCTTCTGCTGTACCGTCGGCTCCGTATTCTTTTTTATAAAACTCCTGCACACGAGGATCATCGGCACTACTATTGTGTCTATCGAGCCCATCGACGATTTCCTGATCGTCCGCGACCTCCGCACCTTCATAGATACCACCTTCTTCTTTTGCATAGAGCTCAGCCCTAATACGCCCAGCGTCATCCACGAGCGCTTCCATATCATACTGCTCTTTCACCATACTATTCACCTCGCGCGACATACGCGCCATCACCTCGTTCAATTTCTCAAACGAGGTCTTCTTTGACTCTTTTCGCTCCTGCGAAACTGGCGCTTTTTGCATCGAAATTCCTTCCATATTCCCTCTATGCTACCACCTTTCTCACCCCCTTACCATCTCCCCAAATTTCGCCATCCACTGCTATTATTAGTCCATGTCCTCCCATTTCCCTCTCCGTAACAATAACATGCTATAGCATGTTATTGTTACGGAGAGGGAAACCAAACCTGTGTGGGGCCAACGGCGTGTATGTGCTCACTAATTTAGGTGAAAATGTCGTTTAAGCTCGAGCGCGTTGTCAATCTCTGTTGCAACGATGAGGCGGATGAATTTGCGCGCTTGGTAAAACTCCATGAGGTATTCAATTTCTTTTGCACAGGGATATGGGTGCACAAAGACTGATTTCTGAAACTCATAAAACTCCATATTTTTGAAATGCATACGAAGTGCTTCGCGTGTCTTTTTATATCGCTCAGGAACATCAAACATCACAATGCGCCATTTGCTATCCCACTTTGCCGGGGTTTTGATTCCCATATTTTGGATATCGTAGGTCAGAGCAAGACGCTTGCCCTCTTTAGAGAGTACGAGAGTTAATGTACCGTCATGGTTATCTTTCGTTTCGACAAGTTTTGATTCGTAGAGCGAACGGATGGCACGATTGAGGGAGTTACGGTGGATCTTTTGCCATTCCTTATTCATTTCACGCGCAACCCTAAAGTATTGTTTTGGATTATGGGTAAGACCAAGAGCGAGCCCTCCATACAGAAGTAAGAGAATTTTCTTTTGTAGATCACTTCTACGCACCCAACTATTTGGCTTTTTTGTTTTTACGGGCTTCGTCAACATATCATTATTAGTATACACGCATTCTTCCCCCGTAACAATAACATGCTATAGCATGTTATTGTTACGGGGGAGCAAACATAAAAAAGCGTACTTATTTGTTCATGCATAAATAAGTACGCTTGGGGGGTAATTTAATTTTGCTATTAATTAAACGGTTTGTTTAATTCTGCTTCGCTTCGTCTTTCTTTATTACAATCGAACACCCAAAGAAAAGTGCGATGATGGTGAGGATAACCACAATCTGTGGTGCGAGAATCGCGAGGATGGCCGCGATAGTCACCGTCATACTCAAAATCTTTTCGTCTTTCTTGTTGTTCAAAACGAGATGGCGCACATTGCCTGCACGCACAAGCTCCTTGATCTTGTTCCACACTTCCCCGCCATTTATTCTGAATTCCTCTGTGTTTTTTGTCTCTGTTGTCATAGTGCATCTAGTATAGCTCTTTTGTGAAAAAACAAAAACGCCAGAGACAAATGCCTCTGGCGTTATTATGATGTTACTTTTTGTGCGGTTGCCCGTAAAAGAAGTTGGCAACAATGAAGATGTTGGCCCAATGCGATACGGCCACCAGTCCCGGAAAAAAGAACCACATGTGCGACACCCCTAGCAAGAGAAGCTCCCCGGCGTAGCGACCAAAAGTTTTTGTTCTCTGATCTTGCGAGACAAAAACTTGCTCATAGATATTGCGCACCACGGTGATCGCCGCAAGAATCGTCCCTGCAATCCTCGCCGCAAACTCGATTTCAGGATAAGGCGTGAAGTTCCCGATAGCGACCAATATCTCAATCGCCATCAGAATAACGAACACCGCGAAACACAACCCGAGGCCGTCACATGACGTTTCCCCTTTTTGTTCCGTTTCAACCTTTTTTCGTTGAGACATTTTCCACCTCCGTAAAAAGACCTAATAGACAAGATTTGGCCGATATGGCCTTATCAAATTCCCAGCCAACACTATAGCATATTTGGTCAATGGTTCAATTCCGCACGACTATTTGCGCGCATGTGCCGCGTCGTATTCGCGAATATCGTGTTCGTTGAAACCGAGATGGTGTCCCACCTCATGACGAACAACATCAAAGACGAGTTCTTTTAATTTTTCACTATCGCCTTCCGCGAGCTCTTCGATTGGCTCTTGGAAAATAGTTATTTTGTCGGGAAGTGCGCCAAAATATGAATCACCACGTTCAGCGAGCGAAATGCCTTCGTAGAGTCCAAGGAGGAGTTCATCGCGCGTGATGTGTACCTCATTTGCCTTGGCAGTGCGAACCTTTGGCTCCACGAAAAACGCGACATTGCGCATCGCTTTTTTACCCGCCTCAGGGAGTGCATCTATCGCGTCTATCACGAGTTGTTCAAAATCAGTTTGCTGCATAAATATATTCTACTCGTTAACTATTCCAACACGAAGCATTATTTTAAACTAACGTTGTGTTAATTCTGTTTTTTCTCAAGAATTTTTTTGAGCTCATCGATAACAGCCTTTTCCCAGTACTTCATTGAATACCAACGAATGAGTGGCGTAGCAACGACGCGCAACCATGTTTTGTGAATCGATACTTGATATGTGTAGTCGATGAGCGTACCTTCTGTGTGTGGAGATAGCAAAAGTTCTTCGTGACCTGATGTGCCAAACTCATAACTATCATTGTCTGAAATGAAACCCTTGCCAGGAAGAATCTGCGTATTCATCTTCACTTGGAAATCTCGCCCAAATGATTTTACCGTTGCTTGTATCTCGAGATTACCCCCTTCTAGCTTTTTGATATCAACCTTCTCCGCAACCTTCGGAAAATACTTCGGCAAATTCTCAAAGTCGGTCATTACCCTAAACACGTCTTCAACTGGCGCTTTAATAACCCATTGTTTATGGAGTGTGATTTGGTGCATATGTATCATTCTACAATAATTTATAGAAATAAACCCGAGAAGGACTGTTCTTCACAGGCTGGAGCGCTTGGCGAATATGCCTTTTTGGTGTATTCTGCTCAAGTATTTATACCATTTTGGGAGATCGTCTAATGGTAGGACACCGGCCTTTGAAGCCGTGAATCTAGGTTCGATTCCTAGCCTCCCAGCAATAAATAAAATCCCGCCACATTTATTAAATGTGGCGGGATTTTATTTGAAACACCTATTTCCCTGCTATGCGGAGTAGCGCAAGCTCCAATGCGAGCCCTGGCACCACTGCTACACGCACGCTTTCATACGCACGGAGGACCTCGGCGAGTTCGCGCGATGTGAGCGAGGTGGTTGCGTCTTTTGCGAGACTCTCAATAAGCTCCATATCTTCCGTAGGGAAATCCGCAGGCATAGCCTTGCGCGCTTCTGCGACGAAGCGATACATCATCACGGCGCGCATTTTGCGAAGGAGGAGATCGAGAAATACTTTTTCTTCAACACCACGCTCCACCGCAGTAGCAAGAGCCGAAAGCCCCGCCTCGACATCACGCGCAACGATAGCGTGGAGGAAAGCGTTTACGAGACGATTGTCAGGAGCGCCCGTAATCACTTCTACTTCTTGATGAGAAATCTTTTTGTCGCTCGATGAAGCGATAACCTTTTGCAAAATACCAAGCGTGTCACGGAACGAGCCGTCTCCAAGAAGTGCGATGAGTTCTGCTGAGGCGGCCTCGAGTGTGTAGCCTTCTTTTTTGGCGACATCTTCAACGAGAGTCTTGAGCGTCGTCTGTGATGGTTTTTCAAAACGGAAACTCTGACAACGAGAAACGATTGTCTCAGGAATCTTGTTTTCGTCGGTCGTCGCAAGAATAAACACGACGTGCTTTGGTGGCTCCTCAAGTGTCTTTAAGAGTGCGGGAAATGCTTCACGTGAGAGCATGTGTGCTTCGTCGATGATGTACACCTTGTAGGGCGAATGCATCGGCACGGTGTGCACTGCATCACGGAGAGCACGAATGTCATCAATACCACGATTTGAAGCAGCGTCTATTTCGTAAATATCGTCATTGTGTGTACCAATAGCGCGCGCAAAGATGCGGGCAATAGAAGTCTTGCCAGTACCACGAGAACCTGAAAAAAGATATGCGTGCCCAATCGAGCCAGTCTTGATAGCCCCCTGGAGTGCCTTGATGACCTGCTCCTGACCCATCACATCCTCAAAAGATTTTGGTCGATATTTCGTATAGAGCGCGAGATTGGATGACATGGTGGTAGTTAATAGACAGTATATCACAAAGAAAAAACCCCGCGAAGTGCGGGGTTTTCATTAGTCTTGGTTGCGATACTTTCCTCGCATCCTCGAATGTTTCCTCGGAGTTGGAAGTCGAACCCAAGCGTTTCTCGGAACACGCAATTCATCCTTGCCAAAATATATATGGACGAACCTGCTTAGCCACGATGTGGTTTTATTCCAAAAGTCCGAATTTACATCAAATGGCTCGTGGGATTCCTTGTGAAAAAGTTGGACCGCCGACTCAAATTCTGAAGCAGAATATTCTCTACTTATGGAGTGAGCAAACACGATTCGACCTGCACAGGGGAACTCATCAGAATACTGGTACAGAACATATCTGTTTGAGTCACGATGACCTTTCCTCCCTGCGAGTTCCAGAAGAAAAAGGGACTTTGATGCACCAGATAGGTCTGGCTTGAATGCAACCAAAAGTGCTTTTGCGAAAAACGTCATGTCACACCTTCCTTTCACAATTTGTCTACACGAACACTACCACACTGAGGAGGCGCGGTCAAAACTAGTTTATGTGCCCAAACTCCTTAAGAAACTCTCGCACAATAGCTTCCACCTCATCGGCATTTTTTGCATCCATCATTTTTACGCGCAAATCTTTCGCCCCGTCAAAACCGTGTACGTACGCCTTGTAATGCTTCTTCATAATCGCAAAATTTTTAATATCGCCGAGGAGCTTCTCGTAGAGCTTTGTATGTTCGATGAGTATTTCAAATTTCTCTCGAATCGTCGGCAACGTCGTGCGGTTGTGATCAAAGAACCATGGCGTGCCAAATATTGCTCGGCCGACCATCACACCATCAGCTCCTGTCGCATACGCCTTATCTCTGCCATCAGCAAGACTCTGCACATCACCATTACCGATAATGAGTGTGCCAGTTCCCTCTGCAAGTTTCTTTGCACGCGCAACATAATCCCACTGTGCGGGGACGAGCGAGAGCTCCTTGCGTGTGCGTGCATGCACGGTGATCACCGCAGGCTTGGTCTCGAGAATAGTCGTGATCCACTCATCAAGATTCTCCTTGTTGTAGCCAACACGTGTCTTCACGGACACTGGCAGTCCTCCTGCGCCTTCCATGGTCGCGAGAATACACTCCTTTGCAAGCTCAGGCGTCTTCATCATTGACGCACCAGCTCCTTGTTTCTCAATACTCTTGTCGGGGCAACCCATATTAATATCAATACCATCAAAGCCGAGTGACTTGATAAGCTCAGCGGTCTTCTTCATGTGTTCGGGTGTTGAACCAAAGATTTGTGCCACGATAGGATGTTCGCGATCACTAAACTCAAGGTCGCGTTTGATGATGTCACGCCCTGGACTACAAAGACCGTCGGCTGAAACAAACTCAGTCCAAAAGACATCTGGTCCACCACCTTCCTCTCCGTGGCGGCTATATTTTGCAATCATCTGACGGAAAGCAGCGTCCGTCACGTCGGCCATTGGCGCCAATACAAAAAACGGCTTTTTGAGCTCTGCCCAAAATCCCATAATTGGTTTTTGCGAGTTATTACTCATAGCCGATACTCTAACATAAAAAATACGATGAATGCCATAGACTTTACAATTACATGTGGTAGGCTGAATAAAGTTTATTTAGTACCAAGGAGAATATCATGGACGCACGAATTGGAAGTAGATACCTCAAAGGTTTTGATGTCGCAATAATGAACAGCTCAGAAGAGTGTGGTGACGACCCAAAAGACTGTCTCATAAAGCGATTATATGTTAAGGCTGTAAAGAATGACATCAATAATTGGGAACTTGTCGCTTGTATTGAAATCGAAGTCGTCAGCATTAATAAGGACGGCGTCGATGAAGGGTTTATTGCTCTCGCACATGGTGCCGAGGTATACCGTGTCCCCTTTCCTTTTGGTCTAAAATTTCGCAAAGAAATAATTAGATCTTTTGTTCAGTATCCAAAATATTTTGTAACATAATCAAAAGAGGCGCATGATGCGCCTCTTTTTAATTTTCAAAACCGAAGATTACTTTATTCCCAAAACGCATATCGATGTAGAGAAGTTTTTTCTTAGGGGTGACGTTTCCGGGGAACTGCACCGGGAGCGCTGCGAGAATATTTTTTACCAATGTTTCTGGCGTTGCGTCGTCTTTAAAACGTAGTACAACCTCCGCAAGAAATGGATACTCTGCACTCGACAGCACCGCAACGCTCTGCTCGCTGTCATCTTTTAATTCAATTTGAAATGGCTTACCGATTTTTTCGCGAACAAGTATCGAAAACGTATCCGCTGTTACAAACCGCGCCAAGGGAACACGTCCGCGCAACGCTTCGCCTTCGTTCTTCTCAATGAGCTTGCCATACACCACGACATACACACCACGCGAGAAAACCGGCGAGCGATCAAAGACGTAACCGTCGCTATCAATAAAGTAACACTCGGGGTACGAAGAAAGTTCGGGGCGATATTTTTCTCCACACCAAAGCGCATACGGCTCACGCTCAACAATCGTCACTGCAATCGTATGCTCACCCGCACGCGCCACGGAAACGCTCTTCATGCGCGGAAATGTTTCGAGGAGCATCCCTTCTGTTTCTCTTTTTGGATAGAGGTAACTGTTGTTGCGTGCGTACACAAAAAAATAATTCCCTTCAAGTTTTTGTCGCACAAGCGAGCGTACGAGATCGGCCGTACCCGCATCGGTCCCGGTAACATTTATCTGATTGATCTGCCACTTTTTATTATGAGAGACTCCACCACCTGCAACAAAAAAGAGAAACGAAAGAACGCCGAGAATAATCGCGACTCGGAGCCATGCCCCAAAATCCTCTCGAACGCGGCTGATTGTATGAGAGAGTCGTTCCATCTAATAGTTTTGCAAACAAAAAGTGCTACCCGATTCTTTCTTTTCCTCCCATGTAAGGACGGAGGACTTCAGGGATGATGATGCTGCCGTCTGCCTGCTGGAAGTTTTCAACAAGAGGAACGAGGATACGCGGAGACGCGATGGCAGTGTTGTTGAGAGAGTGCGCAAAACGCATCTTTCCTTCAGCATCCTTATAACGAATATTCAAACGACGTGTCTGGAAGTCATGGAAATACGAAGCTGAGTGTGTCTCGCGGTAGGTGTTTTGTGAAGGAACCCATGCCTCGATGTCATACTTCTTGACCTGCCCAAGTCCGAGGTCGCCACCGCAGTTCAACACTACGTGGTATGGAATACCAAGCTTCTGCATGAGCTTCTCAGAGTTATTGGTGAGGTACTCATGGAACTTCACACTTTCTTCGTGGCTTGCCTCACAGAGAATCACCTGCTCCCATTTAAAGAACTCGTGCACGCGGATGAGACCCTTGGTATCCTTGCTGTGACTTCCCGCCTCGCGACGAAATGCTGATGAGAATGAAATGTATTTTTTAGGAAGTTCTGATGCATTCAAAATTTCATCCATGTGATAGCCCATCGTTGCGACCTCTGCTGTCCCGGCAAGGAAATCGCCGTCTTGTGTCTTATAGAGATCTTCTTCTCCTTGTGGGAGGAATCCGGTCCCCGTGAGTGGTGCGCGGCGGACGAGTGATGGGACGATCATTGGCTCAAAACCTTCGGCAGTGAGCTCATTGAGAACAAACTGGGAAAGCGCGAACACGAGACGTGCGCCGTCGCCCTTCAAAACATAGCCACGAAAACCTGCGACTTTTGTCCCGCGCTCGAAGTCTGCCATCCCATGCTTTTCAAAAAGCTCGATGTGATCCTTGGGGGTAAAATCAAATGTTGGAATCGTGCCCCATGTGCGTACCTCGACATTGTCCGAGTCCTCTTTGCCCTCAGGCACTGACATGTCAGGAATATTTGGCACCTGGACCATGAGCCCATACCAAGTTTTCATTATCTCTGCGAGCTCTTCTTCTTTCTTTCCGAGAATTTCTTTTGCAGACTTTGATTCGTTGATGAGTTTTTCACGCTCTTCAGGGTTGGTAGCGCGAGGCACCGCTTGTGCGATTTCGTTCTGCTTGGTGCGCATTGCCTCTACTTCTGCGAGGAGGACACGACGAGTGTCGTCTGCCGCCAAAAGCTCGGCAACGTCAAAAGCAACGTTTTTCTTTTCTGCCGCGCTTTTTACGAGCTCAGCGTTCTCTCGAATGAATTTAATGTCTAACATAGTACTGGAAGTATACCTCAGCAGCGACCAAAAATAAAGTATGATAGAATATACAGAATTATGAGTAGCGCACATTCATATACTATTAGTACACTCTCAAAGGATGAATTCCCTCCTGCGCTTCTTGAGATTCCACAGCCTCCCAAGAATCTTTTTGTGGCCGGAGAACTTCCTGACCCTACTCAGTTTTATTACCTCGCCGTCGTTGGCTCACGCAAATACACCAACTACGGTCGTGAAGCTGTCGAGCGTATCATCGCAGGTCTCACTGGTTATCCTATTTGTATCGTCTCGGGGCTCGCCATGGGTATCGACGGTATCGCACATCGTGCAGCACTCGATGCAGGACTTCCGACGGTCGCAGTCCCTGGCTCAGGACTCGACCCGGCGGTCATCTATCCCCGCACGCATGTAAACCTCGCACGCGAGATAGTCGCAAACGGTGGCGCACTACTCTCTGAATACGAACCAGACTTCCGCGCGACTACGTGGAGCTTCCCACAGCGCAACAGAATAATGGCGGGCCTTTGCCAAGGAGTACTCGTTGTTGAGGCCGAAGAAAAGTCTGGCACACTCATTACTGCGCGCCTCGCCACCGAGTACAGTAGAAATGTATTCACGGTTCCTGGTCCCATTTTCTCCGCAACGTCAAAAGGTACCAACAGTCTCTTGCGACAAGGCGCGGCCCCTATCACGTGTGCGAAGGATTTGCTTGAGGAGATTGGTTTCGTCGAGCAATCTTTCGGCACGCTCGATCTCACTATGTACACACCAGAGGAACAAGCGGTGCTCATACTATTAGATGAGCCACGCGAACGCGAAGAGATTATTGCATCGATCGATGCGCCTTCCGCCGACACACTTTCAGTCTTAACCGTCCTCGAAATCAAGGGCGTGATTCAGGAGCGTTTGGGGAAAATTGAGCGCGCAAAATAGGCATACTAAAACTTGACAAAGCACAGTATAAGTGCTATCCTGTAACGGAATCGCAGTAACTTACTGTGAATGTCATTGAACCTTCATAAGGAGCAGAAAATGAACCGTTTCGGAAAGTTTCTTTTGTCCCTCGTTCTCGTCATTGCCTTGATTCTGGTGGCTGTTACATACGCCCCCAGCACAAAAGCAATGGTGCTGATAATCATCGCAGGAACTATCCTTCTGGCCTCTGCGGCCGCATGGATGGACGTCGCAATGGCACTCAAGAAAGAACGAGACCGGCCATACTGACCAACATCAGTTACCCAACAAACCCCTTTGTAAGACGAAAGTCTACAGAGGGGTTTTTCTTTATCCCCATTTGCAAAAATAATCACTCTATAGTACTAATTAGTTTCAATGGCAACCAAATCATACAAACTCCTCATTGTCGAGTCACCGTCAAAAGCGAAGACTATTGGGAAATATTTGGGCGATGAATACGTCGTGAAGGCATCTGTTGGACACATCCGCGACCTTCCTAAGAGCAACAAACAAGCTATCGATATTCCCGGTGGCTTTATTCCATTTTACGAAATCTCAAAAGGTAAGGCTGATGTCGTGCATGAGATTGACTCGCTCGCAAAGAAAGCAAGTGAGGTGCTTCTTGCAACCGACCCCGACCGTGAAGGAGAAGCTATCGCATGGCACATCAAAGAAGCCTGTAAGCTCAAAAACCCGAAGCGTGTTACGTATCACGAAATCACCAAGAGCGCTATCGAAGAAGCCATCGCGCATCCACGTGATATTGATGCCAACCTCGTGAAAGCACAGGAGGCTCGTCGCGTACTCGACAGACTCGTAGGATACGATCTCTCGGGACTCATTTGGAAAAAAGTTCGCTATGGACTTTCGGCTGGTCGTGTACAGTCCCCTGCTCTCCGTATCATCATGGAGCGTGAGCGTGAGATCCGCGCATTTGTACCTGAGGCATACTGGTCACTTACGGCAAAGGTCAAAACAAAGGGTGGCGCAGAACTCGAGCTCGCCTGCACCGAGGAGCCTCGTGATGAGTCAATTGTAAAAAACATTTTGAAGATTGGTCGCGAGAATCAATGGGTTGTGCGCGAAGTAAAAGAAAGTGAAGTAGGCCGCTCACCAAAGGCGCCGTTCATCACGTCTACTCTCCAGCAAGCTGGTTCATCTCGCTTTGGCTTCGCACCATCACGTACGATGGGTATCGCTCAAAAGCTCTACGAAAAAGGTTTCATCACCTATATGCGTACGGACAGTACTACCCTTTCAAAGGATGCGACCGGAGCAATCCTCTCTGAAATATCAAAGCGCTACGGACCACAGTCTGTAGAGGCTCGCGTATACAAGACGAAGAGCAAGAATGCGCAGGAAGCGCACGAAGCTATTCGTCCTACCGATATGAGTCAGGATAATCTCGGTATGAATCCCGAGGAGCAAAAGCTCTATCGTCTCATCTGGGCACGTACTATCGCATCACAAATGGTTGATGCTCGTCTCGCAAGAACGACGGTCCTCGCAAACGTCCGTGAGAATTTGATACCTAATTTTTCTGTGACCGGCTCACGTGTCATTACTCCTGGCTGGCTCGCAGCTGACCCTGACTCACGTGGTGAGGATGTTGAGCTCCCCAAAGTTACTGAGGGTGAATCGCTCATTCTCCTCTCACTTGATGACGAGGCGAAGTTTACCGAGCCACCTGCTCGCTACTCAGAAGCAGGGCTCATTAAGGAGCTTGAGAAGCGCGACATCGGTCGTCCATCTACCTACGCATCCATCATTAAAACTATCCAAGACCGTGGCTATGTGACCAAAGACGGCAAAGCTCTCAAACCTACCGACACGGGCGACGTGGTGAGCTCGTTCCTCGAAGAACATTTTGCAAATTATATTTCTGACACCTTCACCGCAGAGATGGAAAACAAGCTCGACGATATCGCAAACGGCGACCGCGAGTACGTGAAAGTGCTCAAAGAATTTTACGGACCATTCACCAAAGATCTCAAGGCAAAAGATAAGCTCGACAAGCAGACGACTCTTGGCGACGCAGACCCACAGCACAAGTGTCCAAAGTGTAACAGCTCGATGGTTATCAAACTTTCAAAGAACGGGAAATTCCTTTCGTGCAAAAACTATCCTGATTGTGACGGCGCACGAATGATTGACGGCACCGAGCTTGCAGGCCCGCGCGACACAGGAGAGCTTTGCCCTAAGTGTGGCAAATCAAATCTCTTCGAACGTGACGGACGATTCGGAAGATTCATCGCCTGTGGAGCTTACCCAAAGTGTAAGTTTATTAAAAAAGACGAGACCGCAGCGCTCCTCAATCACACAGGTGTCCCCTGCCCTATGTGCAAAAAAGGATTTATGACTGAGCGCAAAGGCCGCTTCGGCGTCTTTTATAGTTGCACGAGCTACCCCGACTGCAAGAATGCAATCAAGGCAAGACCAACTGGCAACTACTGCAAGTATCCAAAACTCGAAGGCGGCGAGTGTGGCGCACTCATGATGGATGGCACGAAAACTATCCCCGAAAGATGTAGTAATAAACTTTGTCCAAATCATAATCCGCATAAACTAGAGAAGGCAAAGTAAGTAGCCCGAATAAAAAAAGCCGCACATGTGCGGCTTTTTGTTTGGCAGGCTTCTCTGCCTACTCATCCTTGTTGTTGACACGAGTGACTTCGACACGCGCAACATCCACGATCTCCTCACCGCAAGAGTTGCAGTACCGGGTCCGCACATATTCATGCGGGCCCTGATTACTGATTTCGAAGCGCGGATCCACCTCGGATTTCCAGCTACCGCATTTCTTGCAGCGGAAGTTCGCAAGCAGATAGCGGACGCCGGCGGCCAAACCCAGGAGTACGACGAGAACATAGAAATAACCATCGTAATTCATAACTAATCTCCTCTAAAAGGTTCAAAATTACTGCTAAATCGATTAAACCATAAATATTTAAAAATGTAAAATAGTAAGTTTGACGAATCGACTCAAAAAGGATAGTCTTCCCTCAGACACATTTCTTTTTTGAGGAGGCAACTATGTTCGAAATGGCCGTTGTAATTGTTTTGGTTTGTGTCGTTTCTTTTTTCGTCGCGATTGGTATTGTAATGCTGCATAAAATCTGGACACCCGACCCAGTAGCATCAGCACGTTATCAACAACTTAAGGAGCTTGCCCGTAAGGCAAACAAAGGTGACACTGAAGCAATCAAAGACTGCCAAAGCAATACAGATATCAAAGTCGGCAAGTTCTGGCGCCCATGGGGGTACCAAAAACATTATTCCGTGCACCCCACTGCTCTTTATGCATGTTTCCAAATTTGATTAACTCGCTCCATTTGCGCCCCGCGCAAATGGAGCGTTTGCTTTTCAAGCGCTCTTCCCATAATATGTGAATATGACTCACCCTTCATATCCAACCGTAGAAGAAATCATCAAGCTCATGAAGGAGCCAAGCAAGGCTGACCGCGAGCTTGTTCAAAAGGCTTACGCGTTTGCAGAAAAAGCTCACGAAGGACAGAAGCGCTACTCGGGTGAACCCTATTTCAATCACGTCGCACACGTAGGTGCAAATCTCGCAGGTATTCATGTTGATGCGGCGACTGTTGCTGCTGGTATCCTCCACGACACGATAGAAGACGCAGGTGTGACTGCGGAAACAATGGAGAAAGAATTTGGTAAGGAAGTCCTCACGCTCGTCGAGGGTGTGACCAAGCTCGGCAAGCTCCGCTATCACGGCGTAGAGCGACACGTAGAAAGTTTGCGTAAGTTTTTCATCGCAATGTCACACGACATCCGCGTACTCTTGATCAAGCTCGCTGACCGCCTCCATAATATCCAAACACTCGAACACGTCCCCGAGGCAAAGCGCGCGCGCATCGCACTTGAAACACTCGAGATCCACGCGCGCCTCGCTGATCGTTTCGGTATGGGAAAATGGAAAGCCGTCTTCGAAGACGCTGCGTTCCCTTACGCATACCCAAAGGAACACACGCAGGTACTTTCTATCATCAAGCACAAGCGCATCACTGATGAAAAATATGCGGAAAAGATTCACCGCTCAATCCAAAAAGAGCTTGCAGAAAACGGCCTCAAGCATGCCCGCGTGGACTTCCGTGTAAAAAATCTTTTCAGTCTCTGGAAGAAACTCGCGCGCAAAGACATGGACCCCGACAAAGTGTACGACATCCTCGCGGTGCGTGTTATCGTCGAGACTGTTGAAGATTGCTATCGAGCACTGGGCGTGATCCACAAACACTGGAGACCCGTCTCAGGACGTATCAAGGACTACATCGCAATCCCAAAAAACAACGGTTACCGCTCCCTCCACACTACGATTTTCCGTGGCGATGGCGGTATTATCGAAGTACAGATTCGTACCAAAGAAATGCACGAAGAGGCACAGTACGGTATCGCTTCACACCTCGCCTACAAAGAAAAAGGTGGCAGTATCCCTCTCGAGACCGACAAAAAGCTTGCGTGGGTTAAAGAGCTCGCAAAATGGCAAAAAGAAGTTGCGGGGTCTGAGGAATTTATGGAGAACCTCAAGATGGACTTCTTTAAGAATCGCGTGTTCGTCTACACACCAAAAGGCGACGTTATCGACCTTCCTGAAGAATCAAGTGCAATCGACTTTGCGTATGCCATCCACTCAAACATCGGCAATCACCTCTCGGGCGCAAAGGTAAATGGCAAACTTGTGTCGATTGAAACCAAGCTCAAGAGCGGCGACATTGTAGAAATCGAAACAAAAGAAAGTGCGTGCCCAAAGCGTAAGTGGCTCGAACACGCGAAGACCACGCTCGCTAAGAGACACATCCGCACCTACCTCGAAAAAACGAGTTCGATCGGGACCCTCGCACAAAAGTTTTTCGGAGGGAATTAAACACATAACAAAAAGGGCGCATCGCGAAGCGACGCGCCCTTTTGGGTTACCCTACTAAATCGAGAAATTCTTTACGTTGTAAATATCCTCATCAGGATCCTGCTCCATCGCCTTCTCCTCTCCTGCCTCTGCGAGTTCTCCTGGTTGCGCCTCTCGCGCTGCCTCAGCAACCGTCTCCCCAAGTGGTGGCACCGCAACAGCGGACGCTGTGGTCTGCATTTCTGCATGCAAACGCTTCATGAAGTTGCGCACGTCATCATTTGAGAAAAAGTCGATAACAATCTTTCCACCGACTTCACGCTTTTCAATCTGCACACGTGTACCAAGGCGCTCAGTGAGCTCAGCCTCAAACTCAAGAATTTCAGGGTCGAAACCACGATCGGGCTTGCGTACCTTTTCAACTGCAATACGTCGTGCGATGCGCTCTGCTTCGCGAACATTGAGCTTCTTGAAAATGATTTCCTTAAAAAGTGTGCTTTGCTCCTCTGCGCGACCCGAAAGCATGAGGAGGGGGCGTGTGTGACCCTCGGTGATTTTGCGTTCAGCGAGCGCTGTCTGCATTTCCTCAGGAAGGGCGAGGAGACGAAGTGTATTTGAAACATACTCACGGCTCTTGCCTACCTTTGCCGCGATCTGCACATGCTTGAAACCAAAATCATCTGCAAGACGCTGAAATGCCTTTGCGCGATCGATAGGGTTCAAGTCCTCACGCTGGAGGTTCTCAATGATTGCGAGCTCGAGCTTCATTCTATCTTCTTCCTCCTTTCCTTCTTCGCCAATGCGAATGAGTACAGGGACTTGAGAAAGCCCAGCAATCTTTGAAGCACGGAGGCGACGTTCTCCTGCGATGAGCTCGTACTCTACGGCGAGTCCACCTTCTGGCTTTTCAATCTCACGACGTGTTACGACGAGTGGCTGAAGGATACCGTACTGCTTGATCGAGTCTGCGAGGTCACGAAGTTTGTATTCATCAAATTCCTTACGCGGTTGAAATGGGTTTGCTTTAATCTTTTCTGTTTCGATCCAGAAGATTGCGTTTTGGTACATTTGATGATTTGCCATGAGTGTAAAAGTTAAATTCGTATGGGCACATCTTATCACAAGTTGCGCGTACTGCAAAAATGCTGTCTCTTGATAAAAAACTGTGATACCATTGGGTTACAACCAACATGTCACTAGAAAAATTTAAACCAGTTTATGATATGACGCCACAAGAGATTGAGGAACAAAAACGTGATGCAATCTTAAAACAAGAAGAAATTTTAAAGAAGGTTGCCGACAGGCAGTCGGGCGACAAAACCCAAAACGATAATTTCGTAATTACTCCGCTCATGCGCAAAGAAGCGGAGGTTCGCGAAGAGCTCCTTAGGAAAACGCTTCCTGAGGATTAGTATTCCTCAAACACCACATACTATTGCTTTTTGCATCAAAATGTGCTATAGTATTTGCAGTTGATCATTACAGAAGGAGGTATATCGTGCATGATATTTTCAAGCTTGCAACATTAACCGCAAGCAGGGCCCGCTCAGCTGGTGTGCGCCCAAATCAAATTGTGCGCACGGTGTGTACAGAAAATGATGTTCTTGAGAGTGAACTCGACGAGGTTAAAAAACTTGTACTTTCCGAATGCGGGAGAAGGAGTGGCCAAGTTCGCAGAAAGAAAGCCGTGCAAAGACAAATGAGTCTTTTGAACGAGCCTGCAACAGACAATACTATCGAGAAAGCCCCCGCGCAACAGTTGGAACTTTTCCTCGGTCGCCCGTATGAGCAAATTCGTCAAGACGCAGAGAACCACGAAGCATCCCTGTGCTCTGGCCTCCCCGAAGAAGATCGCTGATGATCCACTCCCCTCACCGACTCGGTGCGGGGAGTTTTATTTTGCACCCCCGGACATCTAGTGTTACTATGAAGCCATAGACAAAAGCGTAAGAAAAATAAATTCCTACGTCATAAAATAGTACGCCACAAAATCAAATGACAACAATGACAACATTTTTAGGGTTCGGACTCGTATGGTGGACGGGGATCATTGGAGGATTTATTTTCCTCCTTCTCGTCGGCACTGCGTGGATCAAACAATACAACTACAATCTTTTTATGAAGTTCCAGGTCCCTTTCACCCCATTCCACCACTGGTTTGGTTGGCTCGCATTTGGAATGCTTCTTGTTCATTTTATCCTCGCGCTCTTCAGCTCTGTCTTTTATGTCTATTTCTAAAACAATAAAACACTGGTTCGCAGAAGCGCCACATTTCGAAGGGACGATTGTTGATACTGAGCGTATTGGGTCTCGTATTCAAAAAGTAACCATCGCACTCCCTGAGCCAGTCGAAACACCATTCCCTATTGGAAGCTACGTTCAACCGATGACATGGGGGTGTGTACCGCGCGCATACTCAGTAGCGCTCGCCGATAAACAATCTTTCACCCTCCTCGTGAGCTTTTCGGGTGGCGGCTGTGGCTCACGTTTTTTCCGTGATGCACAAGATGGCGACAAGGTGGTTTGCTATGGACCTTATGATGACTTCCCTTATCGTTACCGCACAGGCCGTTCAAAAGTATTTTTTGCAACATCGACAGGAGTCGCGCCCTTTCGCCGCATGATAGATGAGGCAATAGGAGAAGGTGTCGACGTGGCGCTCTATCTCGGCTCACCAAAGGAGGGGGACGTCGCTTTTAAGGCAGAGCTTGAGGAGCTTTCGCGCAATAATCCTTCATTCACCTTTTGCCCAACACTTTCAAATCCCGACCCTGACTGGAAGGGCGCGCACGGGTACGTGACCGACCACATCACGCAAAACCCCGACCTTATGCGTAAGAGCGATGTTTACATTTGCGGGATCCCCCCGATGACCATGGGGGTACTCGCCGCCCTTGAGAAAGTCGGTGTCCCTGAAAAGCAGATCTTTGTGCAAAAGTTTGGATAAACGTTATAATTTATAAATATCAATTAATACATACTATTATGGGAACACAAGAAGAAGTAATAAACAGAGGATTGGGAGAAGTACGAAGATATGGAGTCGTAGTGCTTCTTGCACTTCTTCTCTTGAATGGTGTCGTCTTGTGGGCACTCCACTGGGTAGAGAGCAATGACCTTCGCACCGAACTCAGCAATTACGCTGCGACGCTCCCCGTCCCTGACATTACCAAGCCAGAACAAACTATAAATCTCCCCGAAGATATCATCGCGCTCCGAACACAGGGAGAAACTCGTGTTGGTTTTTACGAAACATCTATTGGTGACCAAGATTTTCTTGTTTACTCTGATCCCAACAAGCACTACGTTCTCATGAAGTCAGAATCAGGGATTCAGCGCGAGACGCGAAGTTTTGCATTTGCTCTCGCAGGGCTCTACCTTGGTGAACTCGTTTTCCTCCTGGGTTGGTGGTTCTTTATCCGCACAAAAGTTCGCGAAATGTTTGAAGCAATATAATCATGATTTCCTTTCTTTCAAAAAATATTCAGAAATTTCTCGTATTCTTTTTTACGGCTATTTCGCTTATTTTGGTTGTGATGGGCGTCTCTCGCATCAAGAAGCCAGTAGTGACCGCTGAGGTGCCACAGCCTGCACCGCAGGCCCCCGTAGACACTCAGGGAGCGACCACAATCGCAGGAGATAACTACCAAACTCCATGGGGTAGCGCACTTGCTTCGGTGACCGTAAAAGACGGAAAAGTGATCGCCGTTAAAATGCCTTCTATCCCACCCTCTCCTCCTTCTGTGTACGCAGAGCCATTCCTTGTAGACCAAGCTCTCAAGGCGGGCGGTGCCAATATCCAGGGTGTTTCAGGGGCGACCTACACAAGCCTCGCTTTCAAATCGTCTCTTGAAAGTGCTATCGCAAAAGCAGCAGCCCAGGGGCAAACCATCACCCCCAATACAACTACTAGTGCCCAAACAGCAGGAGCAGTAAAACCTTCTGTTCCCCGCCAATACCGTGATGATGACGAAGGAGAGAATGAGTGGGATGATTAATGGTGTGAAAGATTTTAGGACTTCTGCCGTCTTCAATATGGTAAGCCTTTAAAATCTTAATTAATTCAAATTTAACAATGGCATCTTTCCAAAAAAACTTACAGAAATTCTTCGTATATTTTTTCACGGGTATTTCTGTGATTATTGTAGTGCTCGGTATTCAGCGTGTTAAACATAGCGACACGCTCGGCACAACCGCGGCTCCTGACGAAGGAGAGACTGGGAAGATAGCAAATGGAACAACTCCTTCAAAAACAAGAGTCGCTGGCGCACAAGAGACAATAAGCGCAAACGGCAAAACATTTCAAACCCCTTGGGGCAATCTCTCGACGCTCATTAAGGTACAAAATGGCAAAATTGTTTCAGTGGAGATCCCTCAGCTCCCCGACTCTCCTCCTTCTCTCGAAGCAAAGAATTATCTCATCGATCAGGTTTTGCGTAGTGGAGATGCAAACATTCAGGGTGTTTCAGGAGCGACGATTACAAGCCGCGCATTTAAAGCATCTCTCGAAAGTGCTTTGGCTCTCGCTGCAACTCAAGGAGGAACAACGACGACAAACACTGCAGCCGCAACTACCGCCACTACCGCAACAAACACAGGAGCTTCAACTCCTGCACCAGCTGCAGCAACAACAGTAGCGCAAACAACCACTAACACTACGGGAGTATCAGGTACCTTCACCGGTAACGCATACCAGACTCCGTGGGGCAACGCTGTCGCGTCGGTGACCTTCACAAATGGCAAGATTACTGCCGTCACAATGCCACAGGTTCCAAACTCACCTCCTTCTGTTCAGGCGAAACAATATCTTATTGACCAAGCTCTCGCCGCAGGAAGTGCCAACATCCAGGGGGTATC
This sequence comes from Minisyncoccota bacterium, assembly GCA_023229865.1. Lineage (GTDB taxonomy): Bacteria > Patescibacteriota > Minisyncoccia > Phycocordibacterales > UBA1550 > UBA1550. Next base: position 35,349 of record JALNYL010000001.1, read on the forward strand.
AGGAGCGACCTACGCAAGTATCGCCTTCAAGTCATCTCTCGAAAGTGCTATCTCGAAGGCAAGCGCTCAGGGAACCGTATCCGCACCAACACCAAGCGCAGTAGGGACAGCTACACAGCAACCCGCAAAGCCATCAATCTCTCGCACATACCGTGACGATGACGAGTACGAAGACGAGGGTCACGACGATGAGCGCGATGAATGGGATGACGATGATGAGTGGGACGACTAATTACGTATGACAGAACATCGCGTGTTTCATTCAATGGGGATTCCCGTCCATATCACTATGGTCGGGTTTTCCGCTCAAGACGCCAACCAAGCAACACAAAAAGCGGAAACAATATTTAAAGAATATGACTTGCGCTTCAGTCGCTTCAAACCAGAGAGCGAACTCATGGGACTCAATACTAGTAATGGCGCATGGCACAAGGTTTCTGTTGACCTCTTTCGTGTGATCAAACGTTGCGTAGCGCTCGCTGCGGAGACTGACGGAGCATTTGACCCATCAGTGGGCGGTGTCCTTGCCTCTTATGGCTACGGACTTCCTGAGCACTTCGTCCTTCGTGAGCCGATCGCCACATATCGCGACCTTGCGTTTAATGATCGCGAACTCCTCATCCGCCTCGAGCCAGGACAGATCCTTGAGCCTGCTTGCGTAGTAAAAGGTATGGCGATCGATGTCGCAGGAAAAGCTGTTTTGGAAATGACCGATATCAAGAAGCAGGGGTTTATGATAAATGCAGGGGGAGATATTTTTACCGCAGGAATTTTTGAAAACAACACTCCCTGGAACATCGCCGTACAGTCACCAGAAAATCCAAACGCGATTGTCGCTGCGGTCGCTCTCCAAAATAGAGGTATGGCGACATCAGGGACATATCAGACCGGCGGAGAGCACAAAGGGAAGAAGTGGCAACACCTCGTAAATATGAAGTCCCCAGAGAGTGCCCCAGAAATCACGAGTGCAACGGTCGTTGCAACGACTTGCGAACAAGCCGATACTGAAGCATCCCTTGCGATACTTTTGTCAAAGACTGATGCTATTGCTCGTCTTGAACGTAGTGGACTTCCCTACTTTCTCATCGACAACAAAGGGATGGTACACAAAAATGCAGCGTTTGCAGCGCTCGAAGTTCCTATCGAAAGTGTGATGGAGTAAAAAGAAAAAACCGCTCGATGTCGAGCGGTTTTTAGTTTGAAGCAGTGAGGCTTACGGGTCCATTTCTTTGAACTCCTTTTTCGCTTCATCGGGATATTGGGCACGGACACCGTCGCGGACAGCTGCCAGTGCGGCACGCAGTGCGCAAATGAAATCACCTCCATAACCCAAGATACCGATGATGAGACTTCGCAAAACACCCTTACGGTTGCGGATTCCCATGACTTCCTCCTCCTTGTAATGTACCTAAAGGCAATATGACACAGACTCGAAAATTTTGCAAATATCCTTGATATTACTGCCTTTGCGAAGGGCGGTCCTTCGCAAGACCCTAATTCACTACTTCTTTTCAGGGGCGCGAACGATGTACATCGTTACCACAACCACAATCGCAGTCAAAATCGTCGCGTATAAAAACTTTGCGAAAATACCGTTTGCGCTCGTAAGCGGGTAGAAATAATCAATGAGTGCTTTGATGGCTTCGTTCCACGCGAGACCGACGACGATACCGAGGCCACCCGCGATGTAGGTCATCGAGCGTTCGCGGACTTCGTGCGTTATCTTCTCCCCTTCGGTTTTAAGTTCATTAAGTGGGTCCATAATTTTAATTTGTTTCTTTTGTGTTAAGTTTATGAATTACGTCTTTGCGCTCTATGACTGCTTCCCATCCTTCCTTCATTGCATGGTCATAAAGTTTTTTATTAGGATTGAAACAAATCGGCCGCTCAACGATTTCAAGCATCGAAATATCTCCTTCTGTATCACCAACACCCACTGAGCCTTCGAGTGTGAGACCTTCTTTCTCACACGCACGACGAACGATATTTGCCTTGAGTGCAATGACTGGCTCGTCGACAATATTTCCCGTGAGAAGACCTTGCTCGTCAGTCTCGTAAATCCTCCCGTACGTCTTATCAAAACCAACATCATTACAGAAAAAATCGAGCGTTGTCTTTGGCGACTGCGAGATAGCGAGGAGAAAGTAGCCATCTTTCTTGAGCTCCTTGATGAGCTCCTCGGTGTATTTGTATGTGCGGTGGCGATATCGAGCCACCACGAGCTCAGAGGCACGCTGGAGCTCTGTGTAGGGCATACCTTTGATGTTTTGCACAAACACCTTCACGACAGCCATAATATACGACTCATAATCCCCTTTGCGCTCAAGCCACTCAACCTTCTCGTCTTCATAATCCTGGCGTACCGACAAAGGGAAAAGTCCGAGCTCGATAAGCATTTCTACCAGCTCAATAAGGAGCGACGAGCGGAAAATAGTGCCGTCGATGTCGAAAATAGCGACCTTGCGAAGTGTTTTTGTGGATTCAGTCATACGACCATTGTAGCAGAATTTCTAGCATGACAAAAATTAAAACCCGCAGCATTGCGGGTTTTAATTTTTTTTACATCATATCGTCCGAATCAGTATTCTCACGCATAACATCTTCATCACCAGAGTCAGGGAGCTCCTCGTCGGGAGCGTACTCATCGCGTGCGCGGAATCGGTCTACAAGCTCAAAATCATGCTCTTCGTCCTGCGTAGCTGCATCATCGTATACGAGTGCGAGGTTTTCGTTTTCAAAACGCTCAAAGAATTCCTCCCAATCCATTTCCTCCATATTTGAATCATTGGGGTCAAATGAGATATGAAGCATATCAGCACTTTCTTCCCCACTTTCCTCGACAGCCCCTTTAAGAACCGCAGGGACGCCACCGCGCTCTTCTATCCAACCGCGGATTTCATCGTTATCAATTGTGTATGTTATTGCCATAGTGCTCATTATAATAGCAAACCATCTATTATTTTCAAAGAAGAAAAGGGGTTAACAAAAAAGTAGTAATAAGAGTGCGGTCGCACTTTTATTACTACTATTATTTTTATTCGAGGGGAGAGAAACAAAAAAACCGCCTTCGTTGCCGAAGGCGGTTTATAAATCAATGAGCAGAATTGCTCACTTCGTGGAATGCAGTAAAGTCGAGCTCGCCAGCCACACCCTCCCTGCGAAACTCTTCAGTGACAGCATCACAGAGCGCTGAGAAGAACCCTTTTATTGCGCGGATACTTGCCACGGTAGAGCGTTTGCGAGAATTAGGATCAGTCGCAAAGAGTTCGAGGACTTCACTGATAGACAGGATATCTTCATATGACTCAAGCCCTTTATAAATTTTCGGGTGGCATCGTATGAGGCTATAAAACCAGAGCGCGGCATCGGAACCGTTCAAGACCTGCACCGTGTGAGGGTTGATGCTGTCGCTCTGTGAATAATACAGATTTTCAACAATATCCCTGCAAAGTGCTGAAGCTTGAGAAAATACTCCGCAATAATTCGATGGGAGCTTCTTCTTTTTAAGAACAAGTTCGAGTCCTAGAGCGGCCTGGTATGCAATGGCCGCAAATCGTAAACATTGATGCTGCAACACAAACGGTTGCATCTTTATGCTCATGATTGCCTCCATTTCAATTGACCTGCCAGGGTGAAAACAACAACATTCTTTTCCAATGCTACGTGAAAATTCCTCAATAATCAAGGTGTAGACAAAAGAAAAAACGCTTCGCCGGGGCCGGCAAAGCGTTTATGAAGGTTGTGTCGGTCACTCTTTCGGCGGAGGGAAAAGTGATTTGATCCCCCAGCGCGAGAAACTCGCCCGCACAACACGATACAAGAAATACAGAGCGATGACGACGTTGCACCAGAGTGCAACAGTGACAAACCCTTTGATCATCAGGCCCAGACACGAGAGCGCGAACATTATCAGCCATGCGGCATCAAAGAGTAGCTCGGATGTTTTCGTCTGCGACAAAGGTCGTTCTTCTCTTTTTACGCGATGTGCCACGGTGTAGAGCCACATCACGAAGCCGAGGAGCATCATTTCGCCATCAAGACTTTTCGTCCCTTCGTAGCGAAGAGCAACCGCGAGCTCGAAAACAAGAATGACCACAAAGAGCGCAATCAAACTTCCCGCAATAATGATATTGATCAAGTCGCGTTGTTTTCTTTTGGAATCGGGGCTCATGATGCACCTCTTGTGGGTGGTTCGATTTTGTCAGGACAGTCTGCGTCAGTACGCACTTTTTTCCTACTACGTCGCTCCTGCAAAACAACATCGAGGAGCCAGCGAAACAAGATCAGGACATTGGCCCAGAGAACGGGTTGAGGGACTGGTTCCCAAAATGCTCCGAACAGCGAGACAAGAAACAGAGTAAAACAGATTAATCCATCAAGCTGTCCTAACGGCGTCGAGGGTGAACCACGAGGATTGAGCCCCACCATCATTGACGCCCAGATACTAACGGAAACAAGGGTCCCCCCAGCAAGCACCGCAACCACCACCGCGACAACCTTGAGGAAGTGCGGTAGGTCAGGCACAATCGCCGCGAGCAACTCGAGAATAAAGAGTACGATGATGACGTCGCGGATAATCAGAAACGAGAGACGCTTGTGCAAAGGTATCTTATCCTTTTTAGACGGATATCTGTTTTTCATAACAAACCCTCCTATAGATTTAGACGATGATGAGCCCTCAAAATTCAAAGAGCCAACCTTTGTTCATACTGCCTCTTTGAGTATTTTTTGTCAATTTACACAAAACCACCCCCGAGAATTCAGCGAATTCTCGGGGGTGGTTTTTATCCTCGTCTTTATTTAAACGTCATTACTCCAGCCACTGGGTCGACATCCATGCCGCTTGGAGTCTCTGTTTCGATTATGAGTTCTCCCCTGCCGGTGAAATGATATTTCGTCGCACCACGAAGCGCACTCGTAAACTCCCCTTCCTTTGAGTCCACGCATGCCATCATGGTCGAGATCATCCCCGCACCAAAAGTAATTGTGTCGCCTTTGGCCACATACGGCCCGCCAACATTGTTACAATCAGTCGACGCAGAGAAAGCCTGTGGGCCAAACGTAACCTCAAAGCGCGCTGAATCAACGGGCTTCACTTCTGCCCCATTGCTGTACGTCGTCTTTATCCAGTGCCATTTCTGCATACCGAGTGACATTCTCGCAGGGTCAGCCTCGCCAGGGAAATCCTGCTCAACGATACCAAACTGCATTGTCTTGGGGTCGAGGAGGAGCCAATTGCTCTTGCCGAGAGATGGACGTGTGGTAAAAGGTTCACCCGGATTCCTTACTGCATAATTTACAACAATGACATTTCCATTACCCATATGCATCGTCTGAGGAGCGATGCGGTCACCGAGGAGAAACGCATCATTTGTCCCTACGTACCCCTTTTCAGTATTGAGCGCAGCCACGACATAGTAGAAAGTTCCGCTTCCACCCGTCTCTTGAGAGATGAGGAAAGCCACGTCCTCACGACCGTCAGCATTGAAATCATGAAGAACTTCATTACCAAAGTAGCGCGTAATAATCTTTGAAGCTGAGCCTGGGGCTGCTTCCCCTTCTGCGACACCATCCTTTAGTGTCACGAGCGCACCATTTACTTTGTATGTTGCATCTTTCTCACTCGTGATCATTCCCACAGACTCAACAGTGTTTGCGGGTGGAAGTACGGTTGCTCCTCTTTTCCAAATATTCTGTGATGGGCAAAAAACAACATAGATACAAAAAATCGCTACCGCGACAGCCCCCAACCCCGCTAAACTCCAAATTATTTTCTTATTCATATTGAGAATATTATACCGTACGTCAGAACAAACTAAAACACTCTACCGCTTTTCTTGAGCTCTTTGCGGAGTGAGAGGTAGTTAGGAATTGCTTGTGCAACAAGGTTCCAGAACTTATGTGAATGGTTGAACTCCTTGAGATGGCAGAGCTCGTGCACGATGATGTAATCAGCGAGCTCGGGGGGCAGGAGGGCTATCCTGTAGTTGAAATTAAGATTGCCTTTGCGTGAGCAGCTTCCCCACCGTGTCTTCTGATTTTTGATATTTATCTTGTTGTAGCTGAAGTTGTAAAACGTATTGAAATACTCCAAGCGCGCTCGTGCTTGCACGAGCGCGCGCTCCTTGTACTCTGCGTATTCCTTCGAGCTCCCCTTCTTCACAAATACTGCACCTGAAAAACTTTTGAAGTGCTCGAGCTTCTCAATGATCCACTGCGATTTCTGGAGGATATATTTCTCAATCATTCCCTCCCCGATCCCACGTGGCGCCGTCACCACAAAAGCCCCATCGCAATATATTGCGAGTCGTAACCTCTTCGCCCGCGCACGCACCTTGAGCGTATAAGGGACTTTCTGCTTTTGAAGTTCAATGTGCTTTAGCACGGAATTTATTTATAAACCTGACCACTCCTTTTCACATTGCGCACAACGCTGGTTACCAGTATGTTCAAAAATCTCAGTAAATTTGTTTGGTTGGTATATTTTATCATCCTCATCCCAAAAAAATTCATCATCAATAATTGTCTCCACTAATTTACGCTCACTGCCACAAAATTGACACGCATATTTAGGAAATATATTTATTTGATTATCCATACCTGATCCTTGATCAAATACAAAAGAAAGTCAACTACACAAGGCGGTACTTTCCTGCATCAATAAATTCAAGATAGTTCTTGTCTCTCAAAAACTGTAATTGCTGTCTAATTTTTGGCTTAATGTTTTTATTTTCAGGATGAATGACAGATAAATTTTTTTCAAAATTATACACGTCTTGCAATGTGAACTCCTTCTTATTCAATGAATCAATACAATTCATTATGTCCAAAATCCATCCTTTTGCATCGCTCTTTTTAATCTGTTTCAAAAAGACAGTCTTTTGCCATTTTTCTAGTACTTCTTTCTTGCTAAGTTCTTTTCCGTTTTCAATATAAAAAATCTGCCCTGCTTTTGGTATTTTTGAAAACAAAATATTTGAACCAACCCAGCCAGCTCGTCTTGCACTTTCTGCTAGTGGTTTTCTTTCTTCAATAATTTCTGATACAAAAAAGTGTTTTGGAACAACGAAAAAATCATTTACTTTCCAGTCTTCAACCAAATAGCCCATAAAAAAGAAATTTGGTTTTTGCGGTGAATTAATTCTCTTCACCATTTGAGAATATGCACCAGCAGAAACTTTGTTTCCCATTTTTCCCTTTTTAGATTTTAACTCAAAATCTTCTGCACATTTTTTACAATAAAAATCAGCAACAGGCTTATTGTTTTCGTAGTCAGAAACACCATAGCCACAACTCGGGCAATATATTTCATTAAGCACCCATTTTTCAGTCAGAACTCGAGCCTTTTGCGAGTTGCTTACGTAAGCATCAGCTATCTTTGTAACAAAATTTAAGTTCATAAATATCAGAAAGTATACCACGCACAGAAGATTTTGAACTACACCCAAGGCAGAAAATCCCACCTTAGAATGGGGTTTTCTAAAGTTGTGAGCCTAATCGAGATGCGACCCAAGGATACATTACCCTGTAAGGCTTATTTTAGCTCTTTCTGTCCCGTTAATCGACCCTTCTCGAGAGTTTGTAACAGTTAGCCAAACATGAATTCCGAGCTATGAAAGACATTTAAATAATGAAGATCTTCTATCTCTTTTGGAGTGGATTTAATATCTCTATGCATCTTTCTAAAATTTCAGGATTATTCACTATAATTATCTTAAGTTCTTTTCGCACTCTTGTTATAGCTTGAAAAAGCATTTTATGCGGCAAATAAGGACCATTTGTAGTGTGAGTTAGTTCACCTGTTTCTTTATATACAAATTTTTCTCCCACAATTACTACAACTTTATCAAATTCTTGTCCTATAACACCATGTGCATTCGCTGAAGAGTTAGTGTGTATATTGTATGTTTCATATATTGAGCTTCCATGCAACTGTTCTGTGTAATTTATATATACCCACCGTTCATCTTCAAGATTCTTTACATAACCACCAACGCAATTCATATTTTCAAAATACTGTATCGTGACATTTTTATATGCCCTTTGAGATTTGTTTTCTTTTTTATTAACAAATCTTTTTATAAAAGAAGAAATTTCTTTATTCGTTCTTATATTTTCAGATAGCTCGAAATGATTTTTTATCCCCTCAAATAATTCTGCGGCAGATCTGTTACCATGCTTACCATCTATAAGACTTAGCGTTTGGGTTTTGTCGTAACTAAATAAGTAATTGAATTTTTCTTTATTATTTATAATTACAGTCAATTGTATTGAACGAATTCTTTGGGCTTCATCAAATATTATTAAACTGTAGCTGTCTTTAACCCTTTGTTCTGTAAATTCGCTTATCGAAATTAAATCAAAATTATGCACATCCCTTAACTTTACTTGTCCTAGATTTAATTTTCCGCAATGAACAATCAGTACTTTATTGTGATTAGATATTATTTCCTTTGCTATATCATACACAAGTAATGTTTTTCCTGTTCCTGCTTTTCCAGAGATAGCACAAGGGCCAAATTCATTTTTCGCCATTATCTCCAGTATAGATTTCTTAATCTTTACTTGATGATCGGTCAAAAAATATTCACCTTTTATAAACTTATCAGTACTATTGAAAGGCGACACAAGAAATTCAGATGGATCAAATAGTGAATCCAAATTCTCTTTTGTAGGGGAATCCGTCAACAAAACTTCTAGTAAGTCTTTTACTTCTAACTCACTTAGCTCTTTCTTTTCATTAAGAATATATAGTTTATCTTCGTTTGATTGATAAGTGATGTTATAAATTTTATCTTTTCCAAGAGAATCAAGATAGTATTTATTTTGTGTTAACTGTTTCTTTATATTTTCTTCACTTGCGCCAGATTTTAATTCAATATTAATAACCGAATTTTTTGTGATTCTCAGTAAATCAAACTCTTTGGATATCTGCGGTATTTTATATCCAATATAATACCCATCAAAGATATTTGGACTTTGATATTCTCCAAACAACTTTTCTATGAATTTCGATAGATCTTCTATTTCATTATCTTCAAGATTTACGTTTAGGTATTCTAAATACTTCTTAAATAATTCATCAGATAGATTATTTTTCGATTCTAATATTGATAATAAGTTTGTAAAGTTCATAAATCAATAATAACAAACACGCCTCAAAAGTAACTTTTTCTTAGTCTTAGATTCGAGCCTTCTCGAGTGCTCGAACCAGCTCTCTTTGTGACCTTACGGAGAATCGAACTCCGATTACAGGAATGAGAATCCTGTGTCCTAGCCGTTAGACGATAAGGCCTTTATATTTCTTCAATTTCAAAGCGCCCTTTGGCGCTTGTTTAATACTGTAGCACATTTTCTGGTATTTTGCCAATAGCCCCACCTACTCAGCCTTAATTTGGAAATTGTACATCCCCATTGAGCAGACTCCTTGAATCTTTTCGCCGGGTTTTGGTGTCCCCAAATCAATAATCTCTTCCTGTGTTGGCGCAAGGACCTTCTGAAAGCCGATAGAGCGCACCACAAGAGATGCTGAGCAGTCATAGGTGCCACTCGTCTTCACGATGAGCTTGGTCGGGATATCAGGCTTTATAGAAGATAGTTTTGGGAAGTACCCGCCCTTTGCCGCGAGCGTCACATATTGCACACCGTCTCTCATTTCCGTGTTTTGCGTTTGGGCGACCTCCGTATTCCCCAGCGAAGCCTCGGGAGTTTTTGTCACAAAATATAATGCTCCGCCGACAATCGCGATACTGAGCACCACTGATATGAAAGTATTCTTTTGCATATTTATATATTGAAAAGTGGATCGATGAGACCTAGGCCCACAAGCCCTGCAAGGAGCGCAAATGAACCGAGCCCAATCACGACCACGCCGACCGACTTGAAGAAGAGTGGCGCATGCTTCGACTGTGCGAATGTAACCGAGCCAAACGACAATACGAGAAGCACAGGGAGAGTCCCGAGAGCAAACGAAAGCATAATGAGGAATCCTGACACAAACGAACCACTCGAGAGCGCAGCAACTTGCATCGATTGCGTAAATCCACACGGAAGGAAGAATGTCCCCACACCGATAATGAGTGGCGCAAATACTTGATGCTCAACTTTTTTGAAATAATCAAATATTCCTGCAGGAAGTTTGACCGCACGCTTGTTGAGTACGCCGACAAGATTGAGCCCGAGGATAATCATCACGAGTGAGGCGACAATCCCGAGCACTGCACCAAGGGTGAAGCTCACACCAATAGCCCCACCGAGCGCACCGAGTAGCCCTCCAAGGAACGCGAAGCCGCCAAGGCGCCCCATATGAAAAAGATAAAATGGCTTCCTGTTGTCCTTGTCATCCTCAGCAACCTGAGCAGAAAGCGAGAGGACAAGCCCGCCCACTACCGCGAGACAGCTCGAGACCGAGGCCACGAGGCCTACGATGAAGCTGGTTGCGGGTGTCGCAGGGCCACCAAGTCCGAGATTCAATATGCCCGACTTTTGCACAATGAAAAATAGTGCGAGAAACGCAAGACCAATAGGGATAGCCTGCCAGATGACATCACTACTCGACTTTTCATTCTCTCCCTGAAGTTTTGTATTTTTCATATTAGATTTTTACTCTCTTTGCACGCCCAATTTCTGGGCCAGCGTTTGGCGCAAGCCAAACGCTGGAGTCATTCAATATTCCACATTCCAGATTCTATATCCTACCCGCGTGCCTTCCACTCCTCCTCCTGTCGCACAAGAAGCTCGCTCGCGCGTTGTGGCTCCGCCATTACCTCCTCCACAATACGCTCCATACGCATACCCTGTGAGCCCTTTACGAGCACGATGTCCCCTTCTTTAAGAAGTCCTTCGAGGGTCTTGCCTGCTTCTTTTGAATTATCAAACTCCAAAATATTTCTCTCATCCATGTCGTTTCCGAGCGCGCCTTCGACGATATATCTTGCGCGAGGACCAACGGCAATAATAATATCAGCGAAACTTCCCGCCTGACTTCCGAGCTTCTTGTGTTCGTCGATTGTGTATTTACCGAGCTCGAGCATATCACCAAGCACCACAATGCGACGACCCTTGGTCTTGATACCGCGGAGTGCCTCCACAGCGGCTTCTGCAGCTACTGGAGAAGCATTGTAGGTGTCATCAATGAGCGTTGCCCCACGAAGCGCGGGGATGAGACGCATACGTCCAGAAGGTCCCTGATGTGCCGCGAGACGACCGAGAATATCGATGATATTGAGCTTGAGGTATGCTCCCGTCGCGATGGCTGCAAGTGCGCTATACACCGGCTGTACGCCGAGTACGCCACGGAGCGCTACAGGGAAAACATTGCCATCATACTCGAGCTTAAACGTAGTCCCTACGGGCACACCACTCTCGTAGGCAGTTTGAATATTGGTAGCACAAAACATCGCACCGCTATTTAGCCCATAGGTAAGCGACTTGGCTTTTGTCTTTTCGCGGAGTGCGAGCACGCGCTCGTCGTCGGCGTTTACAATGAGCACACCCGTATTGCGAAGCGCCTTCACGAGGTTTGCCTTTTCTTCAAAGAGTTCGTCAGGAGATTTGAAAAATTCTACGTGCACAGGGACCTCACTGAAACGTGTGACAACCGCGATATCAGGAGTGATGAGTGATGTCGCGCGCGAGATGTCACCGGGCTTACTAGCGCCGATTTCGAGCACAAGCCACTTTGGGTAGTGCATGCGGGTCGCGACAAGCAAGAACCCTTTGATAATATTTTTGAGCCAGAGGAAAGGATTTGACCAGCCATTTTCACAGTTCAAAATTGTCAGCGGAAGCCCGATCTCGCTATTGAAACTCTTTACGCTTTTGCGCGCAACGAGTGTCTCCCCTACAACCGTAAAAATAGCGTCCTTGGTCGAGGTCTTGCCGACATTGCCCGTCACGGCAATAACCTTTGGTTTGTACTTCTTGAGCACGAGACGCGCCTCGGCTTCGAGAATGACGGTGATGATGTTTTTTATAATATTTTTGAGCATGGCTGATTTGTTAATAACGAAAATTTATTTTAATTCACCACCCAGTTAAATCCTGCTTCGCAGGAATTTCCTTACGGAAATTATTTAACCGGGTAGATAATCTAATGTCGCTGCGCTCGTTATCTTATCTATCGGGCGGTATTTCATAATAGTTTAACAAAAATTTTGTGATTTGCATAAACGGCTCCGACAACGTATGCGAAGCGTATGCCTCACCACGAGGATTTTTGAGCGTGATGAGCACAATAAATTTTGGATCATACGATGGGAAGTATCCAAAGAATGTGTGAAGGTAGTCCGTCTTTGAATACGCACCATCTTCCACGAGCTGTGCGGTACCTGTCTTTGCGGCGATACTGTAGTGCTCCATCTTGAGCGTGCCGCCCATGAGCGCCTTGTCCACTACGGTCGTGAGCATGCGCGTAATCTCTTCTGATGTTTCTTTTTTGATCACGCGACGTTCTTCTGTCGGCACAAACTCGCGCGGAAGGCCGAGACTGTACTCGGTGCTCTTGACCACATGAGGAGAAACGAGCGTGCCACCATTAGCAAGGACTGAGAGTGCGCGAATCGTCGCAATCGGTGTCATTGAAATACCTTGTCCAAACGATGCGGTCGCGTATTCAATATCGCGCGTGCTCTCGAGGTTGCGGATGTCGCCAACGCTTTCGTTGGGCAGGTCAATCCCCGTCTCTTCGCCAACACCAAACGCTTTAAAATAATCTCGGAAACGATCTTTTCCCAAACGCTCCATAACAAACATTGTCCCCGTGTTGAGCGACTGATTGAGGATCTCCTGCATGGGCACAATACCACGCGCCTTGCCGTCGTAGTTGGAAATGCGCTTCGTGTTTACAACACGATAACCCTTATCGTCGTATGTCGTGCTTGCTGTGATTACTCCTGCATCAATACCAGCCGCAACCGTGAGTGGCTTGATAATCGAACCCATTTCATACACGCCATCAACGAGAGGATTTGCAAACACGCTTTGATTTTTCTCTTTCGAAAAATTGTTGGGATCAAAGGTAGGCATCGTCGCCATCGCGTAGATCTCGCCTGTCTTTGGGTTCATGATGATACCGCTCGCGCTCGCTGCGCTATATTTCTCGAGGATGTCTTTTTCAAGCGTACGCTCAAGAAATCCCTGCACCGTCGGCTCAATCGTAGTAAGGAGATCGCCCTCGCGCTCACGGTCGAAGAGGATGGCAGCGCCTGGTTTCAAAAAGAGGTCCGCAAAAAAACTCGAGGACTCGCTATTGCCCGAACGCGCGAGTGTCTCATCATAATAACGCTCGAGGCCATAGCGACCGACGAGCGCGGCCCCCGAGTCCCCGCCCTGACTCACGAAACCGAGCACCTGCGCAGCTGCGCGACCACCAGGATAAAATCGCTTTTTGTCTTTTTGTAAAATCACCGCCTTCTCGCCGAGTGCGCGGATCCCCTCGACGTCTTTCTCGGACAAGTGTTTTGCCACTTCCTCGTACTGATCCCCTTTACGCCCCATACGCGCAATCAAGTCCGCACGATCAAATTTCACAAACTCGAGAAGTTTGTCGGCGAGGGCGGCTTTGTCAGCGACTTTAGTAGGGTCGACGGCGAGCGTGTAGTCGGGCACTACGGTCGCTGCAGAAATCTTGCGTCCTGACTTTTCTTCAAAAAATATTGTGCCACGGTCAAAGTTGCCGAGATTAGCAACAAGGTACTTTGATTCCGCGCGGGCTTTGTAGTATTCGCCTTTTGCGATTTGGATATAACCAAGTTTTGCAATCAAAAGGAGTGCTATCAAGAGCACTCCTATATTGATAAACCATATGTTCTTTAAAAAACGACTCTTCATACTGCCTAGCGTGCCATCGAAAGTTTAGATCCAGTCTCTCCAGTGAATTTTGCATTTACCTCCTTGAAGCCAAGGTTCTTTGCGTATGCGAGCGTAACCGCATTTGACTGTGCCAAGTAATCTGCCTCAAGTGTCCCTGCGGTACTTGCGAGCTCGTGTGCAGTACGGTTCATGTTGTTGCGATCCACCACCGCAACCGTGAGCGTGAGCACTGAGTACAAATAGAACACCGCAACAAGCCCAAGAAGTGAAGCTAGGGCCCAAAAGATTTTTCTTTCAATATTGCTGAGGTCGAGTGTTTTTGTTGTCATAATGGTGGTTGTTAATTTTTAATGATAATTCTTAGTTTTGAACTTCTTGATTTTGGATTCTCTTTTACTTCACTATCACTTGGCACAATTGGTTTTTTGGTAACGAGGGTTCCTTCTCCCTCTTGTGCTTTTTGTCTAAAAAATTCTTTTACGATGCGGTCTTCGAGACTATGAAATGAGATGACCGCCATCCTTCCTCCTGGAGCGAGGTGTGCAAACCCTTTTGCGAGGCCTTCGCGGAGGGCTCCGAGCTCGTCGTTGACCGCGATGCGGAGCGCTTGGAAAGTCTTTGTCGCAGGATGAATCTTGCTAAAACCAAACTTGGGAACACACTGCTTTACAATCTCGGCGAGTTGACCAGATGTTTCGATAGGCTCTATCTCACGAGCTTCTACAATAGCCTTGGCGATGCGGCGGGAGTAGCGTTCCTCGCCGTAGCCGTAGATAATGTCCGCGATACTCTCTTCCGCCCATTCGTTTACAATCTCGCGTGCGGTGAGGCCTTCTCCTGACGAACGAAAGGTCATGAGGAGCGGTTCGTCGCGCATAAACGAGAAACCACGTGGTGCGACCTCAAGCTGGCGATTTGAGAGACCAATGTCGAGCAAGATAGCATCTACGCTCTCTACATTTGCCCCTGCGAGGACAGTATCGATATTGCGGAAGTTGTCACACACAAAGAGTTTCTTGCAAGGAAGATCTTTCAAGCGCTCTTCTGCGATTGTAAGAGAATCTTGATCAGCATCAGTGCCAACAAAGAATCCTGTCTTCCCTATTTTTTCGCAAAGAATACGGCTGTGTCCACCGAGACCAACGGTCCCTTCAAACACGGTCGCTCCCTCATTGAGTGCGAGTCCATCTGTTGCTTCATGTAAAAGAACTGAGATATGACGGTCCATAATTAGATAACGCCAATCTCACCAAGCTTCTCTGCAAGCGCGTCTGCACCCTTTTGAATGCGTGCCTTGTATCCACGCCATACCTTTTCATCCCAGAGCTCAACACGTGTAGATACTCCTACGACGGCGACTTGAGTCTTTAAGTCTGCAAAATCTTTCAAAAAATCTGGAACAAGGATACGACCAATACTGTCGACATCTGTCTCAACGGCACCCGCGAGCATAAAGCGACCAAATCCACGCGTGTCCGCCTGTCCCATAGGAAGTCCCGCAAGCTTCTCTGCAACCTTCTCCCACTCTTTCATTGGATAGACGAAGAGGCAGTTGTCGAGACCATGCGTGATGACCACCTTCTTACCAAGCTCCTTGCGGAACTTGGCAGGAAGCGCGATGCGCTTCTTTGGATCAAGGGTGTGAATGTGTTCGCCGATAAGCATAGTTTGTTTTCGTGAGACGAAGTGGCAAATCTGTTATTTATGGCCAAATATCAGATTTACCACTTCATCCCACTTGTCTACATTATATTACACTTCGCCCCACTGTACAACACTTTATGCCAATAGTTATCCACAAGTGAGTGAGTGGAATAAAAAGCTCGCTTTTTGATTCCCGAGCGAACGAAGTGGATATTGTACCCAGTTATATCCACAACTTTATTTTTTCGAACAAAGAAAAAACCCAGCATTCACTGGGCTTAAATGGAAATTGTTTTTAGTCGTTTTTTAAAGAGAGAGAAACGATGAGTGAGGGGTTCTTGTCCTTGAGGCAAACGATGAATTCCTCAAGACATTGGTATACGGAAGTTGGGGCCTCTTCATCCATATGAGCCGGGCCAAGTTCCATGACTGCTTTTTCAGCAAGCTTGAGCAAACGCTCATGCGTCTTCGTCATCTGATTCTCGTTTACACAGGACACAATGTCCGGCCTCACGAGGATGTCGAGCACATGCTTCCATGTGATTCGCGGAGACGAACCAGGCAAGAGCGGAGTCAGCATACTAGTAGCAACACGAGGTTTCATAACCTTTTCTCCTTTAAAGAGACTTCAGAACATAAGAGGGTAAATTTATCCCCCTCTTCCAATAAAGACACTACCATTTCCATCGGAAAACGCAACCCAAAAAGAAAGAGGCCACTCGCGAACGAGTGACCTCTGGTGTAAAACCCTCAACCGGCGAACCCACGGCATATTGGGAACTGCTCATAGAAATGGTGGCGGAATTCTTAAACGTTGGCCACGCTATGACAGTTTTGTTCTTGAAGCAACTTGCTAAACTTCTGGGGCGGAACCCCAGCCATAGCAATCCTTGAAAGCTTTTTGAACTTGGTAGTAGCGACTCTTAACAGCTGGGGACAAACGCTGGTTACCAAAAACACAACGATTTTCCCTGTCTGCTTTGCACAAAAATTCTTCGCGATGAATTTGATCATAGAGCGCTCGGAACAAAGGTGCAACAGCAGGGTCAGCTTCGGAGAGCTCTTTGATTTTTTTCAGAAAATCTTCGAACTCGAAGTAATTGAAAAGGACTTTTCCCATGGCACACCTTCCTTTCAAAGGTTATCTAAAGCAAGTATAACACAACCAATATTTTTGTCAATACCAGTGACTACTGGTTCGACTCAGGGCGCATCGTAGGGAAAAGCACCACTTCGCGGATATTGCGCGTATTGGTGAGGAGCATTACTACACGGTCGATACCGATACCGACGCCACCTGCTGGAGGAAGGCCGTATTCGATAGCCTCGAGATAATCTTCGTCTGAGGGAGACACGTCTCCTTCTCCGCCCTTCTTCTTAACATCCTGCTCCTCATAACGAGCTTTCTGCTCGAGAGGATCATTGAGTTCTGAGAAAGCGTTTACCATCTCAATACCACCGACAACAAGCTGGAAGCGATCGATAAGTGTAGGATCCTTCTCTTGCTTCTTTGCAAAAGGAGAAAATCCTGCTGGGTAGTCGATAATGAACGTCGGCTGAATCATCTTTGGACGGCAAGTCTTTTTGTAAACGTTGTCCATGATCTTCTCGATAGAGTCATGAGGTTCTACACGCACACCCGCACGCTCTGCGGCGAGCTTCCAATCGTCGCGTGACATTGTCTCTGGGCTCTCGAGTCCAGCATAACGCTTAAACAAATCGAGGAATGAAGTCACGGTGAACTTCTTTGAGAAATCGATAATGTCGTCTCCTGAAGCAACGAGGGCTTTTTTATTTACATTCTTCACGAGCGTCTTCATAAGCTTTTCTACGAAAGCCATCTGCGATGCGCATGTCTCGTATGCAGCATAAAACTCGAGCATGGTGAACTCTGGGTTGTGTGTTGCGTCGATTCCTTCATTGCGGAAATTGCGACCGAGCTCGTATACACGAGGGAAACCACCAACGAGAAGTTTCTTGAGATAAAGCTCAGGAGCAATACGGAGACTGAGGTCGATATCGAGCGCGTTGTGGTGCGTATTGAAAGGCTCAGCGAGTGCGCCTCCTGCGAGTGACTGAAGAAGTGGAGTTTCTACTTCGAGGTAATCAGCGGCATTCAAGAACGCACGAATCTCAGTAATGATCTTTGAGCGGAGCTTGAAGCGAGCGCGCACTTCCTCGGACATAATCATGTCCAAGTAGCGCTTGCGGAAACGCTCTTCAACATCCTGGAGACCGCTCCACATATCAGGAAGCGGACGAAGGCTCTTTGTAAGCATCTTCCAATCCTTGATCTCGAGGGTGCGCTCCTTACGCTTGGTCATAAAGAGTGTACCCGTACACTCAATAAAGTCACCGATGTCTACCGTGTCTTGGAAAAGCGCAAAAAGCTTTTCGTCCATTTCATCACGCTTGAGGAATCCCTGAATGGTTGCCTCCTCATCGCGAAGGTTGAAAAACGCGAGCGCGCCCTGACCACGAATAGCCATCACACGACCCACAAGCGTAATCTTCTTGTGATCTTTTGAAAGCTTGGCAAATGACGCAAGAGCATCCGCAACAGAAAGCGAACGCTTTGTGGCGATCGGATATGCAAGCATTCCGTTTTCTTTGAGAAGCTCAAGCTTCTTTAGTCGCTCTGCGCGAACTTCTTCGAGTGAAGCCATAAGAATAAGTTAAAAGTTTATAAGGTTTTTAAAGTTCATAAAGTAATATGAGTATATAAAGTATCAGCATTGCTTCCACTTTTAACTTTATAAACTTTACGAACTTTCAACTAGTTTCTATTCAACGTTGACGATGGTGCAAGAAACCATTCCAAGAGGAGTTTCAAAGGTAACTTTCTCACCTTTGTTCTTACCCATAAGTGCCTCACCGAGAGGAGACTTATTTGAGATCTTTCCTTCCTTTGTGTTTGCTTCTTCTGAGCCAACAATCTGGTAACGCTTTTCGGTCTTCTCTCCCTGCTTTACGCAAACAACAGTTGAACCAATGTTTACCATTCCACCCTTAGACTTTTCAGTGATAACGGCGTGCTTGATCATCTGCTCAAGCTTTGAAACACGGTCTTCGGTCTCTGCCTGATTCTGGCGCGCTTCGTGGTACTCTGCGTTTTCCGAGAGGTCACCAAGGCCCTTTGCAAACTCAAGCTGTTCCGCAATTTCCTTGCGGCGCACGCTCTTCAAGTAATCTAACTCTTTTGTTAATTCCTCAAATTTCTCCTTGCTTAAATATTCTTTTTCTTCTGACATATGAGTGCTATTCTACCTGTTTAAGCGCAGAAAGTCAATTTATCCTTATTTTACTTGGCTAATTTCGGCTTCAAGGGCTGCAACCTGCTCTTTTGCGAATGCGATGTTTTCTTCTTTGTGAGGGAATAATTCCTTTGCTTCATCTGTATAAAACTCATGGTTTGAGAGGAATGCAATCTGCCCCTTCGCCCAAACAAGCTGGTCTTCGACTGACGGGGTGTCGGTGTTTTTGATCTCCTTGAGAAGCGCCTGTGCAGTAGCCCAATATTGCTCGCTCGGCTGTCCAAGAGCAGAGAGATCGGCATCGGCAATAACCTGCGTAAGATATTCCTCGGTCGCCGATTGCTTCATCACGCCTCCTTCAAAAGAGACGGTGGTGGCAAGCTCCATCTTTTCAACTTTTTCAATATCAGAATTACTAAACACTCCCGTCTTCCCCATTTCTTCTCTTGTCATGCGAGCACTCGTGCGTTCGTTCTCTCCGCTTCCTAAATCTTGTTCGAGGTCGTGGCCTGCGGCAGCGATCTCTGCGAGTTCTACCTCACTCATAAAAATCTTGCCATGCTTGGCAGCGAGCTCTGCAATCTTTTGAGCAGCCTCGCGAGCGTTTTGTGTGTGAACGAGATTGTGATAGAACTTTGGGTTTTCTCCGTCGTTCGCCCCTGTGCCATACTTTTTCTCCACAAGAGAAAGCATTTGTTCGACGACCACGCGCACAGCCTCTTTGCGCTCAAGAGTTTCTTCTTTTTTCTCTGTCTCTGGCTCGTTATCAAATCCAAAGGAAATAATCGACTTCGGGATCTTCCCCCAGAAACCGCTCGCGTCCCCTATTTGTTCCATCTTTCCCATATTGTTTTCAGTATACTCTTTTTGTGATTATTTCAAATACTCGGGCGTGTTTTGATACATCCAATCAAAGAGTTGGCGCATCACGTACACACCACCGATCGTGTTGTCGTGCGGACCACGCTCCATCACCACGGCAAACGCGTAACGAGGTTTTTCATAAGGGAAAAATCCTACAACCCACGAGTTGATGTATTTTTTGCCCGCGTCGATTTCCGCGGTACCTGTCTTGCCCGCTACGGTCACATAGCCGACACCGAGCCCCGACACTGTCCCCTCGCGCACTGCCTGGCGCATACCCTCACGCGCGACCTGAAGATACGAAGATGGGATATCGATTTTCGATGTAGCAAAATCTTGGACAGGATCTTTGAGAAGGTGTGGGGTCACAAGAGTGCCGTCGTTTGCAATTGAAGCAACGCCGCGAACCGCCTGGAGGAGTGTCGACTGGAAACCATACTGACCGATCACCGTGTGATAGGTGTCTCCGAGACGCCAATCCCCGTCTTCAAACATTTTCTTTTTCCACTCAGGACTCGGAATCGTACCCGCTTTTTCGTCAGTAATATCTATCCCCGTAATAGAACCGAAGCCAAACATACGTGCGTACTTGCCGATGTTTTCGATGCCGATACCTTTTTGATTTTCAAAACCACCACCGATTTCGTAGAAATATACGTCTGATGAAACCGCGATCGCGCGACGCATATCTACCCAGCCATGCGCCTTCCAGTCGTTGAATACTGATTTGATGTTGGGATAATAAGGGTGCTGAATAGAGATGGAGCCGGTACTCAAAATCTGCTTTTCAGTAGTGATGACCCCTTCTGCAAGACCCGCAATCGCCATAAATGGCTTAATGATAGATCCCGGTGTGTATACTCCCGATACTGCGCGGTCGAGAAATACCGCACGCTTGTCGAGGTTATAACTCTGAATGAGCTTTTTATTTTTACCCTCAGAAAGCACGGCGCTCTCGTACTCAGGGTAGCTCGTCATCGCAAGGAGCTCCCCTGTCTCTATGTCCATAAGCGCTCCTGCTCCTGCCATATAGCCAAAGTCGTTTGCGGTCGCGCGAATGGTTGTGTGGAGTTTCTCCTGTACCCGCGCATCAATGCCGAGTGTGAGAGCTGCACCATTTTGTGGCTCTTCGACAATACTCCCTTCGCGTGTCTTGCCGAGCGCATCGGTCTCTACAATCTGAAGACCATTTTCTCCCGAAAGGAGTTCGTTGTAGTGCTCCTCGATACCGTCCTTGCCGACAAATAATTCTTGATAGTAGCGACCCTTGGTATCGCGCTTTGGATAACTCACATACCCAAGTGTGTGCCCAAACCCTGGGGCGGAAATATACGAACGATGCGGAAATGGCATTGCCTCGGTCGTCGTACTCGTCTCAGACATAATGAGCGCTATGCGCGCTGCTTCGTCGTCAAAAGAGTTCCATGCGAGTGGGACTTTGTTGCGATCATAGACAACGCCACGCATCGCAAAAAGTGGCTTGTGATCGAGGCGATTGTTCTCACTCTTTTTTAAATACTCTTCCCCGTGCACAATCTGAAGACTCGTAATTTTAACAATGAAAATAATTGCGACAATAGAAAAAGCGGCAAACACTCCCCAGATTGCCCCGCGACTAATCGGCTTTTCGATACGGCCTTCAAACTGATCTCTGTCGAAGCCGGGGAGATTTTTTGAATCGAGAAAAATCTCGTCGGGATCGATATCGCGCGAGAGTTGTTTTAAAAATTTTGAAGAGACTCGTTTGGACATGACGATTGTTAGCGAACAATCTTTTTCATATAAACCCCAGCGAAAAAGATTGCGATAGAAACAAGGAAGCCAAGCGCTCCCTTAAAAGAAAGCGTCGGTGCTCCATAAAGAATGTCGACCAAAGCCCCAAGTGCGATGACTTCATAATACGGCGCAAAACAAAAAGCTCCGACAAGTCCAACAACAACCATCGCCCACCATGGCATATAAAAAACAACACCGAGGAGCACGAGGGTAAAAATGATACGCTTCTTAGTCATACTATTATGAACGCTTATCCACAATAATCTCTACAGAATGAATCTCTGTGATATTGAATGGGACGCGGAAAAATATACGCTTAAAAGGTTCTGCTGGCTTTTCCTCGACGACTGAAATCGTCCCTAAAATAAGATTTCCTTTTGTAGAAACAATAGTGTCCCCGATGGCGACAAGACTATCCTGAGGAACCTTTGCTTCAAAATTGCCCATACCGCGACCGAGCGCGTTTGCAGGAACATAGTGTGGACCAACAAGAACAGCGCGTTCACTTCCTGGAGAAGAAAAGAGTTTGATTTTTGAAGAGTTTGAAGATACTTCAATAATCTCACCAATGACTCCCGAGCCTGCATATACCACAACATTACCAAGAATGATTCCTTCTTCTGCTCCTGCATCCACCACAACCGTATCGTAGGGAGACTGACCATGATCAACAACCACTTCAGCAACAACACGATCATCGCCTCGCACGCGACCAAGTGATTCTTCGAGCTTGGTAACTTTTTCTGCAAGGAGATTTCTGTCGAGCACCTGTGCCTCTACGCGCGCGAGCTCAGCAGAAAGCATCGCATTCTCGCGAATAAGACGTTCCTTGTCACGAAAATTTGTCGCGAAAGAATTCCACGCATTTGTAGTCGCGCCGCCAAAACCCCAAACGCCCGTGGCGACCATGTACACACCTTCGGTGACGGTGCTTCTCGCAGGGGTGTATAAAAGCGCAAAAGCGCTAGCGCCAATAAGGACCGCGAGCGCAATGTTTTTTCGATTTAAAAAACCGTCGCGAGAATTATTTTGGTGGTATAACATTTTCGTGTTCAATAAGAACCTCCTTGAATCCTTCCATATCTTCGAGAATAGCTCCTGCTCCACGCGCCACCGCAGTGAGTGGGTCGTTTGAAATATAAACGGGAACATGAAGCGTCTGCGAGAGAAGATCATCGAGACCACGAATGAGAGCACCACCACCCACAAGGATGATACCGCGGCTCATCACATCAGAGAGAACTTCTGGCGGTGTCGTCTCAATAACTTCTTTCACAGCATCAACAAGACCGACAATCGAACCACTCATCGCTTCACGAATATCTGTGTCCGTGACCACCACCTCACGAGGAAGTCCCGTAACCAAATCGCGCCCGCGAATCACTGCTTCCATAGGACTTGCGCCTTTCTTTGCTGAACCGATAGCGATCTTCACACTCTCCGCGGTGCGCTCCCCCACGAGCACACGAAACTCATCGCGGATGTAGGTGATGATGTCGTTATTGAGACGATCTCCCGCAATGTGAAGATTTCTTGAACGGACAATGCCACCAAGGGAAATCACCGCGATGTCAGTTGTTCCACCCCCGATGTCGATAATCATATTGCCTACAGGGTCCTTTACAGGAAGCTTGATACCGATAGCCGCTGCCATTGGCTCTTCGACAATGTGCACCTCGCGCGCGCCAGCGTTTTTTGCAGCGTCGTATACCGCACGTACTTCTACGTTGGTGATACCAGAAGGAACACCAATGACCACACGTGGACGTACGGTCTTCTTACTGACCTTGTTTGCCTTACTGATGAGGTACGAAAGCATTTCTTCGGTCACTTCAAAGTTTGAAATAACACCATCGACGAGCGGGCGGATAGCCACCACGTGCCCTGGAGTACGGCCAAGCATTTGTTTTGCTTGCGTGCCGAGTGCGACGACTTGCCCTGTCTTTTGGTTTACCGCAACAACAGAAGGCTCGTTGATCACGATGCCGTGATCGCGCAAGTAAACAAGCGTGTTCGCAGTACCGAGGTCGATACCGATGTCATTAGAAAAAAGTTGGTAGAATTTATCAAACATATAATTATTTCACCTTACACTGATTACACTGCTCGAGGAGCACCGCACGCTCAACCATAAACACTTCCCCTGTCGCACGATTCTTTATTTCAAAAGTCCCCGCCGCGAGAGTCTTTGCGGAAACAACGACACGAAGAGGAATACCGATGAGATCGCTCTCGGCAAACTTTTCTCCTGGGCGAAGTTCGCGGTCGTCCCAAAGTACCTCAACACCATCTCGCGTAAGTTCATCATAGAGCTTCTGTGCCTCCTCGCGAACGGTCTTGTCGTCTTTGTTGCCAAGCTCTACGAGGTGCACCGAGAATGGCGCTATCTCAGCAGGCCACACAAGACCATTGTCATCACCATACACCTCAACGACCGTACCAAGGACGCGTCCGAGTCCGATGCCGTAGCAACCCATAACCACTGTTTGATCCTTCCCTTCTTCGTCTTTGTAGGAAAGATTGAATGGCGCAGAGTATTTTGTTTTGAGCTCAAAGATGTTACCCACTTCTACTGACGTCTCAGTACGCAAATCCTTACTCTGACACTGTGGACAAGCATTTCCTTGGTCCTCAATGATTTCTTTGTTTACGGCGAGATGACACTTGTCACAAATATAAATAAAATCTTCTCCTGCAGAAGTGATAGTCTGGAACTCGTGTGAGTACTTTGAAAAACTTCCACCTGATGCGTATGTGAGGAACGTTGTCGCCCCAATACCTACGCGTTCAAACACGCGCGTATACACCGCTTTCATCTTTTCATAAAACGCCACCATGTCTGCCTCATCACGGTGGAACGAGTACATGTCCTTCATAATGAACTCGCGACCACGGAGGATGCCCGACTTTGCGCGGAGCTCCATGCGGAATTTATTTTGAAACTGATACGTTGAAAAAGGAAGATCGCGATATGAAGAAATGAATTGCTTTGCGAGGGGCACCACAATCTCTTCATGTGTTGGGCCGAGCGCGTTCTCACGCCCTGATGTGTCAGTTATTTTATAAAGATCATCCATCGTGTCCCAGCGACCCGTCGTCTGCCAGTTTTCCTTTGGCTGAAGTGATGGCATCAAAATCTCCTGTCCGCCGACAGTGTTCATTTCTTCACGAATGATGTTTTCGATTTTCTTGAGGACACGGAGACCGAGTGGAAGGTAAGTGTAAACGCCCGCCTGAAGCTTGTCGACAAACCCTGCACGAATAAGGAGTTTCGCGTTCTTTGCTACCTCGTCTGAGGGAGCTTCTTTTTTGGTTCTGGTGAAGAGTTGGGATTGGCGCATGATTGGTTTCTTGTCCTTGTATATTACCTTAAAAATCATAGAGCGCAAAATATAACTGGGTACAATATTAGCTCCTCGGCTCAAAACCGAAAAAATGTCAATTTTTTTCGGTTTTTTCGCTCTACGTCGCTAATCGTTTGACTTTTTTCTGTCGATGTCCCATAATTGTACTAGTTTACAACTCAAGGGCTTCGGCCCTCTTTTTTAATGTTCTTTAGAAAGCGAGGTTCATTATGGAGCACTTCAACGGAGGGACTATCGTCCTCTTTCTCCTCTTCATTGTCGCTGTTTTCGGTATTGTGTTTTTTGTGAGAAACAAAGACCGCATACCGAGGCCCGACAACTCACCACTCCTCAAAGTAAAGAGAGAATGGTGCAAGGCATGGGATGGAACCGTGGAGAAACAACAGGCAGAAAAAGAATGGGATGAACTCGGCGCGACAGAGATCAACAAAGCAACAACGCTTTCTGAACTCTGTAGTACTTGTGAACGCGTATTCTGGTATTCCTATCGCGGAAAATACAAAAAGAGGGAGAGCAAAATACTCCTCAAGGTTTACGAGATAAGAAAAAAGAGCTCAAAGATAAACTCGGCCAGGAGGACGCTCGGCGAGCGGAAGAATTCCGCAAAAACAGAGATCATCGTCACGCTCCTTACCCGCAGAAACTCGAAAAAGGGAAACCGGCTGACAATGAGCCTCGCTTCCCAAAGTTTGTAAGAAAAGAAGTACAGAAGCCGTAATAACCACACAAAATCAAAGCCGCACGTTACCGTGCGGCTTTTCTTTTACTTTATTTCTTTTGTGCCTTACCCCTGAATAATCTTCATCACATCGTGGAATGTCACAAATACCATGAAGAGGATGAGGACAATGAAGCCGATACCGTTTGCGATGTTGGCGACTTCGGGCTTGATCGGCGAACGTTTAATCGCTTCAATAAGGAGGAAGAAAAGACGGCCTCCGTCGAGCGCTGGGAATGGGAGCAGGTTGATAATCGCGAGGTTGATCGAGATTATCGCCGTGAGCGAGATGAGGTGCGCAATACCGAGCGCTGATGCATCACTCACGATCCCCACAATACCAACAGGTCCTGCGACGTCTTTAAAGTCCGCTTGCCCAATAAAAATATTTTTCAAAAAGTCGACGATACCAACCGCCATTCCTGCAGTCATTGATGCAGTAGTGAGGACCCCCGCATAAAGCGCTTCGTGAACAGGAAGCGTGAGTGTCCCCACACTATCCATCGAGACACCAATAGCGAGACGCCCATCTACGATCCCCTCTTTGGGTTCTACGGTAATCGTTTGAATCTTTTTGTCACGGAGATACGCGAGCGTAAACTCTTTATGTCCCGCGATAAACTTCTGCGTCGATTCTACGCGCGGAGTCTCAAGAACATCAGCTCCGCCATAAAGCGCAACAATAGTATCACCTCCCTTGAGGCCGACTTCTTCCGCGGGCGAACCAGGGAGAACCTGGGTAATCATCACGATTGGATCTTCTACGCGCGCGCCATACTTAGTATCATCGGCAGAAAACGGAAGTCCGATCATAAAGCCAACACTTACAAGAAGCCATGCAAAAAGAAGGTTGAAAATAATACCCGCGCTCATGATCCACGCTTGGATGCCACGATTTTTACTCGTGAGGCTGCGTGACGAGTCCTTGCCCTTGAGTGATTCTTCGTCAGGGTTTTCGCCAAAGATTTTTACGAAACCACCAACAGGAAATGCGTTGAGTGAATACACCGTCTCCCCGATTTTCTTTTTCCAAAGTCGTGGGGGGAAACCGAGGCCAAACTCGTCGACCCGCACACCGGCCCGCTTTGCAGCAGTAAAATGCCCAAGCTCATGCACAAGGATGAGCGCTGCGAGGATTACGATAAATAAGATGATGTCCATATGTGTAGAATATAGAAGACAGGATTTAGAATTTAGAGTAAGGGAAATTATAACTTAGTACATATCTTCCATATTCCAAATTCAATATCCTAAATTCCATCTCTTTACTCCCCCATTATTTCCTTATCCTTCTTTTCTCCGATAAGGCCGAGATTTGCATTTGTTTCATCAACAAGCTTCTGAAGAGTTTCGAGGGCGAGAGTCTTTTCATCTTCGCTCATACCACCGTCCTTCTCTGTTGCAATGATGTCATTCTTGGTATTTTCACGAACACCCTTGAACGACACGCGAGCATCTTCAACCTTGTCGCGCACAATCTTGGTGAAAGCGACACGGCGTTCTGTAGTAAGTGGTGGGAAAAATACACGGAGACCCTCTGCATCAGCAGAAACAGAGATACCAAGATTTGCTGCATTGATCGCTTTTTCAATTTCCTTGCCGTTTGATTTCTCCCAAGGCACAATGCGGAGCGTGCGGGCATCTTCGCTCGCAATAGTTGCTACGTGTTGAATCGCGAGTGATGCGCCGTATGATTCAATAAAAATACCATCAAGGATGGCGCTCGATGCGCGACCGGTATGGATGGCCGAGAGCTCCTTTTGTAGACGCTCCGCAACCTCGCCTGCCTTCTTTTTAAACTCTGAAAAATCGTATGTCATATGGGAAGATAGTAGCAGAAAAGAAGGATACGGGCAATGAAAAAACCTGGCGCCAAAGCACCAGGTTCAAAAGCAATCAATAAGGGGCAAGATTGTGCATTGATTGAAGAAGAAGAAACGCCCCAATCAATCCCGAGATTATCGCAGCAGGATGCCCACGTTCGGCAAGTAGCGAACTAATCACCGCAGCAAAACCAGAGATAGCAACACCGCTCCAATAAATAGGACGATAGGAAATCTCGGGGACATCCACGAAGAAATACAACGCCACTCCCGCGAATTGCACAACCAGGCAAACAATTAGAGCAATAGTGGCTCCCAATCCACGTTCCATTTCATCCTCCGTCAATAAGTTAAACAACAAAAGTTACTGTTGGCACGATACCGCCATATCCACGAAATGTCAACTTTATTACAAAATTATTGCAATGTGTTCAAGGAGCATCTTTGGCGACGAGCCACGGTTGGCAAGATATGTTTTTGCTTGGAAAATCTCACGGAAGACGTTTGCGATTTTCTCGTCGCGATTGCCAGCCGTGCGCGTATAGAGAATACGCTCTACATGATCGAGCATTCGACGAAAGAGCTCGCGGTCTACCGTCTCGCCTGCTTTTTTCTCTGCCATCTTTTTTGCAATAGCAAAACGTCCTTCAAGGGTGCTGTCTAAAAATTTCTCTGCAAGGACGCGAGCCTCGTCCTCGGTATCCATCGACATATTTTGCACCACGAGTACACGGGAACGCAGCGTAGGAAGAAGCATTTCTGCGCGCGGAATAATGATGAAAAAGTGTGTGCCCTCTGTCGGCTCTTCAAATGTTTTAAGAAGGGCGTTCTGAGCTTCGGGCGTAAATGACTCCGTGCCAATAATAAAAATCTTCTTCCCATCAAACCCCGCACGCGTCTGAGCACTCTTGAGGTCATGCGCCTCATCAACACCGAGTGAATCATAATACTCGATGGTCACATCAGGATTGCCTTGTGCTTCGATATTCAAATGTTCACGAATAGCCTCTACAAGAAGTGGTGCGATAGTGTCGTGCATTCCTTCGATCACATGCGCGTGATGGAGGTAGCCTGTTTTTTTGTAGTTTTCAAAAATATTATTCATCTACTTTATAGACTTTTAACTTTCGACTTTCTGACTTGAGCCAAAAAATAATTACGTATTCGTGATTATTTTTTGGCGAGGATACTTTTCTTATACGTATCCAAGTGATCAAGTGCGATACCTGTCCCCTTCACCACACAGTAAAGCGCCTCCTCTGCGAGGACTGCTTTCACGCCCGTTTTCCTCTCCACGAGCTCAGGGAAATTGCGGAGCTGTGATGAGCCTCCGGTCATGATGATCCCCTGGTCAATAATATCCGCTGCGAGCTCTGGTGGAGTCTCTTGCAAAACATCCTTGATAGCGCGCACCACTTCTTTGAGTTCGCGGTCGATAGCCTTCACGATTTCATTGGTCGTCACCTGAGCAGTACGAGGAAGCCCTGTCACATAGTCACGGCCCTTAATCGTAAGGAGGAGCTCATCATCAATAGGCACCGCTGAGCCGATGCGTACCTTAATTTCTTCTGCAGTGCGGTCACCAATAGCGAGATTGAAAGTCTTCTTGATGTGGTCCGCGATTGCGTGATCGATCTTGTTCCCTGCGCACTTTACTGAAGTCGAAGCAACAATACCTCCAAGAGAAATCACTGCGACGTCGGTCGTACCACCACCGATGTCCACCACCATGTGTCCGCGCGCTTCATAAATAGGAATACCCGCACCGATAGCCGCGAGAATAGGCTCCTTCACAACGTACACGTTTTTTGCGCCTGCCTTAATCGTCGCTTCAATAACAGCACGACGTTCTGTCGAAGACACTCCTGCAGGCACCGAGACCATCACATCTGGTTTCAAAATATTCCACTTACCAAGTGCCTTACCAATGTAGTAGCGAATCATCGCCTCTGTCACGCGATAGTCTGCGATCACCCCATCCTTCATCGGACGAAATGCCACAATGTTGTCAGGTGTACGGCCAATCATTTGCTTTGCTTCGATTCCCACTGCAACGATGCGATTAGTCTGCTGATCCACGGCAACCACCGAAGGCTCATTGAGCACAATCCCTTCACCAGGAATATACACAAGCGTGTTTGCTGTGCCGAGGTCGATACCGATTTTTGTTACAAAAAATGACATAATGTTAAGCGATTGATGGGGTTACTTCAGGGACGGTCTCTGCTCTTTCGATGTCGACACCGATAGCGCGCAAGCGGTTCTCAATATCCTCATACCCACGATCAATCGTAGTGTCCACATTATGTATGACTGACTCACCTTTTGCAACCACCGCCGCAATGACGAATGCGAGGCCCGCACGGAGGTCGGGGCTCGTGAGTTTGCGTCCACGAAGCTCTGACTTTCCACGCACGAGCACACGATGTGGATCCATCATGGTGATAGACGCGCCCATCGCGGCGAGTGACTCGGTGTAATTGAGGCGTCCTTCAAAAATAGTTTCAAAAACTTTACTCTCCCCTTCGGCTTGTGTGAGAAAAACGGTCATTGGCGCCTGGAGGTCTGTAGGGAAACCAGGATACTCATGCGTCTTGATATCAACGGCCTTCAAATGCGATGAGGCACGCACGATGATTTCGCTTTTCTTCACTTCGATAGGCACACCTGCACTGCGAAGTGTCTCAATCGGAGACTCGAGATGCACGGGATTGCAATTGGTGATGTGGAGCTCGCGCGCTGCGAGTGCGCCGAGGACAAGGAAGCTTCCCGCTTCAATACGATCAGGCATCGTCTTGTAAGGATGCCCCTTGCCGGTCAAAAGCTTGCCGCCTTTGATAGTAATCGTCGGCGAGCCTGCGCCAGAAATCTTTGCACCGCATTTATTGAGGAACTGCGCGAGGTCAACAATCTCAGGCTCCATCGCGGCATTTTTGATCGTCGTCGTACCCTTTGCAAGGACTGCCGCCATCATAAATGTTTCCGTCACCGTCACGCTTTGATTTTTAAGGAAAAACTCTGCACCCTTGAGTCCCCCTTTTGCCTCGACAACGTACCCTGTGTCACTCATGACAACTTTTGCTCCCATTTTTTCAAATCCATCCACAAAGAGATCGAGTGGACGCGCACCGATGACACAACCGCCAGGGTGAGGAAACGACACCTTCCCATAACGCGCAAGCACAGGCCCCGTGAGTACCACAGACGCACGCATACGCTTTGCAATACCAGGCGTGAGCTCTGTTGCAAAACCCCGTGTAGGAATCGTCACGGTGTATGTGCCCTTCTTTGTGTTCACCACGGAAGCCGACATGTCCTTCAAAAGATCGAACATGCGGAGCACGTCACTGATCTCAGGAATATTGGTGAGTGTGACCGTATCACGGAAAAGTACTGTCGCGGCGATAGCTTTGAGCGCGGCATTTTTTGCGCCAGTAACTTTCACCGTGCCACTCAATTTCCTCTCTCCTCCGAATCCCTTAATGACAAGTGTGTTGCTCATAAAATTAAAATAGTTGAATATGACACTCATATTACTACACCGGTTGGGCTTTGACCAAATGAATACATTGTGAGATAGTTAAACCAGAACATACCCAAAGGAGTTCCCTATGAAAACGAACCTGAAGTACGCCATCCTTGCGTCACTTGTAGTGTTTCTCTTGGGGAATCCCTCGACAAACGCTTACGGGAAAACAGCGGATATCACCGTCCACTTTCCACAAAGAGTGTCTCGCATGGTCGAGGTGACCGTCCAATGCCTTACTATCCCCTATACAAGGGAAGAAATAGTGACAAAGTGGGACACCTTGATTTGATGGCGCTCGATATCAGTCGTATTGCCGACGAGAATATACCACCAGGGGTTTTTGAAATGAATCGCGTAAACGTCCAGTACTACGCGGACGAAGATTCCCCCCACGTCGACTGCATGCTTTTATTACTCGACAGTCCTCATGATACGCTACTAAAACCGCCCTCTCTGGGCGGTTTTTTCTTTTCCGCCTTTTCGCGTTACTATAAGAGTATGCAGATCATCACCGTCGCCCCTATCGTTCGTGGAGCACTCCAGGGTGAGCTCACCTATTTTTCAAAAGACCCCATTGCGACGGGAATGGTCGTCATCGTCCCTGTGCGCACACGCGAGGTGCCCGCTATTGTTCTCAGCTCAAAAGCGGTGAGCGATTCAAAGAGCACCCTCAAGTCATCTGAGTATGCGATTCGCAAAATCACGCGACCAAAACCCCACAGCGTTTGGCTGTCCCCCTTTTTGAGAGCGAGCGAAGAAACCGCCAATTATTCCGCACAAAAACTTGGTGAAGTGCTCCTTGCCATTACTCCAAAAACAATTCTCGATGCGCATCTCGAAGGAGAGCTTCCTGAATCAAAAAACACGGAGACCAGTAGTCGACCTGAAACACTCGCGATCCAGGGTGGCACTTCTGTACGCCTCGAAGCATATCAGCGCCTCGTACGTGAGTCATTCGTAAAAAATGAATCGGTTTTTGTTTGTGTGCCAACAGAAGAAGATGTGGTCAGGATTTCCACCGAACTCGGACGTGGCATCGAAGACTATACGTTTGCTTTTCACAGCAGTGTTACAAAAAAACGCACTCTGGAGCGTTGGGCAAAAGCAATCAAAGAAGAGCATGCCATCCTTGTGGTTGGCACCGCGCAATACCTCGCGCTCCCACGCCATTTCAAAACCATTGTACTTGACGAAGAACAATCGCACGCGTGGAAAATGATGGCGCGACCATTGCTCGATCTCCGTGTGTTTACGGAAGCCTACGCTCGCGAAAGCGGATCCACGCTCATCAGCGGTGCGCCGATTCTCCGCGCGGAAACTCATGCAAAAATCAACGAAAGAATGATTGGCGAATTTGGTCGCATCTCTCTCCGCTCACACACAGACACGGCGACGTTTCTCATCGATCCACGCAAGGAAGAAAAAGAAGTGCGAGAAGACACAGGCAGACGCGGGATGATTCTTTTCACCAAAGAGCTTCAGGAGCTTATTCAAAAAGCGATTGAAAATAACGAGCACATACTTCTCCTGACCGCACGCAAGGGCCTCGCACCCGTAACCACCTGCGGCGACTGTGGCACACTCATTCGCTGCCCTGAGTGCGACACTCCGCTCGTCATCCACAAAAAGGAATCGGGGAATCTCTACATCTGTCACGGATGCGGATTTATGCGCGTCCCTGAAAACAACGTGCACGAGACGTGCCCCAACTGTCATGGATGGAGGCTCCAAGGTGTCGGCATTGGCATCGACCTTATCGCCGAAGAAGCTACGAAGCTTTTCCCTGATGCTCCACGATTCGTCCTCGACAGCGAGCGCGCAAAGACACGCACGCAGGCAAAAAAAATCGTCACTCAATTTGAAAAATCTCAGGGCGGTATTTTGATCGCGACCCAAATGGCAATCCCCCTTCTCGCAAAAACAGATAACGTCGCTATCGTTTCTATCGACTCACTATTTGCAATCCCCGACATCAGAATGTCGGAGAGAATCTTTGCGCTCATCCTTGCCCTCCGCGAAAAAACAATGAAGACCCTCTTGGTACAGACACGCACGGATGATGTCAGTATTTTAGAACAAGCACTCGCGGGCAACCTCGTGGAGTTTACTGAAAACGAACTTGCGATTCGAAAAGCTTTTTCGTACCCACCATTTGGGGTCATTATTAAAATCACACTTCGTGGCAAAAAAGATGAAGTGCTTACAGAAATGTCCAACCTCAAATCATTTCTCGGAGATTACGCACCCATCGTCCCCGGCAATATGGCGCGTGAGCCGAAAAACATTTTCCGCATGCACATGATACTGAAGCTCGCCGCGGATAATTGGCCCAACAGCGACCTCCTCGCAAAACTCCGCGCACTCCCGATGCAGTTTACGATTGAAGTAAACCCCGATCATTTGCTCTGAGAACCTATCATTTCAAAAACAGACCGAAATATGCTATCTTTTTGAATATGATAACGATTGTTCAAAAGGAGGATCCTGTTCTTCGCGGCGTGGCGCAAGAAGTCGGCGCAAAGGAATTTGGCACCCCAGGGCTCAAAAAAATTCTCAAGGACATGGCAGATGCTATGGAAAAAGAAGAGGACGGTGTCGCTATCGCCGCTCCACAAATCGGTGTCCCTCTCCGCATTTTCGTCGTATCGCACCGCGCATTTGAATTTATGGACAGAGAAGAAAATGAGCACGATGAAGAAGAAGGAACTCATAATGGTGGCCATCCGAAAATAGAGCGC
This sequence comes from Minisyncoccota bacterium, assembly GCA_023229865.1. Classification (GTDB taxonomy): domain Bacteria; phylum Patescibacteriota; class Minisyncoccia; order Phycocordibacterales; family UBA1550; genus UBA1550. The sequence continues at coordinate 68,872 of JALNYL010000001.1, forward strand.
TCCAACATGGTATTCATCAACCCTGTCATCACCAAGCTCTCACGCAAAAAGATTTGGATGCCCGAAGGCTGTCTCTCGGTGCGCTGGCTCTATGGAGAGGTCGCTCGCTCTGAAAAGGCGACAGTACGTGCGCAAGACGAAAACGGAAAAGTATTTACCTACGGCGGGAGTGGGCTCATGGCGCAGATCTTTCAACACGAGACTGATCACTTGAATGGCGCACTCTTCATCGACACTGCGCGCAACATCGAAACCATGACCAAAGAAGATCAGGAACGTATGCGTCGCGGAGACGAAGGATACCATGACTAAAGAATCACGCATCGCTTTTTGGGGCACATCACACATCTCCGTAATCGTCCTCGACGAAATGGCGCGCGAAGGGATGCTTCCCTCACTCATCGTCACCGCTCCCCCACGCCAAAAAGGCCGTGGACTTGAAATGTCCCCAAGCGAAGTAAAGGTATGGGCAGACGCGCACGGTGTCCCCGCGCTCGAGCCCGAAGAAATTAAGTCGGAAGAATTTTTGAAAACACTCGGTGCTAACTGGGACCTCTTTGTCATCGTCTCATATGGCAAAATCATCCCGCGCAATATTCTCGATCTTCCAAAGAACGGCACGCTCAATGTACACCCGTCGCTCTTGCCGAAGTTTCGCGGGGCGTCCCCTATTCAGTCTGCTATTTTAGAAGAAGCTCCCGTGGGAAAGCCTCATGACGCAGGTGTGACCATCATGCAAATCGACGAACAGGTCGATCACGGCCCTATCGTTGCGCAGGAGAAAATTTCAATATCAAACTGGCCACCAAAAGGAAGCGTGCTTGAAGAGACTCTTGGCGCCCTCGGTGCGAAGATCCTCGTCAAAACAATTCCTGAGTGGATTGCGGGTAATATTACTCCACGTGAACAAAATCACGATGAAGCCACATTTACAAAAAAGATTACCAAAGAAAGTGGGCTCGTAAGCCTCACCAACGACCCTGCTGATACATACCGCAAGGTCCAAGCGTTTGATGTGTGGCCACGTGTATACTTCATGACAGAACGAGGAGAACGCACTGTCCGTGTCGTCATCACTGAGGCACACGTCGAAGGTAGCGTGCTCGTCATCGACCGCGTGATTCCTGAAGGGAAAAAGGAAATGGAGTATGAGGCATTTTTGAGAGGACAGAAGTAGACGCGAATTATTAAGAAAAGAAAAAAAACGGCATGATGAGCTCATGCCGTTTTATGTTGACTACTTTAAGCGCACACCTTTTCCCCGAGGGTCAGGATATTCTTTTCGAGCAGCTGCCGATGATGCTTCCGATCAGATACCGTCCTGATGAAATCAACCGCGTCCACAAGTGGTATGTCCAAATGTGTGGCGAGCTTTTCTGCATCGTTTTTGACGACAAGCGGAGAAACGAGTTCAAGATTCACCCCACTTCCTTCGCCAAAGAGCGGTATCTTAAAATCATGCACACTATCGGCGCACATCAAATACATCAATGCAATCTCTTGCAAGCGATTCCGAGACAATGAACTCATAGCTTCCTCCCTGTGGTTATTTACGGAGTATTTTCCCTTTTCAAAACTACCACTGAGTTGACGAAATGTCAAAAAAGAACGGCATGATTATCTCATGCCGTTTTACGTATTGGTTTTTATCGAAAACGCCCTGGTCCTTCTTGCTTCTTGTGATCATCGATAAGCCTCTGGAGATGTTTCATGCTGCAAATCTTCTCAATAAAATCGACGGCTTCCTGATGTTCAATACGCAGACGCTCGGCAATTTTCTTTGCATCGCGATTGATTTTGTCCATCGACACGGGGGCACCATTTCCACCACTCCCCTCGCCAAACAAGGGTATTTCCAAACCCTCGATACTATCGCCGTACAGAAGAAACAGTAGGGCAATTTCTTTGTATCGATCGTATTCCCTCTGACGTTCCTCGGGTGACATCGGCATAACCCCACTGTGAATAGGTATTCCCATCGGTTTAATCTTTTGCATGGTTTCCTCCTTTGTACGTTTTGAGAAGTATTTCTTCCTCAAAGCTACCACAACGAGCAGTAGCAGTCAAAAACAAAAAAACCGGACACTGTCTCACGACATGGTCCGGTTTCCGTTGAAAGATTTTTTATCTCGCACAGGGAATTTTCTCTGGCTTTCTCCACATTTAACTATTCGTGCGCCTTCTGTGACGTCACGGTAGCATAAGGTTATAACCTTACGAGTAGATAGAACCCTCTTTCAACAACCTGCCGCTTCTTCTGCTTTCAAGGCGAAGCGCTACCCCGATTTAAAGAACTCGCATACAATCCTCTCCCTCTTGGCCGTTTTGGTAATTAATTCATTTCTTCGATTTCGTGCCGACGCTTACGCTCTTGCGAGGTTTCTCCAGCATGAATGAAGTCTCCCATTGCTTGCCCGATTATTCTCATCCAGCCGAAACACATACAGTGCAGTACTTTTACCATATTTCCTCCTGAAAGTTTGAATCAAAATCTCAAAACATAGTAACATGTTGTCATAATTTGTCAATAGCAACAAAAATTCATTGTTTTCTCCCCTTTTTATGCTAAGGTTTGGTTAGAAACAACACAAAAGGAGAACAAAATGGACCCCGTTGATGAAGCTTTTGCAAGAGAGCATGACCAGCAAATGAGATTTATTTTGATCGTTCTGCTGATTATTGGAGCAAACGCACACCTCGCAGAAGAAGGCATTTTCCGCGGGACGTTACATGTTATTGCTTTCAATTTCAATGTCTTGTTGCTCTGGTTCTCGTTGTCCCAGAGAAAGATTCAAGGGTTGTATCAGAAAAATTTACAAAGAATAAAATCTTCTGATACGCAAGGGGTCAAACACGACCGCAACCTTGCAATGGAATATGCGACTCGTGGAGAAGAATTTGACCCACGATGTAGCTAAAAACAAAAAGCGCCCAGTCGGGCGCTTTTTTCTATTTCTCTTTTTGTTGTTTCTACTTCACCTCAATCTTCTCAATGATCATATCTTCCACAGGGCGGTCTTGCGCTCCTGTCTTAGTATTTTCGATTGCAGTCACTACTTCCATTCCCGCCGTCACACGACCGAACGCAGTGTGCTTTGGATTAAGGAAGTTGTTGTCGGCAGTGTTGATAAAGAACTGGCTGCCGTTAGTGTTGGGACCAGAGTTTGCCATCGAGATTGAACCGATGACGTTCTTGTTGTCGGCGCCAATCTCATCCGCAAACTGGTACCCAGGACCGCCCGTCCCCCAGTACGCCTGCTTGGTCATATCTTTCGAAAGTGGATCACCACCCTGAATCATAAAACCTTTGATCACGCGGTGAAAACGTGTGCCGTTATAAAATCCTTCGTTTGCAAGCTTCACGAAGTTTGCCACCGTGTTTGGCTTTGTGTCGGCAAAGAGCTCAATCGTGATTGCGCCCTTGTTGGTTGTCATTACTACTGATGTCATAGGTTTCTTTGAATTAGTTTCTGATACTGTTTCTTTTGCTTTTGTTGTTGTCTCAGTGGTTGTCGTTGCGGTCGTGTTTGTGGGGGTTGTTGTCTCTGGTGCCTTTTTCGTCCCACCGACTACAACGATAAAAATAACAAACACTACGGCAACTACCGTAAAAATAATATTCTGTGTACTCATAGTTTTGTAATCAATAATTATTCTTTACCAAAACGGAGCATATTTTTGATTGCTCCCGCTCCGCGACGGAAAAGGGTGCGCGTCTTGTCTTTGTCAGATGAAAGAACGCGAACGAGCTCGTTACGCATATCATCGATAGCTGCATACAAATCAGCCGTCTCTGATGTGGCACGGAAATGCTTTCCGCGAACAACAATGTTTGCTTCGGCACGGAAGACATCTCCTGAATGATGATGATTGGTAGTCTTACCAATCTCAACATCTACAACAGGATTTTCATTCTTATGTGCCAATGCAAACTTTTCAACACTCTTAATCTTCTCTTCTACGTATGCCTCAATGGCGCTGGTAAGTTCGATATTTGTTGTTGTAATTTTGATCTTCATACGTATATTATATCGCCAAACGAGGAGCACTACAAGCATACGGGATGCTTACAGTGTCCGAGTGCCGTCGATATATGGTAATCCATATATCGCCAAACGAGGAGCACCGCAAACTATTCCTTGTCTGGAATTGAAAACATTTTGCTTGGTGAATGATGCCCAGAAATAATGCGAATTTGCTTTGGTTTTATCCCGAAATGCTCAGCGATGATTTCGAGAACGCGTGTGTTTGCCCGATTCCCTTCTGCAGGCTCCTTTACTGACACCAAAAAAGAATCATCGCCGCTTTGCGTAAATGATTCCTTTTTTACATCTGCAGCGACGCGGACTCGGATATACATGGGGGTAGAATATTGAATATTGTATATTGAATATGGAATAATACAAAGACTCAAAACACAGAGCACGGGCAACGAAGTTGCCCGTGCTCTGTATCTATTCAACATTCGACATTCAAAATTCGATATTCAACCCTTAGATTTTCTCCACGAGGGTCATATTGGTTCCGCCGATGTGCCCAAACGGTACACCCGCAACGATAACCACCTTGTCCCCTTTCTTGGCAACCTTGTTCTTGAGAACAAACGCGCGTATCTCCTTGATTGCATCATCGAGGTTAACAATCTTTTCCACCTGTACAGGATAACAGCCAAACGAGAGCGCAACTTGTTCAATCACGTGGGCCTTTGAACTCATTACAAATATTGGTTGCTCTGGGCGATAACGAGAAATCATACGTGCCGTGAGGCCTGACTCTGTAAGTGCGATAATTGCCTTTGCCCCCACGGTCGAGGCTGTCCCTACTGCTGCAAACGTAACCGCGTCTACAATATCACGATAACCATCATCTTCACCTTCGATTGCAAACATGTCACCATAGAGCGCGCTGTGGTGAGGATAATTTGCCTCCACTGAACCAGCAACACGTGCCATCATCGTTACTGCCTCTACAGGGTACTCGCCAAGGGCTGACTCTTCTGAGAGCATCACCGCGTCCGCGCCATCAAGGATAGAGTTTGCAACATCAGAAACTTCTGCGCGCGTTGGCACAGGGGTCTTGATCATTGACTCCATCATTTGTGTTGCCACGATAACTGGCTTACCAAGCGCCTTACACTTTGAGATGATCATCTTCTGAAGGAGAGGCACCTGCTCTGCGGGCACCTCCACGGCAAGGTCACCACGCGCAACCATCACGCCATCGGTCTCCATAATAATCGCGTCAATATTTTCAATAGCCTCCTCTGTTTCAATCTTTGCAATGATCTTTGCGGTTGAGCCGTGCTTTGCGAGGATACGACGAAGCTCCACGATATCCGAAGGACGACGAACGAATGAGAGTGCGAAGAAATCAACTTTGTGCTTTACGCCAAAGAGCAAATCTTTTTTGTCTTTTGCGGTGAGGCAAGAAATCTTGAGTGATACACCAGGAAGGTTTACACCACGACGACCCTTAGTCTCGCCTCCAACAATCACGCGACACTTGATCTCATCGACGCCGTTGGTCGAAAGCACAAGGAGACTCTTCTTTCCGTCATCAAGAAGAATCGAGTCGCCCTTCTTAATTTCCTTTGGAAGTGCTGCGTAGTTTACATACGCCTTGGTCTCATCGCCCACACACGCTTTGGTTGTGAGGGTAAAAGGTGAACCCTTCTTGAGCATTACGCGCTCCTGGTAGAAATCCCCGATACGAATCTTTGGGCCAGAGAGGTCCTGAAGAATAGCGACAGGTGTCCCCATCTTCTCAGATACCGCGTGAATATTCTTTACGCGCACTTCGTGTTCCTCGTGTGATCCATGAGAGAAATTGAGGCGACATACGTTCATGCCTGCGTTTACAAGGTTTTCAAGCATTGGCTGGCTTTCCGAAGCGGGCCCAATGGTTGCTACAATTTTCGTCTTTTTCATTGTCATATCGTGGTGATTGTTTTAAATTAGTGAGGACTCATCGTAGCAAAATTTTGCATTTTTTCCAAATCTTGGTATGATGACTTTCGTATTCCGCGGTAGCTCAGTGGCAATAGAAATTAGCCAAGCGACTGTTTAACAGTCGCAAATGACGCCACCAAAGGATTGTTTAAAATAGTGCCCATATTCCGCGGTAGCTCAGTGGTAGAGCAAGCGACTGTTAATCGCTTGGTCGTAGGTTCGATCCCTACCCGCGGAGCAATAAAAGAAAAGGCCCTCATCCTGAGGGTCTTTTCTTTTATCCTGCTTCCGCGAGTGTAGGGATCGAACCGTAGGCCCACCATTTTGGGGATGAGAGTAACCTCGAAGACCTACAAAATGGATGGTCTCGACCGCAGGGAGAGGCGATCCCTACTCGCGCAAATTTTGACCAAAACCCGCGGAGCTATCACTTGACAATAACAGTATATGTGATATACTGTTATTAGTTCTTTTCAGGTGCCTACTTTGTAGGTTAAAGATAATCAACCACTAAAGATTGGAGAAGCTATGAATAGCGAGCAACTGAAGGCTCTGGCCCAAAAAGCCTTTGCACTAGTAACAGGAGTAAACCCCGACGAAGTTACTTTCAAGGAAGGGACTCTCTTTCATAAATGCAAATGGGAGCATGGGGACTGCTCCATCGAAGGCAATTTTTACCACCACCGTCACCACGACAACAATAGCGGTGTGGTTTGCATTACGTCTGAACTTTCAGACGAAGAGCCGTTCTATCGCTTCCCCTTCTCGTGGCACCACCTCTGGGACATCAACACTGATTCCCCGATCATCGTCTAGTCGATTTAACCGCCGAAGCAAAAACTGCTTAGGCGGTTTTTGTTTTTAGAGTTTTTAGCCACTAGCCTGCTCAATAATCACTTTCCGAACTTCATCCAATGTTCGGGGTAATATATACACATAATTTACAGGCTCCCCCTTCATGCTATAATTCCCCCATGAAAAACCTACCCACCCGCGTATTCATTTATTCATCACTCGCTTTTGGTATTATTGGTATCACCATGATTTTTGTCGGAGGTCCTGATGGAAATAGTAACATCCATTTAATAGAGACGTTACGTCGATTTCTCCTCGCAACTGTTTGTATTATTTTGCCCTCATTCGCATTGAGCGTCGCTGAAAAATATCTGAAGTAAAACTTCTAACATTTTTATTATTCACTGTATAGAAACTATGATATTCCCCAAACTAAACGAAGCAACAAAACAATACTGGACTGAAAGTGATTTTCAAAAACTAGAGGAAGCAACAACTATTCAGGAAGTATTTGCTGTAGCAAAAAGCGTTATTTTACGCATGCCCGATTCTCTTGCTCAGGTATGTGGACCAATCACAAACGGAGGAAAAGGATCCGTCGAAAAAAACCTTGAGGAGCTCGACAAGGCGATTGACAAACTTCAAAAACAAGGGGTACTTATTTTTGACCAGATGCCGTTTGAGGAACCCTTTCGTAAAATTGCTTACAGAAAAACCTCAACACAACACCACGACGATGTTCTTAATCTTTTTTATGAACCCATTTTTAAATTAGGGAAAATAAAAACTTTTTATTTTCTTCCAGGTTGGGAAGGTTCGAAAGGTGCAATATGGGAATACCACAAAGCAGAGGAGCTCGGAATAAAAATAGTGTTACTTTAAAATCGTGGTTATGCATTGTTTGCAATATATTAAATATTGCTGAAAATACCTAGAGTAAAATTGCTCACAACTCCCCCTTTGTACCTCAATAACGCACTTCGGAAACCTTGACAAACCACTGAATCTGGGATAGTCTCAACCCCAGATTTTCTTTAGTTATTTAACAAAAACACAGGGAGAAATATTATGCTTTCTACTGTTATACCTGCGATCATTCTCGCATTACTTGCGGGACTTCTCGTGAAATACATTCTCGAGAAAAAAGGTGGCGAGGAACAAATCACCGCATTCGAACTCAAACTCGGCGCCGCTGTCATTGCTTTTATTGTGGCACCACTTGTGGGATACATCGGCTGGGAAGTCTCTCGTTCAAACCAAATCGTTTACAACGAATACTGGAATGGATGGGAAATTGCCGCTGAGCGTAATGATGTCTCCTGCACAAGAGATGGTCCGTGTTATTGGGAATATGATTGCGACCCGTACCTCGTGTATGTGTCGCGGACATGCACCCGGCCTGGCAAAAATGGTGGGACATACGAATGTGGCGGATACGAAACACGCTACCACAGTTGTCCTTATGTTACCGTTGAAACAACGTACAACGTACGCACAACTCTCGGTGGATACACTGTTGCCCCACACCGCTTCCCCGACGATCCGCAATCGCATCGCTGGAGAACTTCGAAAAGTATTCCTGACAGCACCATCAGCAATGCTGGCGTCGGGATTCCGAAATTCTGGAATGAAGTGTGGATGCGCATTGCTTCGGGGACACCCAACCCGGCAACCACCAGGAAGGAGTACAAAAATTACATCCTCGCAAACGAAGGCACCATCCTCAAACAGCACTCGGCAAACATCGAGCATTACCTGAAGCAGGGTCTCCTGCCTCCGGTGACGGCTTCTGTTGTCGGGCTGTATGGGTCCAACAAGGTTTATTTCGTTGGACACCGTCCGGGGAATGCGACCGTGTGGCAAAGCACCCTGGAGCACCTCAATGCCGCTTTTGGTACTGAGCTTCAGGGCGACCTGCACGTCGTCATCGTTCAAAACGATGCAGTAAACGCGGACTACGATACTTACGTTTTAGCCCTCAAGGCATACTGGCAAGACAATAAAGTCTTCGGCAGGGATGCGTTCGGCAAAAACGGCGTAGCAGTAATCCTCGGAACAAACGACGGGAAGACGGTTGCATGGGCGCGTGCTTTTACGGGCATGCCCCGTGGCAACGAACACATGATTGTCGCTCTCGAAAGCGGCCTCAAGGGGCAGCTCCTCGATTCGACTATCGTACTCGGAACAATAACGCCGACCTCCGTGGTCAGCAAAAGTCCGAGTAGTGTTTCCCTTCGCATCACCAAAACCGACCGGACCGGAATCGTCCCCCGCATCATTTGGGGTGACGACGACAAGTCGTTCCGCTTCGAGCGGATCGGCATGACCGGGAAGGGTTCTGGAAAAGGTAGTGGTTACTTGTATCTTTACGGCGAAATTCAGCCGACTGACACGCAAAAGAAATGGATCGGATTTTTCGTCTTTTTATTTTCGTGCGTCTTCTGGTTTATCGCAGCAGCGCAAGACATTAGCAACACAAGGAAGTCGTCGCGGTACTAATTGTTTCAACAACCACAAGGAGAGCAGTAATGGAAAAAGCAAAATGGATTACCCCTGGTCGTGTCATCTTCGTGGCGCTGGTTGCCATTGGCATCTGGGCGTACACGTACGCCAACGATCTGTGGAACACAGCAGTCCCCCACCAAACCGGCCTCAATGCGCAGTACAAGCAGAACCAAAGCTACCTTGCTGCGTACGAGTCTGGCTTCTTCGAAATGCTGGGTGTCGCAAACGTGAAGAGCGACAAGCTCAACAAAATTCTTCTTGATTCAGTCAAGGGGCGTTACGACGGCAACTCTTCAGCAAAACCCGGGACAGGGATGCTGTTCTCGGCAATCGCGGAAGCGTACCCCGACCTTAAACAGTTGGATATCTACGACAAGGTCACCGACTACATCGTTGCCCAGCGGGCAGGATATAACGGTCTGCAAGTCGCCTTGCTCTCCAGGATTCAATCTTTCGATACCTGGCGTCAAAGCAACCTTGTGCAAAGCCTGCTCATCAAGTATGTGCTCAATATCCCCAACAAGGATTTGATCGCGTGCGCGGGCCCGACTGACTGCAAGTACGGGGCAGAAGCTCTGGAGCGCATGCGCAACATCGTGCTCACCGAAGGCACCGAAAAGGCCTACGCAACGAGCAAGATGGCGCCACTCGTGGCTCCCAAAGACTGATCACACCTTGATCACAAAGCCGGAAGGAATCCCCTTCCGGCTTTTTTATTTACAAATCAAACACTGGACATTCATTCCCCTCTGTGGCATTGTTGGACCAGTTGAACATTCAAAAAGGAGCAGACCATGAAAGGACTCAGACTGAGCTCTCTCACGGGAGAGCTCAAAAAAGTTGCTGAAAAGTATCAAGGCAAACCAGCTGCGACAATAAAAAGCCCCACGAAAAGAATCGACGAGTTCTGGAAAAAAGAAATGAGGAACAGGGCTGATTCAACTCGTTTCCATGATTACTATTCTCGCCTCCCCTTGCAAGCATTGAGCAAGTTTTCATTCGACGAACTCTGCAAATTAAATTATTCGACAATATTTTTTATGCACGAGACCGTCGGAAAACTCTTTGCGACAAAAGCTCGCTATGAGATTGTTGAAAAAATCAAGAGCTCAATGTGGCGATGGGGCTCTGGTGCGTATGTGTGGAATGAGGTTGTAGATGCGTACGAACATATCCGTAACTTTGTTTTTCACGAAGACCCAAACTTCGAAATCAGGATCGACCATTCGACACATCACCACGAGTGCGGTTATGCGAAATACAGTCGCATATTCATCGATGGCGTCTTTGCCTCCCTGGTCTATTACAAAAAGAAACATGTGATGACCATTGGGTTCTCAATCACGGAAGGCCGACGAGTGCTCATACAGCAAGTGCAGTCAGCGGAGCGCTCAGGTAATAGATATCTCTATCGCCTCCCCGCCAACCGTATGGAATTTGTCATTGAGCTTTTTCAAAACAACTTTCCTGGGTACGGACTGTACGTAATTGACGCAAAGTTTCTCCTTGGCAAAACGCTCCGAAGCTATCGCAACGCACTCGACCTCGCCAACATCCGTGCAACACGACTTCAGCAAGAAGCCGACTCTTGCACAGACTTCAAGAGGGCAGATGCATTGAAGAGGCTCACAAAAACAATAAGTGAGGTGCGACTGATCAAAGAACATATCAATCACCTCCGTGATGACCAAGACCGTCTCGATGCATTCTACAGAAACACGGGTAGATTCAGACTTGATTCTGAAAAATTCATCGTAAATAATCTTGTTCACTATAAGGCAACCACCTAACCCGCCCCCAGCACAATGCTGGCGGGCGGTTTCTTATTTAAATTATGATTGACTTTTTATAAGCTAAGAAGCATAGTGATTTTAGTTTGTTCCTATCAAAACTCGCTCACGCAAAAAGGAGGAATAATGGAATCTAGTTCCTTGAACCAAATTGAGATTTTTGCCCGCATCGCCATGCAGGGATTTGAAACACAGATGCGCATCATCGATTGTCTCGAAAACGGAGCAACCAAGCAAGCATATATTGAAGAGCTTTATTGCAAGCTCGTCACTTTCTCCGAGGCAATCGAAAAGAACAAGGAGGTGCTTTTAGCTAATATTGAGGAGGAAGCAAATGCGAGTGCGAAACAATTAGATGCGATACGCAGTTTTCTCGACGAACTTGCGCGAGCATCTGATGAACAATATGCAAAAGTATGCGCGAACGAAATGCGCAAGTCAGAAAAAAATACTCTGCACAATATTGGTACTGACGAATCAAAATTCTCGTCGACTATCATACAACACTCTAATGCATTGAAAAAGGAGGTTGAGGGCCTCATCAAACAAGTCAACAATCTCCGTACATAAACCCCGCCCCCAGCACAATGCTGGCGGGCGGTTTCTTTTTACACGTTGACACCTCCTCTCCTCAGTGGTAGTTTTAAAAAAGTTGCACCTTATACAATACACAAACGGAGGCTGTTATGGCGACCATTGATTTCGAATTACCGCAAAAGTTCATTGACCCAAAGAACAAGGAGCATATCAAACTTGTGGCGGAACGAATACAATCAATACGCCACGGATGTGCACATCGACCTTGCCCGCCGGAGATTCAAAAAGACGGTTCGGTTCATTTCCCTCTGACCAACAACCACTGGCTTTACCCACCCAATACCATTGGCGGTGTGAAGAAAAATCACTGGAAATTGCTCGGCAGATATGACACCGACGAAGAGCTTGCGCTCATCGTCAAAGCCCTTCAGCTCTGGCTCTAATGTACCAACACAAAAGGAGGTCATCATGGAAAACGAATTGAACCTGCAAGGGCTCACCAATCTACTTCTTGAGCCGTACAAACTCGTCACCCTTGAGCCTCAAAAACTCAGCGAGGACGGGAAGACGGTAATCCTCGCCCCCAAGCGTGGCGACAAGAAGCTCGACGACGAATACATCGACACTGCGACTCTCCCCTTCATCAATCTGGGGGAAGCAGGCATCGACCCTGAGCAGTCCCAGCATCGTGTCTTCCAAGAAATCAGGGAGCTCCTCAAGGATCGCTTGTTCGTCATCGAACCGAAGTTTGAGTTTTGGGGACTTTTCTACGCGATGCCATTCATCAAGGCCGCCCTCGAGTGCACGGTGATTCAACTCGAATTACAGAAAGGAAATTATTGGCTTCGCAAAAAGGAAACCCCTGAACAGCAAATCGATAATTTCCTGAGCAAATATCAGGCTGAACTTTCGATTAGCATCAAAGGTGGCGCAATCCCCGGACTCAATCTCTCGAGCAATATTCGCGGATTCACCCTTGAAGTCATCGGCTTCATCATGCCCCCTGAACGCGTCTGGCAAGAAGACACGCTCAAGGTCGCTGCAATCGGCGCGGTTTTCAACATCATCGCCACAAAGACGGGGCTCAAGGAAACCGAAACAGACTACAAGAAGTATCTCGAGGAAAACAGTCACAAATGGTGGTTCTCCTGGTGGAATCGCACCCGACAATGGGAAGAAGAACTCTCCCAAAGGAAGGATGCGTTCGCAAAAAACCACAAGGAACTCAAGAGAATTCTTCTCGAGCTCCAATGTGCATAACCCCCGCCCTGAGCGCATCGCGCTCAGGGCGGTTTTTCTTTTGCTCGTTGACACCCGCGCTGACGAGTGGTAGTTTTAAAAAAGCCGCACATCACAACCACACGAACGGAGGCAATAATGCCACACGATCAAGTAGTCATCGAGGAGCTCGCCCGTAAGTATCTCACTATCCCCGAAGAGGAGGTGGTGCAAGAATATTTACTCGATAATAGAACCAGCGATGCGAAGCGATGCCTTCTCGCCAAGATTGACCTACTCTGGGACAACAGAGACATGATCGACCGGGAAGCATTGCTCGTATATCAAAAGCTCGGTGTCAGACCCAGGGATTGCTTCTTGCAGCCCCATCCGCTCTAACGCGCACCCCGCCAACAAAATTCGTTGGCGGGGTTTCCTTTTGTGTATAATAGATAAATGACAAATTCCATCCCCTTTGAACACGAGCGACGCTTTGTCCCCGACGCAAAAGTGCTTCCTTTTGATTACAAAAAGTACCCCATGAAATCAATCCTCCAGGGGTATCTCAAAGACGCCGCGGGAACTCGCCTCCGTGATGAATCAGACGAGGATGCCCACACCTATCTACAGACGAGGAAAACAGGATCAGGGGTTTCGCGCACTGAAGACGAACACGAAATCACCAAAGAAGAATTCGACACCATGTGGCACGACGTCGAGTGTTCTCTCTCGAAAAGTCGCTATTTCATTACGTGGGACGACATCGATATTGAGTTTAATGTTTTTCATGGCGCACTCGATGGGTACATGCAAATCGAAGTCGAATTTGACTCACACGACGCCGCAGTAACCTTCACTCCCCCATCCTGGCTCGGGCGCGAAGTCACCGACGACAAATCGCACGGCAATTACGCACTCGCAAAACACGGCATACCAAAGTAGAAATTTACATCGCCCTCAAGGTCAAAGATGAGCAGAACTCAAGCTGTGGAAAACCTCCCACATATAATAGGTTGCATAGGTATGTGTGTGGTAAAATATATCCATGAAAAAAACAATTATTATATTAGCGGTTCTTGTTCTTGTTGGTATCGGTGCGTACTTTTTTATTAAAAATTCAACAAAGACCCCTGTTCCCGAAGTGCAGGCTCCTGTTACTACTACGACGACTACAAAGACCCCCGCACCACAGCCTGTCGTAAAAAAACCAGTTGTAGACACAACAAAAACAGTTCTTGGGACCTCGGTTGAAAAACGCGATATCACCGCGTATCACTACGGCACCGGAACTAAAGAACTTTTGTTTGTTGGTGGTATCCATGGTGGATACGAATGGAACACATCACTCGTTGCTTATGAGCTTATGGACTACCTCGCGGCAACACCTACAGCGATCCCCTCAAACGTAAAAGTTACTGTCATCCCCGTATTAAACCCTGACGGGCTCAACAAGGTTGTTGGTACCCCTGGTCGTTTTACAAAAGCAGATGTATCAACTTCAAACGATATCGTTATCTCTGGTCGTTACAACGGAAACACTGTCGACCTCAATCGTAACTTTGATTGCGACTGGCAGACCAAAGGACTCTGGCAGACCACAAGCGTGAGTGGTGGCAGTGCGGCATTTTCTGAACCAGAAAGTCAGGCTATTAAGAATTACGTAGAAGCTCACAAGCCTACTGCTGTTGTTACTTGGTATAGCTCGGCTGGCGGAGTGTTCTCTTCTAGTTGTCACAACGGAGTTCTCCCAGAGACAAAAACGCTTACTAATATTTATGCAGCAGCATCCAAATATCCAGCGTATGAAAGTTTTGATTTCTACAGCATTACGGGAGATATGGTGAACTGGCTCGCGAAGAAAAACATTCCTGCGATTAGCGTGCTTCTCACCACACACCAGGACACTGAGTGGGATAAGAATCTCGCCGGCATCAAAGCTGTCCTCAACCACTACGCTCAATAATGAGACTGCGACAAAGTAAACAACTCCTATTGCTATTAATAGTCAGTGTTGTTGCTGTGCTTTCTGCTGTTGTGATGGTCATTATTGTTTTTAGTAATAAAAAGACAGAAATAATAACTGAGCCAGCAAAAACAGTGACCACGGAGATTACGAAGTCTCCTGTCCACAAAATAATCGGCAAGACAGTAGAGGGAAGGAGTATTGATGCATATATATACGGAACGGGTAAAACTCATCTGATGTTTATTGGCGGAATCCATGGGGGATATGAGTGGAACAGCGTCCTTCTTGCATATCAATTTATTGATTACCTAAAAGCAAACCCCGAGATCATCCCCGAGAATATAACCGTTGCTATTATCCCTTCTGCAAATCCAGACGGAATATATCGCGTCACGGGCACAAACGGGCGGTTTACTACAAACGACGTGACAACCGCTTCCCTTCCTGACGGGACAGGGAGATTTAATGCGCACGGTGTTGATCTTAATCGCAACTTTGATTGCAAGTGGAAACCAAAGAGTATGTGGGAGAGTAAGGTTGTAAGCGCTGGCACAAGCGCATTTTCAGAGCCAGAAGCGGTTGCTATTCGGGATTTTGTGAAGGAGTTCTCTCCTGCGGGCGCTGTTTTTTGGCATAGCAAATCAAATGCTGTTTATGCATCAGAATGCACAGATGGGATTCTCCCAATCACTCTCAAGATTATGGATGTGTACTCCCGGGCGTCAGGGTATTCAGCAGTAAAATCATTTGATGCATACGAAATTTCTGGTGACGCAGAGGGCTGGCTCGCATCAATCAACATCCCCGCGATTACGGTTGAACTAAAAACTCACGAGACGGTCGAATGGGAGAAGAATTTGGCTGGATTTACAGCACTACTGAGATACTACAGTATCTAAGTAGTACCAAGGGTGTCCATTATAATTCCAACCTCGCAAAAGAGGGCACGCAAAACTAATCGACGCAGACTTGTCAGTGGCGTTTTTGTGGTACAATTTATACATTAGTAATTTAGTAATTAAAACAATGACCAAGAAAATTTTTGTGCCCGTGGTGGCACTCAGTTTGTTTGCCTTCTCAGGTTTTGCGTTTGCAATAAACGACACTTCAATAACAAATTCAGGGGTTGTGAATACTGCAGCGATTGCAAATTATTCAGAAGCTGAACTCGTAGCACTCATCACAAAGCTCCAGAAGCAACTCGAGCTCGTACGCCAAAACACCGTTCAGTGCGTACTCGCAGAAGCCGACCTTTCTCTCGGTGACGGAGAAGACGCAACATCAAAAGAATACACAAAGAATCTCCAGGCGTTTCTTAAGGAAAAAGGATATTTCAAACTTGAGCCAACAGGATACTACGGCAAGGTTACGCGCGCTGCGCTCCAAAACTTCCAGCGCGAAAACGGCATCGAACAAACAGGTGAGCTCAACGCAACAACCCGAACATTTATTAAAAGTCTCAAGTGTCGCAAGGAATTCTCAAATAAAAAATTTGAAGTGAAGCCAACTCCAATGCCAAGCGTAAAGGAAGTAAAGGAACCAACTTCAAGCGCTACTCCCGTGACAGCTATCTACGCAGCAACAAGTGGCAATATGGTAAAGTGGCAAACCACTGGATACTCAAAGAACGGTTACAAAATCGTGTACTCAAAGAATGCCAACCCAACCTACCCTACACGTGAGGGCGATCAGTACATTTATTTGACGGACCCAAACGCCTACAATACCAAGCTTGAAGCGTTTGCAGGCACCGGAACCTACTACGTAAGAGTCTGTGAATACCTCGGCGGCTCATGCGGAATGTACTCAAACGAAGTTACGACTTCTCTGTAAAAAATCTCAGAACACAAAATAAAGAGGGCGACGCCGTACGGCGTCGCCCTCTTTATTTTGTGTTCTGCTCCCTACTCCTTGTACATATAAATAGTAAAATCCCACGGGAGATAATTGGAGGCGACAGCCACGTGAGGCGAGATTGTCTTGCAGTACCTGACCACCTCATCCTTGTCATACGCAATAAATGTATCGTCTGAGGGGTGTGCAAGCTCATTGAGCATATTAAATGCAATGCCACACTTCGCATGGTCGTACATGGTTTTAATCGTATTGAAATAATGCGCCTTCGCATTAGGAATCGCAAAGCTCAGCACTCCCGAAGCAAGAATGTAGTCATATTTACCCTCAAGAGTTTCTGCGTCACCACAAAGAAACAATGCGCTCGGGAAACGTTCACGCGCTCGCTCGATAAACGCAGGGACAATATCAATCCCCACGTAATCAACGGGGGTACTTTTTGAAGCAAAAAATTTATACAAATCCCCCAGACCACAGCCAACATCAAGCACGCTCACATTCCGCTCGGGAATCATTTTAGCAAGCGCTTCGAAACGCACTGCTTGGGTATCAGCATCGGCCCAATGAACACTGCGCGGGTCATTACCAAACTCCGCAAGAGCTTTTTCGTAGAAACCAAGAATCTTTTTTTTGTCATCGTGGTTCATATATCTTAATGATACTCCTTATTTTAAAAAATACACAAAAAGAAAGGAAGTTATCCACCGTGCAAATATTTGATAAGGACGAGACGCCATGCTAGTCTTACAAAAGACATTTACCAAGGAGAAACGAAATGGAAAAAGGATTTCGAGAGGTAGTATGCCCAGGCTCAACAGTACAGCGCTGTGGGCAAAAGATACGGTTAACCGTAACAAAAAAGGATTACAAAAAGGTAGTTGAGGTTCGTTGCCCAAAATGTGATGTGGTATTCCAGACAACAATCCCCGAGCCAGCTCTCCGCTCGGGAGGAAAAGCATCATCCTTGTTCGACGAAAAAGACCCTTTTGGTTTCTTCAAAACAGCTGACGATATATTCAACGCCAAGAAGTAACCCGTACCGTCAACGATTTTTCGTTGGCGGTTTTTCTTTCCTATACAAACACTCAAAATTGTAGTAAATTCAAAAACAGGAACACACAGCACATTACATCAATCACTCAAGGAGGTACGTATGAACAACCAGCCACCCAAAAGTGTCATCCTGATTCGCCACGGAGAGTCCGAGTACAACTCGCTCGCCAGACGCAAAGAATCCGAGCCTCTTTTCCAAAAGCTCAAAGCGTCCTATG
Organism: Minisyncoccota bacterium; assembly: GCA_023229865.1. GTDB lineage: Bacteria > Patescibacteriota > Minisyncoccia > Phycocordibacterales > UBA1550 > UBA1550. The sequence continues at coordinate 86,756 of JALNYL010000001.1, forward strand.
ACCGCAGCCCCACCTCACGGAGGACTCGCGATCTCGCAGAAAAGCTTCAGAAAAAACTCACTGCACCATGGGGCGACCACAACATACCACTCACCCAAGAAGGTATGCGTCAGGCAAAAGTTACAGGAGAGAAACTCAGGAACACACTCGCGAGCACTGACGTCATCTTCGTCTCGCCCTACGTGCGCACACGAGACACTCTCGCACATATGATGGACGGCTGCCCAGAGCTCCGCTATGTGCCTGTCGTGGAAGACATTCTCCTTCGAGAACAAAAATACGGACTCGGAATACTCTTTAACGACTGGCGCGTCTTTCAAGCGCTGATGCCTGAGCAGAAAAAGTACCGCGACCTCGACGGCCCTTACTGGTATCAATACCCCCAAGGCGAGTCGATTCCTGACGTACAACTAAGGATGCGGATTTTCGCGCTCGACACACTCGCAAAATACGCAGGGCGAAACGTTCTCATCATCTCGCACCACAGGACGATCCTCTCTTATGTCGCAAACCAGAAAAATCTGTCTCCTGAACAAGTTCTTGCGCTCGACAAAAAAGAACGCCCAGCGAACTGCGGCGTGACGACTTTAATCGGCGACAACTATTTCGGGGACTGCAAGGGGCTCAAACTTGAGTACTACAACAGATGCTTCTGGAAAGATTGATGCAAAATTACAGCCCGCGACGGTTACGTCGCGGGCTGATTTTTTACTCTTTTTCTACTTGACAATAATATTGCATCGTGGGAAAATAGTATCAGAACATTCATTAATCAACTACGCGGAGGTTGCCATGTTTTGCGCATACTGCAAAAAAGAAATCCGTGGCCCATACATTACAGTAATTGTGGACGCCGCGAAGAAAGATTTCTGCAACGAAGAACACTCATATAAATACTTCAAGGAGCAAGATCGCATCATTCTTGAAGAGTTTGCACAATCTCAGAAAACTCCTGAGCAAAAGTAAGAAAACAAAAAGGCCATCCTCGGATGGCCTTTAATTTTTTTACTTTTTACGAAATTTTCACCTCGACGTTAATCGGCCGACGAAGAACTTCCATCATCAGCTTCCGACGGGCGTGATTCACCTTCTGGGCGCGCTTGTTCTTACTGCTTCCGTCCCAGATAGCGTCCGCAAAACCCCATTCGACTGCTTCATCCGCTGAGAACCAAACGTCGATATGCTTGCGGATCAAACTGTCGAGCTTTTTCCGAATCCACTTCGGCGGCTTCGAGCGGTATTTCCCCTGCTCCTTGAGCCGCGCAACATAGATACGAAACATGAGCTCGCGCGACTTCCGACGTTCAATGTCATTCGTTTGGGCTTCTTGGTCAAGCCCATAGGTCGCATACTGTCCATGATGGTACATATATTGTGCCGGAGGGCGAATATAGAACCGATCTGCAGCAAGCGGAATGATTGACGTCATCGAACGCGCCCATTTCGTAGCAATCACTGTCGTTGGGTTTGGACAAGTAAGGAGTGCCCCAAACATCTGCAGTCCTGCTTCCATATCACCACCACAACTCGACATTACTACCACGAGCGGACGTTTCGGGTCGATACTGCTCAGAAGATGTAGGTTCGCTTCGAACCTGTTCGCCATCATGTACTCAACCCCTGGTTCGCCGAGTTCGAGGTCCGAGTGACTCTCTAGGTGACCAGGATCGCCCCCGACGTAGATGATGAAGTCACTACGATTGACGCGGAAGTTGTGCACGTCCTCGGTGAGTTTGTCCCCCAGGAGGGCCTCCGTGTGCTTCTTCTGCAACTTACGATCAACCTTATCCTTTTTTGCTGACATGACTTTCCCCTTTCGAGTGAGAAATGTGTTTTAAAAGAGTACTTCTGTTCCAGACAAAATCCTACCTTATTGTGGGAGAAAATGGAAGCACAGGAGCTTGCTCTAATTTTCGCAATAAGAAACTATCGCTTCTTGTTGCGAAAATAGGGGTCAAAGAAAAACACTCCGTTTTTGCAAACTGAGTGTTAAGGTTCTTCTGGTGATATATACACCTGTTTGAGTGGTGGGCAGACGATATGAGTGTATCTGGTCGTACCAGTCGGGACATCATAACTTTTTTGATATGCATCAGTGCGGATATTGATTTCCTGACAACACTTCTCGCAGAGATGATATTCAAAAATATTTGTCCTGATGCGCAATTTTTTCGGATTCTCTTGATTAGTCATTCTGTCCCCCGTAATCAATCTTCGGATAGCCATGGATACTGGCCACGAGCTCGGGCGCTTCAAAGAGACAACCGAGATGGTAGTACTTCGGGTGACTCTCAACTTCATCAATGATTGCGATCGGCGCATTGGGTGCAATATCTTGAAGACAGAGCCCGCAAAAATCGGGGTGATAGTCGTATTCAGCCATGATGTTCTCCTCCCAATATTAAAGTTCAAGGACTCCTTCAATACTACCCCACCGCCAGAAGAGAGTAAAGGGACAAAAGAGAGAGCGCCACACCCCTCTGGGGTGTGGCGCTTTTTCAATCACTTCTTCTTTTGTGGACACTTTACGTGCTCGTAGGTAGTACGCCCACGGAGTTCCTTCTTCACCAGATTGGGGTCCGTAGCAGGAGCCATCTGCCGGCACTTACTACACGGGTGATACTCGGTGTGAAGCGCTGCCCCACCCCTTCCTACCTGAACGATGCGCATCTTGAATCTCCTCTTTGTAAGTTTCAATACTAAAAAATCTCAAGCAGAGCAAGAAAAACTCTAGCGCAACAATACTACTATTCTCTATACCAGTCAATCCATCGTATTGATTCTTCATATCTAAATCATTTACCTAGGACCGTCCTCGGCAGGCGCCTGCCGAGGACGGTCCTAGGTAAATTTTACTGTTGCTCTTATTATTTTTTGTGCTAAACTTCGAGTAATTAGGTTCGTACTTTTTGTTGCTTGGGGAAAGTTGAGATTTCTTTCGCGAGCAATCTCCCCTCTCCCCAGTCAATGAGGCTGGATTTGTCCTTTCACAACCAGGAGGTCATTATGACTACCAAGAAAGCAGTCGGAAGCATGACAGAGCAACCCCCTGCGAGAAAGCAAACCAGCAGAGACAAGGAAATTCAAATCGTGTCTCTCAGGGGTGAGCTTCAATCGCTCAGGCGCAATTACAACGGAGCTCTCCATGAGCTGCAACAACTTCGCAGGGAGCAAGACGCTTTTCTGAGCATTGCCAATCGTGAAAAAACCACGCATATCATCGAGCCCTACCGTGCCGAAGGAAAATCTGAAGCAACGGCAATCGTGCTCGCGAGTGACTGGCACGTCGAAGAAGAAGTGAAGAAAGCCAAAACATCCGGCCTGAATCGCTACAACCTCGACATCGCGAAGGCACGCGCAGATCAGTTCTTCTCGCGCGCGGTCAAAATGATTCAAAAAGAGCAGCAGGACATCCCCATCAGGGAAATGGTTCTGTTCTTAGGCGGAGACTTCATCACGGGCAACATCCACGAAGAACTCCCCACGAACTGCCTGCTCGAACCCATGGATGCAATCGACTACGCCGAAGAGCTCATCGCAAGTGGCGTGGAATTTATCCTCGCCCACACGAAACTCAAGGTAACGGTTGTTTGTTCTGTGGGGAATCACTCGCGCATCACCGAGAAAACATACATATCGGCCGAGCAAGGTCACTCGCTCGAAACCTTCATGTATCGCAGTCTCAGGAAGCGCTTCGTCGGCGAAAAACGCATCACGTTTGTCATCGGTGAAGGGTATCACACCTACATCGATGTCTACGGTCGCCAACTTCGCTTCCACCACGGGCACGGCATTCGTTACCAGGGTGGCGTCGGCGGTCTCACGATCCCCGTCAACAAAGCGATTGCGCAATGGAACAAAGCGGTCCCCGCATTCCTCGACTGCTTTGGTCACTACCACACATCGATGTCGCTCTCGAACTTCGTCTCCAATGGTTCCCTCATTGGTTACAATGCGTTTGCCTTGTCCATCAAGGCAGATTTCGAGCGGCCGCAACAATCGATGTTCTTGGTTGATAAGTTGCGTGGCAAAACGGTGTCCATCCCGCTCTTGTTTGATATCTAAACAGAGCGCGTGACCACTCCTGTAGTTCTTTCAAAGCCCCTGATTCTAGGGGCTTTTTATTTTACTGTTTGTATTACCTAGGACCGTCCTCGGCAGACCCCCGCCGAGGACGGTCCTAGGTAATACGGCTGGACATTGCGCATGACTTGACTTTTTTAGTCAAGTATGCTATCTTTAAGACACAAAAGTAGGAGGGATTGTAGGAAGAGAACATTTTTCACACGAGACTGTAGCTAATTTTGTATATTATAAAGTTTGTTTAAAGTAAAAAAAGAAATATGAAAGGAGTAATCAAGAAGGTAACTGACAAGGGTTTTGGTTTTATCACCGCAGAAGGTATGGAGAAGGATCTCTTCTTCCACGCTAACTCACTCGTAGGCGTATCATTTGATGACGTTCGCGAGGGTGATGAAGTAACATTCGAAACTGAGGACTCTCCAAAGGGTATGTCAGCAGTAAACGTAGAGCGCGTATAAATAACGCAATCGCGTAAAACAAAAATCCCGCCGTCGCAAGACGGCGGGATTTTTGTTTTTTGCTATCCACAGATATTTACTCCCCTTCACAAAGAAAGCAGTGTATAATAAGAGTAACTATCCTATGTACACTTCAACACACAAAACAAAAATAAAATTATTCGCAATCATTTTCCCTGTTCTCTTCTTTGTTTTGTTAAACGTGCAAACAATACACGCACAAGAAGTGGCGACGAGCACAGAAAAAACTTCTGTTCTCTTTCTTGGTAATAAAAATCTTGCTCCCGTAATCTCTCTCAACAGAGAAACTCCCAATGGGGTAGCGATTGATATCGTTAGAGCAGTTTCTCAATACATCTCTCTTCCTGTGGATATACAAACAGCGGATTGGGCAGAGGCACAAAAGCTCGTCGCGGAAGGAGGCGCTGATGCGCTTATTCAAATAAACCCCACCGAGGAGAGAAGAAAAATTTATGATTTTTCTGGACCTCTTCTTGAAACCCATATCAGTGTTTTCACGCGCACAGCACAAGGGGTCCAAAATATTGAGAGTTTGCACAACCTCAGGGTTGGGGTCGAGGCCGGCGGACTCCCCGAGCAACTCCTCAAAGAACATCCAGGGGTGCTGAATCACTCGGAAATAACTCTCGTCTTTATCGAAAATTTCCTCGATGGATTTAATCTATTAAAAAACGATTCTCTAGATGCTGTTGTTGTCGATGAGCGTGTGGGTAAATACATTCTTGCAACAAACAACATTCGAGGAATAAAAATATCAGGAGACCCTATTTATTCTTCTTATTCCGCCATTGCAGTAAAAAAAGGAAATGAATTACTCCTCAATGAAATCAACGAGGGGCTGCAAAAAATAAAAGCCGATGGGACGTATCAAAAAATATTAGACTCTTGGTCGGCGCAGGATGTTATTTTCCAAACACAAGAAGAAGCAACTCAAGAAATCTATCTCATCACTTCCGTAACATTAGGTGGACTCCTTCTTGTTACTATCATTTGGGTAATCGCCATAAAAATACAAATCGGAAAAAGAAGATCTCTAGAAAAGCACGAGGCGGAAATCCAAAAGGAGCTACAAAGAAAAGATGTAAATCTTCATCAATCAATGGAGACCGCGCGTGATGGTGTCATTGTGATGGGAGCTGATGGTACGGTTACTTTTTGGAACAAAGCAGCTGAACAGATTTTTGGATACACAAAAGAAGAAGCTATTGGCAGAGATCTTCATCGTCTCATTGCTTCTCCTGAGGACCAAGCTGTTTTCAAGGAGCGTTTCCATAAGTTCCTCGCCACAGGAGATGGTCCTATTGTAAATGTCGTACGCGAACTCACTGCAATCCGCAAAAACGGTGAGCAGTTCCCTGTTGAGCTTTCTGTCTCCGCTTCAAAGATTGACAGTGGGTGGATCGCGACGGGTATCGTGCGCGATATCTCTGAGCGCAAGAAAGCTGAAAACGAACTTAAGGCTACTACAAAAAACCTCAATGATGCCCAACGAGTAGCACGTATCGGAAGCTGGGAGCTTGATATCAAGACTAATAAACTTATTTGGTCCAATGAGATTTTTGAGATTTTTGAGATTGACCAAACAAAATTTGGAGCAACCTACGAGGCGTTTCTTGATGCTGTTCACCCCGAAGACAAAGATGCGGTGAGTCAGGCATACACAAACTCTCTCAAGACTAAGGAGTCCTACTCTATCGACCATCGCCTCCTCATGAAAGACGGGCGCATTAAATATGTGCACGAAGAGTGCACGACACATTACGCAAGCGACGGGACCCCGCTTCGTTCTGTTGGCACCGTCCAAGACATCACCGAGCGCAAAAAAGCAGAACTTGATATTTCAAAAAAGAGTCGCGCTCTTCGCATGTTGAGCGATACCAACAATGCACTTATCCACGCCGACAACGAAAAAGAACTCCTTGATCAAGTTTGTGAAATCATGACAAAGGAGGGTGGATATCGTCTTGTGTGGATTGGAGGAATTGAACACGACCAAAATATGACTATTCGCCCCATGGCACAAGTCGGATTTGAGGATGGTTACCTCGAATCACTCAACTGGAGCTGGGGAGACACCGATCGCGGGCAAGGCCCCGAAGGTGTTGCCGCGCGCACCAACGCTCCCATTATTGTTCATAATATTGCAACAGACCCAAAAACATTTCTTTGGCACGAAGATGCAAAAGAACGAGGATATCAATCTCTTGGGGTTTTCCCTATTGCTGACGACAAGGGCGCTTTTGCTGTCATGGGAATCTACGCAGGAGAACCAACTGCGTTTAGTGAAGACGAGATTGAGATTCTTAAAGAAATGACCGATGACCTAGCTTTTGGCATTACCACTCTTCACGAACGAAAAGAACATGAACTAGCTGAAGAAAAATTCACAGCAACATTCCACGCGTCCCCCGATGCGATGATCATTGTAAGACTTTCAGACAATAAAATCCTCGATGTAAATGAAGCATTTTCGCAAATTCTAGGGTACGCGCACGATGATGTCGTAGGAGGTTCCACCAATGATTTCCCTGTCTGGGTAGATTCCGCAGATCGCAGCACTTTCGAAAAAACCATTGCCGAAAAGGGAACGATTTCTGGTTTTGAAACTCCCATGAGAAAAAAAGATGGTGGCGTCATCGAGTCCCTCGGCTCAGCAAGAACCATTGATATCAATGGAGAAAAGTGTATCTTGTCGACAATTCACGACATCACGGAACGCAATCGCACAGAAAAACAGCGTCTCGCAAATCTTAAGTTTATCGAAAATACCAATAAGATAAACCAAGTAATTCAAAAATCTACCGACTTTGAACAAACGATGAGCTCGGTGCTTGATGCAATGCTCTCTATTTTTGGCAGCGACCGTGCATGGCTTATCACTCCATGCGATCCATGGTCCCTCCATTATCGCGTGCCAATGGAAAGATCCAGACCAGAATACCCTGGAGCATCTGTCTCAGGGATGGATGTCCCTGTCGACCCTGATACAACGATTCTTTTTCAAAAGACACGTGCGACCGATGGCCCTGTTGTCTTTAACTCAGAAACCGACCCTCCCCTTCCCCCGGAAATCACCAAACATTTCCAGGTTCAATCACAAATTGTTATGGACATCTATCCGAGAGTTGGAGAATCTTGGATGATTGGTATGCGCCAGTGTTCTTATGAGCGCGTATGGACAGAAGAAGAAAAGAGACTTTTCCAAGAAATTGGGCACAGAGTTTCGGACGCACTCACTAGTCTTCTTATTTCTCGCGACTTGAAAAAAAGTGAAGAAAAATACCGCAGAATCATTGAGACCTCAAACGAGGGTATCGCAATCCTCGACAAAGACCGCAAACTTACTTTTGTAAATACGCGATTTGCAAAGCTCCTTGGATACGAAGAGAGGGAGATGCTCGGAGAAAAATTTGATGCTTTTCTTGCCCCTTCTGACCTCGCCGATCACGAACTTCAAATGAAGGCACGCCGTGAAGGAAAGTCGAGTTTTTACGATCGACAATTTGTTCATAAAAACGGAAATATCATATGGTGTAGTGTATCAGCCACTCCTCTTTTTGATGACAAAGGAGAATTTAATGGCTCTTTCGGAATGTTTACCGACATCACCGAACGCAAGAAGGCTGAGGAAGGCCTCCAGGAACAAGAACAATATTCGCAATCCCTTCTTCGTTTCTCGCGCAAGGTTGAGCAGTCACAAATGTATGGCGAAGTACTAAAAGCGGCGCAGGAAGAAATTAAAACCGTCCTTGGATATAACAATGTGTGGGCATACCTTGTAGATGCCGATAAAAAATATGCACATTCTATTGCAGCAGTGGGCTCTACGTCTGAAATGGTTATGTCGGAAGAGTTTTCAGCAACCCTTACTATCACAGGAGACCCCATGCTTGAAGCAATCGCCTCCGCAAAGGAGATCGTGATAGTCGCCGATGCAATGACAGACCCCAACGTGAACAGAGAGATTGTGGAGAAAATGAAGAACAGAACAATCGTGAATGTGCCGATTATTCTCTTTGATCGCAATCTCGGGAGTGTTGGGATGGGGACCTTTGGCGACGAGGGGGTACGCGTCCCAACCCCTGACGAGGAAGATTTCTTGATTGCGATGGCAAGCCATATGGCTGTCGGTTTTGATCGTATTCGTCTCCTCGCAGAGAGAAAGAAGACTGAGGAAATACTACGCAGAAATGAGGAGCAACTTGTAGAGGCGCAGCGCGTCGGGCACTTTGGAAGCTTCGAGTGGGACGCAAGAACTGATACTGCTATTTGGTCAAAGGAATTCTATCATATCTACGGAGTTGATCCGTCACTCCCCGCTCCTCCTCTCCAAGACTATCTAAAACTATACACCCCAGAGAGCGCAGCTATTATGACGAAGGCCGTAGAAACGATAGTAAAAACAGGAGAGGCATACAGCCTGGACCTAGAACAAGTGCGACCGGATGGCGCCAGAAGGTGGATACATCTTCAAGGAGAAGCGAAGTATGACGAACAACATAATTTTATTGGGGTACGTGGGACGGCACAGGATATTACAAAAGCAAAAGAGGTAGAGCGAATGCGTGTCGACTTCCTGTCGCTTGCTTCACACCAGCTCCGCACACCGCTTTCAGGCACCAAGTGGCTCATTGAAACACTTGAAAAAGAGCTTCCTGGACCACTTACGACAGGACAAAGAGAGTACCTCGAAGAAATCTACAAGATCAACGAGAGAATGACGCGCTTGGTTTCTGATATGCTCGTCGCGCTCCGCGTCGACAGTAGTGAATCGGTACTTGTCAAAAAACCAATCTCTATACCACAGTTGTTTGATGACCTTATGCTGAGTGTAAAAGCGGCAGCGGCAAGCAGAAAGATCACCATCAGGAGTAGGACTTCGGAACATTCTCTCCCTCAAGTAGAGTCTGATATGAATTTCTTGAGCATTATTCTAGGGGCGCTCATGGCCAACGCCATCAACTACTCCCCAGAGGGCGCGGAAATTGTGTTTGACGTAAACGAAGAAGAAAATGGTGCAGTGCTCAGTGTGCAGGATTTTGGGATCGGAATTCCTCAAGAAGAACAAGCTCATATATTTGAGCGCTTCTTCCGTGCTGTTAACGCAAAAATGATACGCCCAGAAGGTACGGGGCTTGGATTATATATCGCCAAAATGATTGCTGAAAAATTGGGCGGCACAGTGACATTTACCTCAGAACCAGGGAAAGGTTCCACCTTCTCTCTTCATATCCCCAACCATAACGCCACGGTCAAAGCAGAGGCTCCCACACAATAATCCAAAACATGAAAACTTCATATCATAAACTAAAGAACTTTATAAACACACCATTCGGGGTTATCCTCCTTGTGGCGGCGGTTGTGTTTGGGGTTGAAGTTCTTGTTATGGAGTTTCTCTTTGTCTTTGTCCCCGTGATTCAAGCGAGTGTCCCCCCTATCGCTTTCAACTTTCTCGACGCGGTGATTCTCACCCTCGCCGTCTCCCCTGCTCTCTATTTCTTGATTTACCAGAGAATCCACGCGGACGCAGAGAAGCTCCGCAAAATCACAGAATCTGCGCAGGATGCAATCATCGTGATGGATAATCACGGACGTGTGTCCTTCTGGAATGAGGCAGCTGAAACAATTTTTGGTTACACAAAAACCGAAGCAATCGGGAAAGAACTTCATAAACTCATCGCACCCGAAAAATCACTCAATGCATTCAATCATAACTTCAAAGGCTTCCAAGAGACTGGTGAGGGCCCAATACTTGAATCAGTGCGTGAGGTTATGGCGCTTCGCAAGGGTGGCGAGGAATTCCCCGCCGAGCTCGCCGTTTCTGCTCTCCCTATCAATGGAACCTGGCACTCAGTGGGAATTGTGCGCGATATAACAGCACGAAAGAAGCGAGAGAATCTTCTTCGTGAACGCGAGCGAGAACTCACAGAGGTCAATGAATATCTCCGAAACAAAGAAGCCAAGGAGCAAGCTCTTCTTGCAAGCCTTGGCGAAGGGATGATTTCAACAGAGATCGGGGGAGAAATAATCACGATAAACCGTGTTGCGGAGGAGATGCTTGGATGGAAAGAAGCAGAGCTTGTGGGGAAAAAACTTATTGAGGCAATCCCCGCAATATCAGAAACAGGAAACATTATTCCTCCAGAAAATAGAGTCTGTCTCAATGTGACCGCAGGTGCGTGTGTTGGCCCCCTCACTGACGATACGAGTGCATTTGTAAAAAAGAATGGAGAGTCTGTCCCTGTCGCCATCACCACGACGCCGGTCATTATTGGCGGAAAGTGTAGCGGCGCTGTTATCATTTTCCGTGATATCACCAACGAGAAAGAGCTCGAGAAAACACGCCGTGACCTCCTCTCTCTCGCCTCTCACCAGCTTCGCACTCCACTCTCGGGCACCAAGTGGCTTATCGAGACATTGCAGCGCGAAATTCACGGTACCCTTACAGAAAAACAAGGAGAATACTTAACTCAGATTTATAAGATTAATGAACGAATGACAAACCTTGTTCACGATATGCTCGGCGTGCTTCGTATGGAGGGCGATATCAACCCAGCAAAGATAGAGCCAGTTTCCATACAAACACTCTTTGGGGTCATCACAGAGACACTTGGGAACGTAGCAAAAGAGAAAAATATTACTCTTGAAATTTCCAAGACCGCAGAGTCTTCGATCGACACCGATTCGCTCCTCTTGCGCAATATTCTTGAATGCCTCATATCTAACGCAATCAATTACTCAAACGAAGGGGGGGCTGTTTTGGTAGAGACAAAACGAGACGGTGCGGATATTGTTTTTTCAGTAAAAGATTCTGGGATTGGTATCCCTGCTGATGAACAGCGACAAATCTTCCAGAGATTTTATCGCGCAACGAACGCAAAAACATTCGACACCAAAGGGACGGGGCTCGGGCTCTATATTGCCGCGACGCTCGCAAAGAAAATCGGGGCTAAACTCACCTTTGAATCTGCGGAGGACGCGGGGACTACATTCTTCCTACGTCTCCCCGCTTCTGCAAAATAGGTATTGCCAGAAAAATACGCTCCTGTATAATGAATCTATATGAACCATGTATTAATTGTAGAAGATGAAGATTTCCTCGTTCGCGCACTCAAGGATAACCTCGTTTCTGAGGGGCACAGCGTCGCGGTCGCTATGGATGGCGAAGCAGTATTTGATGAGCTTAAAAAGAAGAAGCCCAATCTTATTTTGCTCGACCTTCTCCTCCCTAAGAAAAATGGGTTTGATGTTTTGAAGGAGATTCGCCAGAGCCCTGAGTGGCAGCTCATCCCGGTAGTCATCCTCTCAAACCTTGGTGAAGACTCAGAAATAAAAAAAGCTCTTGAACTCGGCGCCAATGACTACTTCGTAAAGTCACAGCATCCTATTCAGGAAGTTATCGAAAAAGTTCGTGAGTATCTCGAAGGAAAGGGGTCAACAAAGGTAGGGCTGTAAGGAGAACAAGAAAGAGGACACGTCGACTTTGTCGACGTGTCCTCTTTCTTTTGCCTTTTTTCCCTTGTGCATACAAGCAAATTCACGGTATATAGATTACTACATACCGTCGGCACTCGGACGTTGTGCAAGAGTAATCTCTTGCACGCGCTCCTCGTTTGACGGTATAATCATCTTATAAATGTCTGTGATTTTCTCAAAGCCTGTAAAAGTATTTTTTATCATAACACTCACATTGTTTGCAGTTTTCTTTAGCCAGAATATTGCTCTCGCAGCCGTCGCTCACGACGTTGCGAGCGAGAGTCACGCAGGCACCACAGGCTCAACCAATCAATCTTCTTTTTCTTGGACCCACACACCCTCAGGGACCCCGCGTGGCGTACTTGTATTCGTTCATACAGTTAACGACATTAAGAGAGTGACGGGCGTAACCTACGGCGGAGTAACAATGACAGAAATAGCAGGCGGCGCAGCAGTAGATGCTAATGGCGAACAAGGCCGCATTGATACATTCTTTCTTGGTACAAGTATCCCCACAGGAGCACAGACAATCGTTGTCAGTAGGACAAATAACGGCGATGAGATGTACGCTTCTGCTTCTACACAAACCGCACTTGCCAATACTGAAATCTACACCGCAGGAATTGTCCTCCTCCAAGAAAGTGGATCATACACAGTTCAGTCTGTCACGGACGGGAGCACGGGGTCAAATAGTCTTCGCTATGCTTCAGGATACTATGGAGGGAATAACGCACTTTCCGCAGGGACAGGAAGCACTGTGCTCAACAGTATCGACTACGGGAGCCAGACAAGCACAACAGCGCGAGAAACAACTGCTGGGCAAGGAGCACGTAACGTTGGTTTCACTTCAACATCAGATGACCGAGCAGGTGTTCATCTCGCCGTCCGTGAAATCCCCGCTGTCCCCACCGTCACCACCCCTACCGCGACTTCCATCACAACATCAGGGGCAACACTCGGCGCCAATGTCACATCGCTTGGCATCCCCGCATCAATCTCTGCACGTGGTACATGTTGGGGTACATCACCAAGTCCTGTGACTAATTGCTCCGCTGAGGGCGGAACAACAACAGGAGTCTTCACTCACGCACGTACAGGAATGAACTCGAATACACTCTACTACTACCGCGGGTATGCGACAAATAGTACAGGGACGGGTTACTCAGCTGACGGGACGTTCACAACACTTGCTATTACGGGATCAGTATCTGCTTCCCCTTCGACCTGCACCATTTCATCTGGCGCAAGTACATGTACCGTGCCGTTCACATGGAGCATCACCAATGCATCTTCTCCAAATCTCTATAATGCAACCACGGCAACAACATACTCGACATCAGCATCAGGGACAGGAGTTTCGTTTGCTATTACCAATGGATCAAACACGGTGCAGGCACGCAACAGCAGTACAATACTTGCGTCTACTTCGGTGACGGGTAGTTGTACTCTAGGGACTTCATGGAACGGGAGTATATGTGCAGCAACCCCCGCTGTCCCCACCGTCACCACTCCTACCGCAACCTCCATTACTACATCGGGGGCAACACTTGGCGCAAACGTAACTTCCCTCGGTGTCCCTGCGTCAATCTCTGCACGTGGTACATGTTGGGGGACATCACCAAGTCCTACTACGAATTGTGTTGCGGAAGGTGGTACCACGACGGGAGTCTTTACCCACGCACGTACAGGAATGAGCCCTAGTACGCTGTATTACTATCGTGGCTACGCAACAAATAGTACAGGAACTGGTTACTCGACTGACGGGACGTTTACCACTGCAGCTCCCCCTGCAAGCGGGACTGTTTCTGCTTCGCCAACTTCCTGTACTATCTCGTCAGGATCAAGCACCTGCAATATTCCGTTTACTTGGAGTATTTCAAATGCCACTTCTCCCAACCTTTACAATGCGACAACCGCAAATCAATACTCAACATCAGCATCAGGAACAAACGTCTCTTTCCCTATAACCAACGGATCAAACACGGTACAAGCGCGTGACAGCAGTACGGTACTTGCATCTACTTCGGTGACGGGTAGCTGCACTCTAGGGACGTCATGGAACGGAAGTGTGTGTTCTCCAAACCCAGTCACAACGATCGCCGACGGAAGCAATCCTTCAAATACAACTCTCGCCCCTAGTGGAGCAGTGACAGATCTTGATGTCTTTACCCTCACCACAAGCACGGGGAGCGACACCGTAACCGCGCTCACGGTGACATTGGTCCCTACCGGTGCATTCAATAACATTGCTCAAGTCGATCTCACTGACAACAGCAATCTCGCACGCTGTACTGCAGTGACAAACCCAGGAAGCAACACAATTTCTTTTTCATCATGTAACTCAAACGGTGGTGTCACCGTCACAACAAGTGCGACAACGTACAAGGTACGCATCACACCAAAAACTCACGCCAACATGCCCGCCCCCGCATCGGGAGCAAGCTATGCGACGACCGGCACCGTGACTTCATTTACAAGCACCAACACGCAAGCAGGGACAGACTCTGGTAGTGCGACGATAACCATCGACAACCTCTCCCCTGCTAATGTCACGAGCGCAAGCGGGAGCGCAGGAGACGCGCAAGTAACCACAAACTGGACAAATCCCGTTGATGCGGATTTTCATAGTACAATCGTCCTCCGCCGCGCAGGGACGGCCGTATCTGATACCCCTACAGAAGGAGCAACGTACACAAATGGAAGCACGATTGGCGCATCAACCGTCGCCTGCGTAGTTTCTTCTCCGACGGCAACCTGTGTTGATGGTAGTCTTACCAATGGTACTGCCTATCATTACAAGCTTTTTAGTAAAGATTCCAACGGCAACTATGCTTCAAGCGGAGCAGTACCAACAGGGTCACCATTTACTCCATCAATCACAACGTTTACCATCACCGCAAGCGCGGGGGCAAATGGAACCGTAACACCATCAGGAGCAACCGTTGTCGCGCAAGGGAGCTCGCAGCTTTACAATATCACCCCCAACTCGGGATACAATATCGCAACGCTCGTTGTTGATGGATCTTCTATTGCAACATCGACCACGTACACGTTTAACAACGTTCAACAAAACCACACCATCAGTGCGACATTCGCTCTCATCCCTGTTATTACCTACACCATCACTTCCTCCGCAGGGGCAAATGGTGCGATCTCTCCTTCTGGTGCGACCGTGGTAAACCAAGGAGCAAACCAGTCATACGACCTTACCCCCGACTCGGGATACAACGTCGACACCCTTACGGTAGACGGTAGCCCTGCGGCAACCTCGACGCCATACACCTTTACCAACGTACAAGCCGATCACACTATCAGTGTCACCTTTATTGCTATCGTCGTTCCCCCGGGATCATTCATCATCAACGCTACCGCAGGCGCAGGCGGAACGATCAACCCCCTCGGCTCAACACTCGTGACGCAGGGGACAAATCAGTTATACACTATCACTCCTGATTCAGGATACAATATCGCGACACTTACCGTTGACTCTGTCTCAGTAGCGACATCAACAAGCTACACCTTTACTAACGTACAAACGACCCACACTATCGACGCTACGTTCGTCGCCATTCCTCCCCCACCAGGATCATTCAATATCACCGCAAGCACAGGAGCAAACGGATCGATAACCCCGTCAGGTATCACCGCAGTAACGCAAGGTGCTTCACAAGCCTACACGATTACTCCCGATTCGGGATACGATATCGCAACGCTCGTGATTGACGGCTCGTCGGTCGCGACATCAACAAGCTACACCTTTACCAACGTACAGGCAGCACATACCATCAGCGCGACATTCGTAGCGATTTCAGGGACATCGTCGACTCCGGAGTCAGGAGCTTCTCGCCCAACGACTATTACTTTTTTTGGGAAAGCCTTCGCGGGAGGCAAAGTCTCCATCGCAAACAAACTCTTGAGCACACAAAGCCTCATAGGACAAGAAGTAACCCCGGGCACTGATGGCTCATTCCGCATTTCATTTGTGGGGATCCTTCAGGGACTTCAAAGTTTTGGACTCATTGCAAAAGATAAAAATGGCCACACGTCGCAGACAAAGTTTTTCTTTTTTGACACAACATCAGAAGGATTTGTTGAAAAAGAATTATTGCTCCCCCCAACGATTGATATCCTTTCTGGGCAAGTAACTCGTGGAAAGAGTGCGACCGTAGTCGGTTTTGCGTCTCCCAACAATAGCGTTGCCCTCTATATAGATGATATACTAATACAAGAGGTGCTCGCGGAAAAAGATGGCTCCTATACATTTGGAGCCATCACCGGAGCTCTTAGTTTTGGGCAACACAACGTCAAGGCAAAACAAATAAACAAAACTTCAAAAACAGAAAGTGATTTTTCAACAACGCGAACATTCATCGTTTCGCAACTCACCATCACAAAAGCAGACTTCTCGGGGGACGGCAAGATAGATATCAAAGACTGGAGCATCTTCCTCTCTCGTTGGATATCAAAAAACCCACTCGAGAGGGAGAGTATCGACATTACGGGGGACGGAAAAGTCGATATATCAGATTTCAGTATTTTCATTAAAACCATAAGAAAAAAATAACATGCTACGCACACTACCCATCAGTATTATCCTTGGAACCATCGCGCTTTTCGCTCAAACAGCAGAAGCGGCTACCCTCTTCTTCACCCCGGGAAGCGGCGAATTTGGCATCAACAAGGAGATCGTTGTAGATCTCAAAATCGACAGCGAAGGAGCTGGTATCAATGCAGCACAAGCAACTCTTCGCTTCCCTAAAGACATCCTTGAAGTAAAATCTATCAACAAGACGGATTCGACTTTCAACTTCTGGCTTGAGGAGCCATCGTTTTCAAATACTGATGGCGTGATTTCATTTGTGGGCGGAACCCCGTACGGTATTTCCGGGGCATCTATCCAGGTACTTCACGTTGTGTTTACCACAAAGACGGGCGGCACAGCACCCCTCAATATCGTAGACGCGGCGGTGACAGCATCAGACGGTAGTGGTACCAATGTCCTCACCAAGACAACCGATGCAACCTTTACGATTTCTCCCGCAAAAACAGCCCCTGCAGTAGTTGTCCCCCCAACACAAATCGTCCGCGAAGCGACACCCGCAGCAGGGCTACCCACAACACCAGTATTGAATGTGCCATTCTACGCTGACCCAGCCCTTTGGTATAACCACAGCAATGTCTTTACTGCCTCATGGGAACTCCCTCGCGACGTTACGGGAGTTGCAACGACACTCAATAACCAGCCAAATTTCACTCCAAACACAAACGAGGGTCTCTTTGACAACAAGATGTTCCAGCCTCTCGCTGACGGTGTGTCATATTTGCACGTACGTTTCAAAAACTCAATCGGCTGGGGAGGGACTGCTCATTACCGTATCGCCGTCGACACCAAAGCCCCTGTCCCCTTTGAAATTACTTCAAGCGAGGGCGCCACGAGTGACAACCCGGCTCCGACACTCACCTTTGCCTCAAGCGACGCACTCTCAGGGATTCATGAATATCGCATCAAGACAGACAACGAAGCATGGATAACTATCCCCTCAAAAGACTTCCAGGGCTCATACAAACTCTCTATTAAAAATCCTGGCACACATCACATTACAATCCAAGCAGTAGATAACGCGGGGAACAGTATTGAAAACACTCTCAATCACGAAACGCTTGCGCTTGTGTCACCAGTATTTACCTTTACCACAGAAACACTTTTCTCTGACGAAACAAAAGGATTAACATTCAAAGGAACAGCGATTCCCTCTACTGAAATTCTCCTCTTAATCAAAAGAGATGGAGCAATTATTGCAAACAGCACTGTCAACGTAAGCGCTAATGGGAATTGGGAATTTACTTTTGCAGACCCCCTTCGCAACGGCAAGTACATCGCAACCATTCAAAACAGAGACTCTCGCGGGGCGCTCTCTCTCGTAGTAACAGCACCAGAAATATCGGTCACAGGTCGTTATACTAACCTGGTTATCGTTCTTCTTCTTGTCCTTATTGTTACCATTATCGCTGGCTCATGGTTCTATAAGAATCGCCGAGAACGCACTGCGCTGCGTATTCAAATGGCAGAAAGAGACACTGCAAATGTTTTTAAAATGATCCAAGACGATGTCAAAAAACTCCAAGAGGCCCAAAAGAGCAACACTTCTGTTAATGCTGAGTTTATTGCTGAAAAAATTAACAAGAACGTAGAGAAGATGGGGAAATACATCAAAGACGAAATCGGTCGCGCAAAGGACTAACCACACACACAAACAATAATCCCGCCTTGTGGCGGGATTATTAATTATAGCTATTTTATCTTCTCAGCTTTGTCTTTACATCCGAGACAACGACAACCATACGGCTTAATATGCTCATCTACATACTCCTTGCCGTAGTCATAGGTAAATTCCTCCCCTGCCGCAATATTCTTTTTAGCCTGTACAAATACTCGGCCGCCAAAGATTTCTACTTCACAATTAGGCTTGTGAGAGTGATTGATGTAGCGAGCGGTATTTGAGCGCGCACTGCCATCAATCATACGAGTCTTACTTGTTTCAAAAAGATAAAGGTTTTCCTTGTATTCTTCTACTTCCTTCTTGCCACTTATAATCTTTCCCACATATTCAATGATCCACGTCCCTTTCTTTACAGGTTCTTCGGCAAAAAGCCCGAGCCCCGCACTTGAACGCTTCACTTTATATTTTACATCACCGATTTTTGGAATTGCCATGATTGATTTTCTTAATGAGTTTACGAATTTTAGAAAATCATCACCCCGTTAAATGATTTTTTACTAAAAATCCCTGCTTTGCAGGATTTAACTAGGGTAATATATTTTTTATTTCGATAGTGTGTAGTATACGAGAAATAGTGTAAAATGCAAAGATGAACGAGATCTCAAAAAAAGAACTTTCTTGCGACGTCGCAGTTGTCGGCGGTGGCCCAGCAGGAATGATGGCGGCTATCCACGCAGCTCAAGAAGGGGCTAGTGTTATTCTCGTTGAGAAAAACAAATCTCTCGGACAAAAACTTCTCATTACAGGAGGCGGTCGCTGTAACGTAACCAACGCAACTTTCGACAATCGCGCTCTCGCACAAAAATACGGCCCCAAAGGCAAATTCCTCCTTTCCCCATTTTCAAAATGGAACGCGCAAGACACCGTAGACTTCTTTGAGTCACACGGCATGCCGACGAAGATTGAGCTCGGGAATCGTGTATTCCCCGTGAGTGACTCTGCGCAAAGTGTTTGGGGTGTTTTGGTGGCGCTCCTCAAATCTCATCAAGTAAAGATTCTTACCAGCTCCCCTGTTCTCAAAATAAAATCTTCAAAGGGGCGTATTGTGCATCTCGAAACCGAGGATGCGATCATTTCCGCAAAATCATTTATCATCACCACTGGCGGCACAGCGCGCCCAGAAACAGGATCATCGGGCGACGGCTTCAAATGGCTTGCAAAGCTCGGGCACACCATCATTCCGCCCAATGCGGCGCTTGTCCCCGTTAAAACCGCAGAGGAATGGACACACCGTCTCCAAGGGCTCGCCCTCACCGATACGAAAATTACCCTCATCATAAACAACGTCCGCGCGGTCTCAAAAACAGGGCGAATGCTTTTCACACATTTCGGACTTTCGGGGCCACTCGTACTCAACATGAGTCAGTCAATCGGTGAAGCACTTCGTGATGGAGCGACCACCGTACTTGAGCTCGACCTTTTCCCTTCGCTTGACCACAAGGCACTCGACGAAAAACTTCGCACGCACCTCGCAAGCGCACAAAACAAAAAATGGACAAACGCACTTTCGGGATTCGTACCACCCCTCCTTGCCCCTGTCCTTGTTGAGCTTTCAGAGATTGATGGAGAATTACTCGTCAACAAAATCCCCCGCGACGCGCGCCTCGCCTTTATAAAGAAGCTCAAGGCACTCACCATAACCCCCATCGGGCTTCTTGGTGCCGACAAGGCGATCGTTTCTTCTGGCGGTGTCGCTCTTACAGAAGTTGATTTCAAGACAATGCGTTCCCAAAAAGTCGAAAATCTTTACCTCGCGGGCGACATCCTCGACTTTGAGCGCCCCTCAGGCGGCTTCAGTCTTCAGATTTGTTGGACAACAGGGTTTATCGCAGGAACCGAGACCGCACAACACAAAATGCAATAGCCACACACAAAGCGGAGGTGTATAATGAGGATACATCAGTTAAATCAACCCCTATGTACCCCAATCAAAAAACCAAACCTGTAGGACGTCGCGCGCTTATTGCGATTGCAATCGTTGTTATTATTTTTAGTATCGGAATTTCTTTCTTCTTTGCGCGAGAGAGTGAACGTTTCTTCTGGGAGGCCCGCACCAAATCAGTAGCCCAAGAAGTCGCCGAGGTAAGCGACCACGTGCTCAAGGAGAATTACATCGCTCGCTGGACCGAAGCAAGCTCTACTCCCCACCTTCAAGCATTCGCTCAAGGAATAGAGCGCGAGATCCCCACTATTGCGGCGGTAAGAATTTTCACAACCGACGCTGTGGTTGTTTGGTCTGACATCAGCGATATAAGTATTGGTGATACCGAGGAGGATCTCATCGCCCTAGAACCCGAGCTTCGCAAAAACGGAATTGCCATCGAAGAAGCTGGTGAGGGAGCAAAGGAAATCCTTGGGAAAAATAACCTGCTTGAAATTTATGCGGTTATCAAAGACCGTAATGGACAAATTATCGGATTTATTGAGTGCTATTTTGACAGTAGCGACATTGCCGCCTTCGTCAACAAAACTCACGTCGCAATTATCGGCAGTATCATCACTGGCATTCTCCTTATCGTTTTCTTCTTAAGGGTTATCCTCCGACGACAAGACGATATTATTGTTCGACAAGCCTACGAACTCTCAAGTCTTGTAGATCAATCCCCCCTTGGTATTTACACCGTAGACATAAATGGGAAGATCCTCTCTATTAATCACAAGATGCTAGAGATTCTCGAAGAAACAAGCCCAGAAAATATTTTTGATAAAAAAGTTTGGGACATTAAATCTATTATGGCGGCCAACATTGAGGGGCTTTTGCGCGGAGTACTCACGGGAGTTCCTTTCAATAAAGAGATAAAAGTTACTCGTAGAGACGCAAGTGAGTCATACCTTCACTACCGCGGAACCCCTATTTTGGGAAGCGACGGGAAGACGGTTGAGCAAGCACTTTTTATTGTTGAAGACATCACCGAACACAAAAATCTCGAAAAAAGAGAAGAGGAGCACACGAAGGAGCTTGAGGAAGGGGTCGCAAAACGCACCAAAGAACTTCAGGATAAAATCGACGAGCTCGAGCAATTCCAAAAACTAACGATTGGGCGCGAAATTCGCATGACCGAACTCAAGCAAGAAATGGAAACAATGGAGAAGAAAATCACAGACCTTGAAGCGCGCGCTTCTCAGTAAACCTTTCATTATGGACAACGATCGCATTGACTTCAAAAAAGCATTTCGCTTCGAAGCATCACTTGTTGTTCTTTTCCTTGCGACATTCGTATTATATTTTTCAAAACTACTCCCTCACGAACTCGAGGAGGCGGTGTTTATTATCGTAGGACTTGCAGGGGTTATCCCTGTGGCAAAAAGCGCACTTGAGTCTCTTTTTGAGAAGAGGATTAACGTTGATCTTCTTGCTGCTATCGCACTCTTCTTCTCTTTTATAAGCGAGGAGTGGGGGTCGATGCTCTTTATCAACCTCATGCTCACTGGGGCGCGCATGCTTGACCTCTACACCAAGAGGCGTGTCCGCCTCTCTCTCGAGAGTCTTATGAAACTAAAGCCAGTGAAGGCGCGCGTGCTGCGCGAAGGGAAACCGATTGAAATCCCCCTGAGCGAGGTCCGCATCGGTGACCTTGTCATTGTAAACCTCGGCGAGCAAATCCCTGTTGATGGAGTCGTGTTTGATGGTTCCGCGACCATAAACCAAGCATCTCTCACGGGAGAATCTTTCCCTGTTTTGAAAGAAGTAAATTCTTCCGTACTTGCAGCGACCGTAGTCGTTTCGGGGAATATCATCATTCGCACAGAACACATCGGCACCGCGACAACATTTGAGCGCATGATCAAGCTCGTCGAAGCATCTCATCAAGCGAAGACAAGGATGAAGACGCTCGCGGAACGTTTTGCGAGTTGGTATATCGGGATCATGCTTCTCGTCGCAGTCATTCTCTTCTTGGTGACCAACGATACACGCCTCGTCCTCGCTGTCGTGCTCGTTGTTTGCGCTGACGACATTGCCATTGCTGTTCCCCTCGCCTACATCGTCGCAATAGGCACTGCCGCACGACATGGAATCGTTATCAAGAGTGCTGATTTTCTTGAGCAAGCATCAAAATTAACCACACTTATTGTCGACAAAACAGGGACCCTCACACTCGGGAAGCTTGCAGTAGCGACCATCCACCGGTTCAATAACTACGACGAGTCCACCCTTCTTAAAACCGCGAGTGCCCTCTGTGCCCGTTCAAACCACCCCGTATCAGTAGCTATTCGTGAGCATGCAAAAGAAAAAGGATTTACCGAAGAGGCTCTTCAGCAATTCAAAGAAATCGAAGGCCGCGGACTTGTGGGCAAAAACAAAAATGGAGAACAAATAATGCTCGGGCGTCTTGAATTCTTGGACGAAAACGGGATTGGTGTAGATAGCGAAGTGGGGAATATTCTTACTGACGGTATACTCAAAGGAAACAACATGACACTCCTTGCGATCAATGATCGCATCGTGGGAATCTTTGCCCTCGAAGATGAAGTTCGAAGCGGGATGCAAAATACAATACAGACGCTCAAAAACCGCGGTATCAAAGAAATCATCATGCTCACGGGCGACAACGAGGGCACGGCGAAAAATATCGCCGCAAAACTTGGTATTGATAAATATTATTCAAAGCTAATGCCTGAGCACAAAGTCTTTGTGCTCAAAGACCATCTTGGTAAAAACAATCGTATTGTAGGGATGGTGGGCGACGGCGTCAACGATGCAGCTGTCCTCGCGCAAGCTGACGTCGGTATCGCGATGGGAAGAATCGGCACCGACGCGGCAATCGAATCAGCGGATATCGTCCTTATGCAAGATGACTTCGGGAAAATTCTTGAGGTCCGTGAAATTTCAGAAAAAGTACGTAATATTGTGCGAGGAAACTTCCTTATCTGGGGAGTGGTCAACGCCATCGGCCTCTACTTTGTTTTTATCCACGTCTTTGGCCCATCGCAAGCAGCGCTCTATAACTTCCTCACCGACTTCATCCCTATCGCCAACTCACTCCGTATGTTCCAAAGCAAAAAATTGGTATAATAAACTTATGCAGCTATCTAAAAAACATTTTATTATTGGCGGAGTTGTGGGAGCGATTATCATCGGCGGATTTATTATTACCAACAAAAAAGAAACTACGTTACCAGGCACAACAGTTGTAAAATATGGCAACATTGTTCAAGAAGTCAGTGTTACTGGTCGTGTAAAATCAACTACTACGGTTGATCTTGGTTTTGAAAAAAGTGGTCGTGTTGCGGGAGTTTATACTGCTGTCGGAAAGCACATAGAAGCGGGGAAAATTCTTGCCGAGATAGAATCTTCAAGTGCGGAAGGAAGTCTCCGTGAAGCAGAAGCGCGCCTTGCCGAACTCAAGCGCGGATCTCGCCCCGAAGAGCTCGCGGTCAAAAAAGCCGAACTTGCAAAATACACCCAAGACCTCACGAGTGCGTACGAAGGCGCCACGGATGTCTTGAGCGATGCTTTTACTAAAGCGGATGATGCCCTTCATGGCAAAACATCAGCAATCCTTTCTGGTGGAAAAACCTCATCATACAAATACACATTTTCAATTTGTGACAGCCAGCTCACCACCGATGGTGAGTGGCTCCGCTACACAAGCGAAGTCGATCTCGACATATGGCGCAAAGAAAACCTCGCCTTCCCCACCACCCCATCTCATGAAGATTTGATACAGGCACTTGATCGCACAAAAGCACACCTCGAAAAAATCCTCGCGTTCCTTGAATCAGCGGGACACGCACTCTCTCTTGATTGCACCGTCTCCAACACCACACTCGACGCTCATCGCACCAATATCAACACCGCGCGCACAAATGTAAATACCGCACTTTCAAGCGTAAATACAAAAGCACAGTCAATTGCGGCACTTGTTCTTACGGTGCAAAAAGTAAAAAATGAGCTCTCACTTCTCGAAGCAGGCACTGCAAGCGAGGTCATTGCTGCACAAGAAGCGCGTGTCCTTAGCGCACGCGGAGAACTTGCAAAATATCGCATTGTCGCGCCAATCTCGGGGGTGGTAACGAAAGCAGGGATCGAAGTTGGAGAAGGTTCGACAATGGGCACCACGGTATTTTCAATTATCTCAGACACATCATTCAAAGCCGAATCACATGTGCCTGAGGCAGACATCGCAAAAATAAAACTTGGCGACATGGCAAAGGTAACGCTCGACGCGTACGGCCCCGATGTTGTTTTTGAAGCACGTGTTACCGAAATAGAACCAGCGGAAACCATCGTCGACAACGTCCCTACCTACAAAACAACATTCCACTTTACTCAAAACGATCCACGCATCAAGTCAGGGATGACCGCCAATATCGACGTAAGGACCGCCTCGCGCGAAAACGCACTCTATGTTCCTGAGCGCGCGATTATCAACAAAAATGGTGAAAAGTTCATCCGCGTGGTCGCGAGCGACAATACGACAACCGACGTGGTCGTAACCACGGGGCTCAAAGGTTCTGATGGCTCTATTGAGGTCCTTACGGGCGTCAAACAAGGCGATACCATCATTATGGCACCCAAGGACTAATTTACCCCTATCCCCTTTCCTAGCTCAAAATATGCCTCTTCTTGAAGTAAAAAATCTAATCAAAATCTACAAAAACGACGAGGTAGAAACTCCCGTTCTTCATGGTGTTTCTTTTTCAATCAACCGCGGGGAGTTCGTGGCAATCATGGGGCCATCTGGCTCTGGGAAATCCACCCTTCTCCACGTCCTCGGGTTTCTCGACGGCTACACCGATGGTTCATATCGATTTGAAGACCAAGAAGCAAGCACTTACACAGGCGACGATACTGCGCATATCCGCAACAAAAAGCTTGGGTTCGTGTTTCAGTCGTTCAATCTCCTCCCGCACGCAACCGTATTCGAAAACGTACGCCTCCCCCTCTTTTATTCAGACATTCCAGAAGCTGAGTGGGACAAACGCACAAAAGAATCCATCGATCTTGTTGGGCTTTCTCATCGCACAGATTTCGACGTCACACGCCTTTCGGGCGGAGAGAAACAACGCGTCGCCATCGCGCGCGCACTCGTATGTAATCCTGATGTGATTTTTGCCGACGAGCCCACGGGTAACCTTGATTCAAAATCAGGGGGCAGCGTAATGCAGACACTCCAGGATCTCAACGAAAAACACGGTCACACCATCATTCTCATTACTCACGAGACATACACCGCGGAGCACGCGAAACGCATTATTCGTATCAAGGACGGGCTGATTGAAAGTGATACTGAGGTCGCAGAACGTCGTCACACAAACGGAGGGGTCCTCATGAAATAATATGAAACTCAAACATAGTCTAAAAACTGCATACCGAGGCCTCGAGCAAAATCGCGCGCGTTCGATTCTCACCATTTTGGGTATCGTGATTGGTGTCACTGCGATTATTCTCGTTATGTCACTCGGCCAGGGGGCACAAAATCTCATCCTTGATCAAGTGGAGGGGATGGGTACCCGCACGATTATCGTGGGTGCAGGTCGCGAGCCGACAGGACCATCAGATGCAGGGCAAATATTTAGTGATTCTCTTAAAAGAAAAGATCTTGAGCTTCTTGAGCGCCGAGAAAACACGCCAAGCTTGAGATATGTCGTCCCTATCGTGTTTGGGGTATCAGATGCGTCTTACCTGAGTGATACCTTTAATCTCACTATCTTTGGTACCGACCCAACAATGGAAGAAATCTTTGATATGCCCCTCAAGGCGGGTTCATTCTTTACTGAGGAGGATGTGCGTGCGCGTGCAAAATACGTAGTTATCGGCAACAAGGTAAAGACAGAGCTCTTTGGTGCGGACGATGCCTTAGGAAAGATTATCAAGATGAAGGGTCACAACTTCCGCGTCGTAGGTATCATCGCTGAGCGCGGGCAGGATATTTTCAACTTTGACGAAGCGGCTATTATCCCCTACACCACAGCCCAAGACTACATCCTCGGTATCAAATATTTCAATCGTTTCCTCACACAAGCACAGAGCGAAGAACTCATCACGGAGGCGGCAGAGGAAATAAAACTTACCCTTCGCGAATCTCATGACCTCACCCGCGACGACAAGGATGACTTTTTTGTGGTTACGCAAGTAGACCTCGCGGGGCGTCTTTCAGCGATTACCTCAGTGCTTACTATTTTCCTTGCTGCTGTTGCCGCAATATCGCTCATCGTGGGAGGAATCGGCATTATGAATATTATGCTCGTTTCGGTCACTGAGCGCACAAAAGAAATAGGCCTTCGCAAGGCCCTCGGCGCAACTTACAAAAATATTCTTACACAGTTTTTGCTTGAGGCAGTAATCCTCACCGGGATGGGTGGTATCGTGGGTATCCTTTTGGGAGCATTCCTCTCGTGGGCAATATCCGCTGGGATAGCGCAATTCACTACAATTGCTTGGACGTTTAGTTTCCCTGTTTCTGCGGCACTCCTCGGACTTGGAGTTTCGGGAATCATTGGCCTTGTATTCGGCCTCTACCCTGCTCGCGCCGCAGCCCGCAAGAGCCCTATCGACGCACTGAGATACGAGTAACTAGTTTACTACCTCGCTCCATGCGGTATTGGTAATTGCGCCATCAGCGTCGAGGGTTACCACGACTTGAAGTGTGCGCGTACTTGATTTCATAATACCTTTTGAGGTGATGGTTTTTAATGTATCGTTTCCTGTCACCTGCACCTTTGCACAGTCGTTTAAAAGCGTACATCCCTGTGTACTAAAATCAATCTGATAGCAATCAGTGGTTGCACAGAGATAAGTATTGTTGCGGGCGATTTTAATAAGCGCATCACGAGCACCAGATTCAGC
This sequence comes from Minisyncoccota bacterium, assembly GCA_023229865.1. GTDB lineage: Bacteria > Patescibacteriota > Minisyncoccia > Phycocordibacterales > UBA1550 > UBA1550. Next base: position 113,866 of record JALNYL010000001.1, read on the forward strand.
ATAAAAATGCGCGCGCGAAGACTGTGCGCTCCCCTGAGAAATAAAGAGTTCAGTAAAAGAAAGCGTGGTGACGCTCACAGCGACGATGAGCATGAGGACGCCAAGCACCATCACCGTGGGGAGAGTGGCGACACCGCGAGAGGAACATGTGACATGTGACATGTGACATGTGACGGCAGATTTCCGCGAAGCGAAAATCTGCAAATCACCTATTCGCGAGATAGTCTCTTGAAACGATTGTTTTTCTTGTGTTTGCATTCTTGTTAATTATACATGAACCGTGAACTAATTTACCAATCTTTATCCACGCAGTCCTGCGCCCAAGGCGTGAACTTACTAGTTCAGAAGCGGTGTCAGTTGTCAATTGTCTTCAAATTATCTTAGCGTTGCCGTCGTGCGAAGCGTGTCCGAGTACACCCAGTCAGTGCTTGAGGAATTGTAACGCATCGTCATCACGACCTGCACCGCGGTGGTTGTCGCGTTCAATACCCCGTTATAATTCTCAAAGCGCGTAAATGTCGGCGCGTCCACGGTGACAAAATTACCCGTGACGGCTTCAGGGGTGCCCGCGACTCCGACCTTGCGACGCAAAACTCCATTCAACATATCATAGTAAACAGTATCGGCTCCGACCGTGAGCGTGAGTGCGCTCCCTGGGGCACCAAGGGCTGGTGCGGAAACCGCAGAAGCATTTTTTACATCACGGCTAATAACATCAGCTGCGAAGCGTATTGCACTATTGACCTCACTGCGTGCCTCAGACTGTCCGCGACCCTTAGAGAGCGCAATAAACGCATCCGAAACAATCACCATAAGTCCCGAAAGAATGGCGATGTAAATCAAAAGCTCCAAGAGACTAACTCCAGAATTTTGAATGTTGAATTTTGAATGTTGAATTCGATTTTCCATATTCTAACTTCTATATTCTACCCTATGGCGCCCAGTTCACTACCACATCTTGTACGGTCGGCGTGTATGTTCCCGATATTATACAATCACTCGAGCAAATACGAATTTTATAACGAAAATATTGATTATTATTAAATGGCGTAGCGCAAGAAACTGGTACAAGGAGTTCAATAGGAGTACCAGGAGCAACAGGCTCAAACCAATCCCCCTCTCCGCCAACACAAGATGGTCCAACAAATGTCCACGGACCACCTACGTTCCCCGATGATGCAAATTGAAATTTTACATGACCCTCATTTGTTCCCGGTCCACCAAGTGCCCCCTTCCAAAGCACTGAGTTATACCCAGCGCCATCAGCAACCCCTGTCGAATCAAACACAGCGGAGATAAGATCACCAAACGGAGGCAGACCTCCACACGCCGGTGGCGCGTAACGATGCGATTCTGTCATTTTGATTCCAAGTCCATACACCGTCACTCCCGACGGATTGAAATTAAGCGAGTAAGAATAGGAACCAGCAGATGCAGGATTGATTTTCCCTGAATCATCCTTGTATTCGATTTCAAAAGGCGTTGGCGTTGTTCCTGCGTTGGGGAGTGTGTATGTTTTTGATGTAGCAGCGTCGCCGTCGATCATAAAGGTAATCGTGCCATTCCCCGTGTAAACCCCCGATGCGGTGAAATGGAGTGATTTGAGAGGATTAATAACTCCTGCGAGGTTGTCACCAACATAGAGCGCAAATGGGTATGATTGGTTTGAAGAAATGGCGATGTCGGAGTCGGCAATGATTGTCTCTGTAGTTTTCATCTGGTCAGCAGCAAAAACCATGTATGCCATAGAGGTAAGGCCGATCATAAAAAATATTACGCGAAGAATTTTCATTAAAAATATAAAGAGGGACGCTATCGAACAGGCACAGACACTGTCCCCACAGAGCTCGACACTGCATAGCCCCACTTTTTACCATCTTTATTATAGTAAAAGTTAAGACCAGAAATCGTTACGTCAGCAAACTGCGGAAGCCCACGAAAGGCCTTTATTGCTTCCCCTGCGTCATACCACCTCTCAGGAACATCATATCCATAAACAGACGATATTGTCTCCCCCTCAGAAGCAACGAGACTATTTACCACAGAAACAACATACCCCTTCTTTTTCTCCTTGGAGCCGAATGCGACCTCCCACCCACTTGATACACCCTCGATGGTAACAGTGCCTAATGAACGGATATAAACAAGCTTTGCATCAGAAGCCCAAACAGACGCCACGGGGAAAGCAATGGCATATGCTTCTTTGAGAGTTTTTCCACCTTCTATGATTAAGTGCTCACCACTCGAGAGAGCAACACTCTCCCCTGTTGATACTGCTTTTCGGCCGTCATTTAATGAAATATTCGTTACAGTACGAGGGGCTGGTGTTTCTACAATTGAACGTTCGTTGTCAAAAATCGCACGCTTTGCCCTCTGGGGTCCTCCATAATAAATAACCACCACAAGGATAAGAGCGAGTCCCCCTGCCATTATCAAAACAAAACGTTTATTGTTGTTAAAAATTTCTTTCATATTGTTAAGGTGTGTAAGAATACGTCATTACAAGATCAGCAGAGTTGATATAAAGCGTCGTGTTCACATCAGGAGTTACCGTGAGCGTGCTAGGCGTTGCGGTGTTTACCGCATTTACCCTACGCACAAGTTTAAAGAGTCCTCGGTATGTGCCCGATGGCGCTCCAGGGAGAACATAATTCCCCACCGTCTCGGCTTCATACTGCACGGCGATTTGAGAGTTTAAAGGAGATGCTGTCTCATAAATTCCCGTGAGCACAATGAAAGCGCTCTTGAGCGAGATATCAGCTTCAGTCGTGGTTGCACTGAACCCATATGACCCTGGGGCACCATTGGTGACAACCCCCGTATCACCAGCAATATGGAACTTGGTCGTTTTTGCAGGAGAAAGTGTACTTGATGTAGTGAAGGTGGAATTAGCGCTTATCGATTCATTCCCAGCCGCGTCCCTCGAGCGGACGCGGTAGTAATACGTAGTCCCTGAGTTAATATTTGAGAGTCCAACGCTATGGGAATTAACAAGAGTTAAGTTGATAGTCGTACAGTCTCCTGCACACGCACCAAAAGTCCCCGTTGTGTTGTATTGGACCTGGGAAGTCGACACTTCTCCTGAGGTGTTCCATGTGATTGTTGCACTGTTGGTTCCCACACCACTTGAAGCGACGTTTGTTATGGCGGGAGGTGTGGTGTCTATCTGAAAATCAGTCGACGTCTCTGGATTTACTTCGTCATAAGAAACCCATGGGCCATAATAATTACCAAGACCAGAATCAAAGTGCGCACGAGCCTGCCAATGATACACTCCATCAGTAGGGGTTATTGATATTGCACAAGCATTACCAACAACACCACAATCAATGGGACCAGGAGCAGCCCCAGCAGCAGGGCCAGAAACCGCGTCCACACAGGCGACGTTTGGGGTAACACAAGTAAACGCAGTGCCGATTGGTTTATATTCTATCTCGGGATAGAGGGTCCCCCCTGAGTTTGCCGTATTTTCTACTATCATGGTGAGATAAATAGGAGTCGAACTTGCTGCTCCTCCCACAGCAATCAATTGCGTAAGACCCGCGTCTCTCCATTGTTTCAAATTCGTAGGGGCATTTGGTCTCAAAGAGTTCACTGTGAAGAATGCTAGATTTGAAGAAAGGTTATTTGAGGTTATAACCACGTCACCACTCACTGAGTTTGTAGGGACCGCTGTTGCGATAGCTGTCGCCGACCAACTCGTAAATACTGTTGCAGTTTTGTTGTTTGTGAATGTCACAAAATTACTTGCATCAAAAGCCGCCGGGCAACCAGCCTGACAAAAGTGGTTACCATTTATTGTCATTGCGCCTCCCTCAGATGCATTTGAGGGAGTAAAACCGGTGATACGGGGAAGGATGCTGATTTGATTACCGTAGGTATGCGACTTGCTATTCGTTCCCGTCCCTTGTGTCATAGTGATACTTCCGCTATTTGTTGCATCATTAATAGCCGTTGGAACCTGAACCTGGATAGCAGTGTTTGTCCAAGAAGCCACTGTTGCAGCTTGCCCAATAATGGTTACACTCCCTGTTCCTTGGGGGCTCCCAAAGCGTGTACCATTGAGCGTAATCACCCCATCTGTATCCCCTGCGCTATATTCACGAGCTTGATCGGCCCCAAGTCCTACGGGTTGAGTTACTGTAGTAATTTGTGGAAATACGTAAAAATTGAGTGCAGTACTACCTACGCCTCCTGCGGTTATCACGAGCGCACTCGCCCCACCAAACTCTGCTCCCCAATCGGTATCAGTGTCTCCCACAACAGAAGAATCTGTCTCAATAACTATTGTTGTTGGTGACCAAGAGAACACATTGGCGTCCGCAATTTGATGTGCGCCTATTTTAATATTATTTGTCGCATCTGAACGATTCCCCACACCAGGATCAGCGCCAAAACCAGCACCAGAAATAGTGATTGTTTGCTTAAATCCAGCCCCACCACCAATGCGTGCACCACAAGTGGTACAAGCGAGGGCATAACTGAGGACAGGCTCGGTGTCATTCGTATAGCTCGTCAACGTAAGAGGAATTGCTGGGGTAAATGGCGACCCAGTAGGCACTGTCCCCAAATCGTAGTTACCACGCAAGTCTTTTGTAAAAATCTCATAATGGTATGCAGTACCATTAACAAGCCCCGAATCAAGACATGTTGCAGTAGGGTCAAGAACGACACAAGCGACCGTCGCCGTGCCGATAGTATTACCCACAATGTACGTCGCCCCTTCGACAGGACTGTCAGTGACAGCACTCCCTGCGCGACGAAGAATGACCACACTATGATAGTCAGCATTCCCCGGGTTGGTCCAGTTGAGAGTCACCTCTCCGTTCCCCACCGTTCCACTTGTCCCCGAGACGCTTCCCGAAGAAAGGTTGTCGATGGTGAGCGTAGAGCTTCCCGTATCAACACCTTCATGGATATTAGTACTTGTGAAGGCACTGATTGTTGCTGTTGTTGGATAGTCACCACCAAGAGGAGCGGGCATCGCAGCGTGCGAAATCGGGGTTATTTTTATTTTAAATTGCGTATTTGTACTCGTGACGGGGATTGTACAGCCCGTGAGTGTCGCAGTATCTGCCACAGGGGCCGCACTACAATATGTCACCGTATCGCCATCATTTACAATAGCGACCGTATTGACATATGTCCCAATCCCCGCCGACAAAGGGATGGTAACCCCCGTCACGGTATCGGTACCATAATTAGTAGCGAGCCCAAACGAATCCACGAGTCCCGACGCTCCAGGAGCCACCGAGGAGCTCCCTGGTTCTCCTGTAACAAAGTTTGAAATAGTCGTGACCGGCTCAGGGCGAATAGCGAGAGCTACTGCAGCCCATGAATCAGACGTCGACGTCGTCCATCCTGTCCACGCAGCAGCATCTTCTGCTCCTGCCCCACTCCAAGCCTTCGAAGCAATCCCAACAGTCGATGCATTCCCTGGGTCAACACTGATGTCGGCCTTATTTATATATCCCGTTGGCTGCGTTACTGTTGTATCAACAGCAGCACCAGTGCCCAAACCAAGAGACAGGACTATTGCCCCCTGAGTGACGGGAGTTATAATAGGGCTATTGGGCACAGCTGAGTTGGTTGCAACCGCAGTCGTAGAAGTAACATCAAGTGGTGTCGTCTTGTGAGTATTGCGCCAAACATGCACCTCACACACAGCACCGTTTGTAGCGGACCCACTTCCAAGACAATTTACAAGAGTATCTGGAGTAGCAGGCATGAGCTTCCAGTTCACAGAAAAATTGGCATCACGGGTGTCGTTCGCATAAAGATCCGCGACCTCGGTGTACCCAGCTGTCCCCACTCCAGGGTTTCCGTTTGCCGTTGAGACGAAACCAGTAGCAACAACAACCAAGTCTCCGGCCTGCGCGGCGCCACCCGAGCCTCCCGTGAGCGCAGTAAGAGACACATTGTACGCAGCACTGTTCCCGCTCGCCTCAGCAGCACCAACATACTGAAGAGCAGCTGCATGAGCCTCATGAATACGGGCCTTCTCAACAACGTGACGATATGAAGCAAATTTATCAACGACATTGTTATCCTGCAACAAGTGCCATGCTTTATCGACAATATTATTTGCCGCAATATAGGAATCAAGAAGTTTCGTTAAAGTATAAAAAGGAATATTCGAAAAAGAAATACTCAAAATAGCCAGGAACAAAACGCTGTTACGAAAAACTTTGAGTGTCTTTTTTAAGATAGAATTATTCTTCATAGTCCCTTACGTAATTATACGCTTTTTTTGAAATATCAGCCATCATTTTTTGCGCGGTTTCCAAATTCTTATTTTTTGTCATAACGGTAAGCAAATACGGTCGACCTGGTGCATATATAATACCAGAATCTAGATACACTCTTCTCTCGTCGTCCACACCGATCTTGTGAGAAAACGGAATCCCCTCAGGTATCCCCCGTTGAATATAATCTTTAAAAGGAGATTGTGAAAGATATTTTAGGAGCTTCTGAGAGTTCTCTTCACTAAGATACGAGGAAGAATAGAGTGCTCTCATCATTACTGAGTATTTTTTTGCACTCAAACTTCCCTCCGTCTTTAAAAATCCCTCAAGACCCATATGCTCATAAACGTCTTCCATTTCGTTCATCTCTAGGTTACGAACAAGAATAAAGTGCGCCGAGTTATCAGAGTCTGCTAATGAACGGCGCACGAGGTCATCAATAGTAAACGTTGAATTGGAAGGCTCTTTATAAAGGGTGCCAAATTTATTATCCTTGTCGGTCGGCATAAGAACAAGCTCGTTGGTCCATTTCCACTCACCCAGCTCAATCTTCTTTGCTACTGCCATAGCAACAGGAACCTTGAGTAGTGACGCGGGGTAAAACTCTGCATCCTTATTAATAGAGATATTTGCTCCTGTTGGTAAATATTCAAAATAAATCGAAATATCCTTATCGTTTTCGTATTTACTATTGAGAGCATCGCGAAGGGGTTGAACATTAATAATGAGATCTTTTTGATTAATGAGTCCGCGAGCAGGGTCAAGAAGCGAAAACTGCGATAAAACGCTAAGGTTATTTTTTTGCATGCCGAGCACGTAGGCAGCAACGATACTCAAAACAACAACTCCAAAAAGTAGCCAGCTTTTGATTCTCTGCCTAAAAATAATTTCCGTATTGTTTCCTTGTTTCTTTTTCATAATTATTGAAGCTTGAGAGTCCCACCTGCTGTATCAACCGCAGCGTCCTTACTCCCATATGTGGTGTCGGGACAATTCTTCGCGCCGCTTCCTGTTCCCCCCGCCCAATCCGTCTGCTTGCAAATTTTGTTGCGCCAACGAAGGAAGTAGTCGTTCATAGTCACAGGGCTTCCTGAACCCTGCCACGAGACGGTCACGGCTACACGCTGCGTACTTGGATCATCGTGATCAGCATTATAGATGTTTTCTATTTCTCTTGTAGAAAGATCGCGGCTTACGTTTTCTATTGTAACATAGCGCGTGTACAGAGCAGTATTGAGCGGGATGGTTTCATCTCCAGAAACAAGCGCCCATTTACCACTCACGCTTGTCGATGTCGCCACATAGTGTGAGCCCTTAATAACACCGGAAATATTCTGCCACTTCTCATCTGAGATCGCGCGAGTCGCTTCGAGCGTCTCGCTCGCAAGCCCCATCGCTACGTCGGTCTCGCTCGAAATCTTGCCACTTTGCATACTTACAAAAACCGACTCCGATCCAATCGAAAGAATAATCGCCAAAATAGAAATAGCAACAAGGAGCTCGAGGAGGAGGGCACCACGTTGAGTAGAATGTTGAATGGTTTTCATATTGCTTAATTTATCGTTCCAATCGATGTGATACTGATTGTCTGCGATGACCCCTCAGAGACGAGGCTTGTCGTAGTGGCTGTCGTCGCGCCAGAGATTTTTGTAAAAATAATATCCTTACTCATCCCCGTACTTGGATCAGAAAACGTCACCCCAAAAGGGAGCGTGGTCGTCGCGATGACTGTCCCCGCGGCGTAGTTGGTTGCTGTATTAAAAAGCTCGTAGTAGTGCGTATTAGTGCCGGCATTCACGAGGTGCACGCCGTACTTCAATCCCCCTTCCCCTATCATCGACTTTGAGCGCATCGAGCGGAAGTCTCCTGCGAGAACTTTTGTTACCGACTGAATCTCTACACTCTTCATCATATTGCGATAAAAACCAGCCCCCGCCGCCGCAAGTCCTGCCATAATCGCAATGACAATGAGGAGCTCGAGGAGGCTAAAGCCGCGGGAGTGGGATTTGGGGCAGCGTCCAGGACGTGAATCTGCTGATTCAGGAATTTGGGGATTAAAAGATGAATTCATATATTCTACGTGAAATGTCCCACGAGCTGGTAGATAGGAAGAATGATAGAGAACGCGATAGAGCCAACAAGAAGACCCATGATGAGGAGGAGTACTGGCTCAAGGATTGCCGTCAGATCCTTGAGTTTATTATCCACATCTTCTTCGTAAAAGTCCGCAAAAGTAATAAGAATTTGAGAGAGGGTCCCTGTGCGCTCTCCCACCACCACAAGACTAAGCAACAAGCGCGGGAAGAGGTCGGGGAATTTACCCAGCGATTCAGAAATCGAAGTACCATTTTTCACATCCTCAACCACACCAACAATAGCCGTCTCATATTTCTGATTACCGATAGAATTTGCTGCGGACTCGAGCGCTCCCACCGCCGTCAAACCACTCGCCATAAGGTTGCCAAGAGTGCGCGCGAAACGTACGAGCGCAACTTTCTTCACGAGCTCACTTGCGACAGGGATATTTGAAATAACCCAGAAAAAGAATTTCTTGCCTGTCCTCGTCGTACGGAAAAAGAGGAAGAACCAGATTGCAAAAGCGAGCACCGCAAAATCAAGCAAGAAACTATACGTGAGCATCTCTGAGAGCCCTAGGAAAAACTTGGTTATCCAAGGGAGCTTCACACCACTCGAAGCAAAGGCCTTGGTGAGGCGTGGAAGCACAAAGATGAGAAGGAGTGTAACCACACCAACCGAAGCGACGAGAAGAATGATGGGGTACGTGAGCGCAGACTTCACTTTGGCACGAAGCGCAAACTCTTTTGAAAGATACTGGCCGAGCTCAGCGAGCGTGCGGTCGAGCTGTCCCGACACTTCCCCTGCGCGGAGCATTCCGAGGAATACCGGAGGAAACGAATTTGAATAGTTTGCAAACCCCATCGAAAGTGACTGGCCGTTTTTTACGAGCGCCTGCACTTCGCGGAGCATGTTCTTCAATATTTTTTTCTCCGTGTCGGCAATCAAAATATCGAGTGCTTCTACAACAGAGAGCCCTGCCTTGATTGTCGCAGAGAGATTTCTTGTGAGGAAGAGGATGTCGACGGGAGTAATCTTTTCAAAAAATGTTAACTCAAGACTGAGGCCCGCCCCCTTGCCACTTCCCTCAAGTGTTTGTACTGAGATAGGATTGATGTCGCGACGGAGAAGATACGCCACTGCTTCATCGCGTGAACCAGCTTCGTACTCCCCACGCACGAGCGCGCCATCTTTGCTGTACCCTTCGTAAATAAAAATTGCCATAAATAATATTATTCCTTTACTACGCGGAGAATTTCCTCAATCGTCGTAACACCGCGTTCTACTTTATTCAAACCATCTTCAAACATCGTCGTCATACCATCTTCGATAGCCTTTTTGCGTACTTCGGCTACGGTCGCTTCGCGCAAGATGAGCTCGCGGATAGCATCGGTCACGCGGAAGAGTTCAAAGATACCGATCTGCCCCTGGAAGCCAGAGTTGCCGCAGACCTTACAGCCACGACCACGATAGAGCGTGTCCGGCACAGTACTTACCGTATTTCCCGAAAGCTCGATCTGCGCCTTGATGAGGCGGGTAATCTCTGGGCTCGCAGGATACGACTCAGTACATGAAGCACAGATGCGACGCACGAGACGTTGTGCAATAACGAGGTTGACCGTCGATGAAAGGAGGAACGCCGGGGCACCCATATCGAGGAGGCGTGGGAGCGCTGAGGTGGCGTCGTTGGTGTGAAGAGAAGAAACCACAAGGTGACCCGTGAGTGCGGCGTGGATAGCGATTTCTACCGTTTCATTATCACGGATTTCTCCGATCATAATGATGTCAGGATTTTGACGAAGAAGCGCGCGGAGTCCGTTTGCAAACGTGATGCCCGCCTTAGTGTTTACTTGTGTTTGATTTACACGAGGGAACTCGTACTCAACAGGGTCTTCAATCGTAGTAATGTTGACCGAAGGTGTGTTGAGGATTTGGAGAATCGCGTAGAGCGTCGTGGTCTTACCGTGACCCGTAGGTCCTGTGACGAGGATCATGCCGTGTGGCTTTTTGATTTCATCTTGGAGCACCGCTGTCGCCTCTTCAGAGAAGCCGAGGTCCTTGAGTGTGAGGGGACGTGCTGCCCCTTTCAAAATACGCATTTCAACTTTCTCTCCATGGAAAACGGGCATGATGTTTACACGCACGTCGATAGCGCCACCGTCTTCCATGTCGAAGTGGAAACGACCGTCTTGTGGCGTGCGGTGTTCGTCGATTTGCATACTTGCGAGAATCTTCACACGAGCGACGAGCACAGGGGCAATCGCCTTAGGGAGACTCACGATCTCCTGCATAATACCATCAACACGGAAACGCACGAGGAGCTCTCGCTCGAGTGGCTCAAAGTGAATGTCTGATGCATTTAAGCTCGCCGCATGATCGATAACGTTGTCGAGAATACTAATAATAGGTACCGCAGCTGCGCCCTTTGCGATATCGGCATCCCCTGCCACTTCAAGTGACTGCTCGACGTTTTCAGAAATGATTTGATCGAAGTTGATACCAACTTTTTTCTTGTACTGCTTGAGGCCATAACGAAGGCTGGGGACCGTACTCAGATACACTTCGACCCATACACCAAGCTTGGCACGCACGTACTCGATAGTATCGTAGTCAAAAGGATCGAGCATCGCGAGCTTTGCAACTCCCTTTTCTTTATCAAAAGCAAAGAGAACGACATTTTTTGATTTCGCATACACCTCAGGGATAAGCTCGAGGACTTCGTGGCTAATCGTCTCCCCTTCCTTTCTGAGATTTACAATAGGGGCGCCATAGTAAGGGCTGACAAGCTCGGTAAAATAGTCCTCGGGGATTTTCCCTCTACCAATGAGAATGTTTGGAATAGACTGCCCCGAGCGACGCGCTTCCTCAGTGGCGGTCACAAAATCCTCCTCGGTCACAAGTCCCGACTCGAGAACAATTTCTTTTAATTTCTCTTTGGTGATGTGCATGAGGGGTAGAATTTTGAATATGGAATATGGAATTTAGAAAAAATACCCACAGAACATACCCATTGATATACTTATTAGTATATCATATCTCATTTCATATGTGTCACTACACTGTGGATAAAGCTAGAGCTTGAGAAGCGGATAGAGTGAGAGGAGGCTGAGAATGGGGATTGCAAAGACAAAAGCAACAGGGACCGTAAGGAGAAGCGCTACGGGGAGATTTACTTTGTTTGATTTTTTGAGCACGATGCGAATAATGACATAGAGCGCCGCAAATACTCCTGCGAGCGGAATAAGCACGAGTGAACCATACCAACCTGAAATAAGAAACGCGAGAGCAATGATGGCGATATCCCCTTCTTCAAAAAGCGCAGGACGATACTTTGCATACACACTAAAGAAAAGCGTAACGAGGCCCACAAGAGCAAGGAGTGCGACTGTGATCAAAAAGAAATGCTGGAACGCATAAAATGCGAAGTATCCGTGGGCTCCCTCAAACATAGGGCGTGTCCATTCGACAAACCACGCAAAAGGAACTTCTTTAGGGAGCGCTATGTTGACGAGGACCTGCCCGACAGAGCTTCCACTAAACGCGATGTACTGAAGCCACGTTGCAAAGACTCCGTACAAAAGATGAATACTTATCGCGCTCGTGATGAGGCAACGATAGGAAATCTTTTTCAAAAGCTCTGGACGCAAGACGCGCAATGCAACAACCGTGAAAAAGATAATCCACACCGCAAGCACAATTATATTAAAATACGAAAAGAAAAAATTGGTCATAAGGGAAAAGAATGTCGAATAAAAAACTTTACTAGGTTCACAAACTTAAACGTAGGCAAATATTAACAAAAAAACACCCAGCTTGTCCACGGACAGGCTGGGTGTTTTTGAGAGAATTTAATTAGTTAGAAGGCTCCTGTTGTAGGGAGAAGATTCAAGGTGTTACCTGTTTCGTAGTAACTATCATTGTCTCCACCGTCGCGAGTCATCTTAAGCTCATCAGTCTTGTATGCCTGGCTTTCAAGTACAGCGTCGATTTCAAATACATATGCTGGTTTCCCCGCTACGTTTGAACCGTTCTGACAAGCATAACGATATACAAGGTCTGTAGATGCAACCGTTGCACTTACTGTGTTGACAGGGTCAACAGGGAAAGCTGCAATCGGAGTACCCCCCGTAAGAGCCTTGAGGTTTACCGGGATCCAACCGGTACCGTCAACCTTACCAGCTGTTGCTGAGTAATAGCCAGTAGTGCCAAATGTCTGAGCACCAGCCGCAGTGTCAGCACCCGGAGTAAGAGCTACAGCGAGTGTAGGAACAGAAGGAATACTGTATGAAATTTTTGCTGCAGTGTTGTTAGAAGTTGAACCAGCCCATGTCGTAGAAGTAAGACAAGTTGAGCTTGCTGCTCCTGCTGCCGCAAAGTTATCGAGGCTTGGGGTTGAAGATGCGGTGAGCATAATGCCGAGCGCTGTCTTCACTGACTTCAAGTCAGAGATACGCTGTGCGTCACGCGCCTTCTTCAAGGTTTCCGCAGGGTTCAACATGAACACGAGCGCAATAGAGAGGATCGCGATAATCGCAATCACGATGAGGAGCTCAAGGAGGGTGAAACCGCCCTCGCGCTTCTCTTTTAGATTAATGAATGAGTTCATAATGATTAAGAAAGATTAGAGATAATTAGAAATCAAAACTCGTACCAAGAATTCTGAGGTTGGTTCCAACTTCGTAGAAGTTTGAGTTGTTTCCTCCATCGGTTGTACGCTTGTCGTCTGCACCTGTTGTGTATGCATCACTTTCAAGGATAGCATCGATTTCAAATGCAAGGGGTGACGCAGAACATGCGTAACGATAGAAGGCACTATCACTCGTAATATCCGAAACAGAGTCATCTCCACCCTGTGTCGTCTTTACATTGAATGTATTTGATGGGTCAACAGGAAGATTTGAGATAGGAGAACCACCTGTCAATGTGTCAAAGTTTACAGGGATCCATCCATTGCCATCAGTGAGAGCAGGAACTGCTACGTTTATTGGATCAGGGATACTTGTATTTCCGCCATCAATAGTTGCATCTGTAATTGTCCCCGCACCAACAAGTGAGTAATAAACGATGTCCCCTGAAACATATGCGCCTGTTGGAGTTGCCTTGCAAGCAGCATTTGTCCCCCCATCCAAACGTGGTGATGATGTACTCGTCAAATAAAGTCCGAGCGCTGTCTTCATGGTACTCAAGTCAGAAATACGCTGTGCGTCGCGAGACTTCTTGAGCGCTTCTGCTGGGTTCAAAACGAGCACGAGTGCAACTGACAAAATTGCGATGATCGAGATAACGATCAAGAGCTCGAGGAGGGTGAAACCGCCCTCGCGCTTGTCTTTCATATTCATTGAAATCATATTCATTAAAAATTAACTAATTAATACGTTATTTATTATAACATTGTATCAACTTTTTTGCATAGTATCTAAAGAAGACTTATACACAGGGATGGGGGTTTTACAACATTTGACCATTGACCCCGCCTACGCGGACAGGTGACAAGGAACGCCGTTTGCTTACAGCAAACGGCGTTCCTTGTGGTTAATTGTCAAAAGTCACACGTCAATTGTCCTCGCGTTACTACGCGAGATACCCCTTCACCTTATCCACCACTTCTTGAATCGAGGTGTTTACCTTTACCAAATATTCCTTGGCACCCAGCGCGAGAGCGCGGTCTTGGTCGCTCTGTTGTCCGAGATTTGAAAGCACAACGACGGGAATCCCTGCTACTTCAGGGTTTTTCTTGATTTCTTCGAGTACGACAAAGCCGTCTTTCTTGGGAATCATGAGGTCGAGGAGGATGAGGTTGGGCTTCTCGGCGATAATCTTTGTGACAGCCTCTTCCCCATCGCGCGCGAGCGATGAGACAATCCCTTCTTTGGCAAGCTTAATCTCGTACACACGAGAAATGTGCTCATCGTCCTCAACAATCATTACTTTTTTCTTGTTTTCGTCCATGGTATGCCTTGATTACTATCTTATCACACTATCCCAAGTGCTCACTATTTTTATACTTTGCGAGTTCTTCTTCGAGTCTCTTGATCTCCGCCTTGAGCTCAATCATTTTCAACTCGCGATCAACGACAAACTTATTCATCTTCTCAAGCTCTGCGAGGTGCTGCCTGTCCTTCTCTTCAATCTGCTTCTTGCTGTCAATCACCGTGCGGAGTGCTGCATAATTTTTTATCGTACCATCGGCCCCAAAAATAGGGACAATGGTTGCCTCCACCCAGTAGTAGCTTCCGTCCTTGGCGCGATTCTTTACTTCCCCACGCCAAATCTTGCCGCTCGAAATCGTCTTCCAAAGCTCTACGAAAATCTCTTGCGGTTGATGTCCTGATTTCAAAATGCGGTGGTTCTGCCCAAGGAGTTCCTCGAGTGAATACTTGAAATCTCGACGAATTTTTCGTTTGCATACACAATATCTCCTTTTGCGTCTGTCACTGAAAAAATAGCGTTTGCGGAAAGTGCATCAATGATAGCGCGATACACATCAGAGGTTAACTCTAGTTGTTTAAGATTATCGTTGTTTATTTCTTCCATAATATTTTAAATTACTTAGACATATACCCAGAGAATTCCTCCGTCCTTACTTGTGTGTCCATTATACCAGAATCAAAAAGAAACTGCTCTACCTTCTCCACCATGAGCGGTGCGCCGACGATGTACCACATCGCGTTTGGCTGTCTTTCCATCGTAGGAATAAAAATCTCTTTTGTAGGGATGCCGAGAAATTCTTCAAACGTGAAGTGTGGATTTTGAGAAGCGAGCGCGCGGAGCTCTTGGCGGTAGGCGGTGGTTTCAGCTTTTGCGTTGCAATAAAGGAGTGTGATTTTTTGTGGAGATCCTGCCTCTGTCGCAAAACGTACCATACTCAAGAGCGGCGTAATACCGATACCCCCCGCTACAAAAATGAGTGGGGTATGAGGGCTCTCAGGAAGCGTAAGGACTCCTTTGGGTCCGTCGATATTTACCACGCCACCGACGGGGAGCGCAAGGATCGCAGTCTTGAAGATACTCTGCGAAGAGCGAAAAGATATCGAGATTTCGTTTGGGTTGCTCGGCGACGATGCAATAGAAAAATCATGATATCTATCAGTAACAGAAGCGCCCTCGAGCGACGGCCCTTCTACTGATACATACTGTCCTGCTTTGAACGCAAAACCAGGGTCATCCACACGAAAGGTCATCTCAGTCGTGTTCTCTGCGATTTCTTTTTTTTGTATAAGGGTCCCCGTGAAATGACGAATCATATGTTAAATAAATAATTAAACTGTTGTAGTAACAGTAACAGGAACCGTAAAGAAGAACGTAGACCCCTTACCCTCTTCACTTTCAAACCAAACTCTTCCACCCCAAGCCTCTACCAAATCTTTCACAAGAGCCAAACCGAGGCCCGAACCATCAGGCACCTGCATGCGGGCGTTTTCTGCGCGGAAGAACTTTGAGAAAATACGATTCTTCTGGTGCGCAGGGATGCCGATACCACTGTCGCTGACAGAGTATATAACCTCTTTCCCACCATCACCAATTCTCCAAGTGATTTTAATGGTGCCATTTTCGGGAGTATAACGAATCGCATTTGAAACGAGGTTGAGAATCACTTGGCGCAAGATAAGTGGGTCGAGCCAGACCGCCACAGGCACCGCCTCTGAAGGGTCGACGGCGAGCGTAAGCTTCTTATCATTGATCTGAGAGTTGAGCTCTTTTGTAATATCGCCCGTAAACGAACTGAGGTCAATCAAACTTCTGTTCATCTTTACCTTGCCGTTTTCTACACGAGAAATACCAAGAAGGAGGTCAACCGTCTGATAGAGACGTTCTGCTCCGCCGTGAATCTCTTTCATAAAATCTTTTTGCGAATCATTGAGCGTGCCTGCATCTTCGGACAAAAGCATTTCTGAATACCAACGAATCGAGGTAAGTGGCGTGCGAAGCTGATGCGAAGCCACTGAGATAAAGCTCGACTTTGCCTCATCAAGCACACGGTCCGAAGTCACATCACGGATAACGATCACCGCCCCCGCAAAGCGACCATTGATAGGCGCGATCGAGACGGTCACGGGAAGTTGTGTAGAACGACCCTTGGTAAGGATGTAAAGATTATCTTCGAGTGTCGAAGTGATCGCTTCTTTGGTGCGGAACATTTCTTCTGTTGGCCAATCTTTTGGCTCTACGTATTGCTTCTTTTTGTAGAGCTTCATAATATCGCGCAAATCTTTACTGAGAAGTTCTTCGCGCGCCATCCCGAGCACTTCAAGTGCCTTGGTGTTTACGAGAATAATTTTATAGTCGAGATCAATAAGGACGAGTGCGTCTCCAATCGACGTAATAATAGTCTGAAGCTTGTTCCCCTCTTCTTCGAGCTTCTCTTTTGCCTTCCATGAATCCTCGAGGAGGTTCAACGTCGCACGTTTGGATTCCTCAAGAAATTTTTCTTGTTTTTCGTGTTCACCCAAGTCTCTTTCCAAAAGTGTTGCTTTTTCTTCTACAAGACGGCGTGACTCCTCGAGGTCTTTTTGGTTATTACGAATTGCGTCCACCATGGTGTTGAACATAGTAGCGAGACGTCCTGTTTCGTCATTAGTAGAAACTTTAACCTTTACATCAAAGTTGCCGTTCATCACACGCTCAAGTGCCGCGATAATCTCATTCACGCGACGTAGGGGGGGTCTCACAAAGAATACAATAACCAGCATTCCCCCAAGGAGGAGAAGGGTGCCGGCAACCGTCGACTCGTACATAAGCGCGGTAAATGGCGCAAAAATCTCATCTTTGTTTACTTCTACAAGGAGCACGAGGCCTTCATCAGGGAGACACATAGAAGCACCAAGGACTTGCTCCCCGCGATAATCTTCATATTCGGTAGTTACCTCTTCTATGTCTTCGAAACATTTGCGTACAGGGAATGTGTCTACCTTTTGACGCGTCTTCACATCCTTCACATAGCGAGTTGGTGTGACCATCAGGTGATCACTGTTTACCAAATATATTTCTGAAGTATCATAACTCGACAAAAGTGCGCGACCAGTACGCGCCCCGGCCTTGAGTTGAGCTTCTCCACTCAACACATCCGCGATCTCGTCGATACTCAAAAAGTGAATCATGAGCACCGCATCAAGAGGGGCAAACTCCCCCGAGCTACTCTGTGTAAAAATTCGTGTCGTGGCGTGCGCCATTGGTTCGGAAGATTCATCTTCTTCAAAAACCACACTTTTCACAAACGCTTCACCAAAGGAAGAATTGATGGTTTGAGAAAAGTAAGAAATCTTGTGCTGTCGCTCTTCTTCAGCCTCATCTCTCCCAATGCGCGTAGGGTCTGTCGAAGCAACAACTAAACCATTTTTATCGAGGATATCAGCAAAAAGCACCGTCTTGTCATACGGCATCTTTTTCTCTGTCACATAGTCCGCAAATGCTTTTGTCGCGCGGGTGCGATCAGAAGTCCCCTCTTTTGTGTTTAAAATATTTTCTGCAATGTCTTGAAGAAGTGGATCCGCTGACCAATCCAAGACTCTTCCCTTCATCTTTCCTAAAAATGTGTAGTACGCTCCTTCGCTCTGCTCCGCAAAAATGCGCACATCGTTGGTCGTCTGCTTTTTGAACGTATCGCCGATCACATACTGACCATACGAAGCAACTATCACTGCTGTGACAAAAAATGAGATTCCAAAAAATAAAATTGTTTTTGTGCGGAGCTTCATATAATGAACGCTGTTAGCAATTATTGTAGCACGCAAATATTTAAGTTGATATACCCCTGTGTAAAAAGAGGGTGGAAACCCTATGCAAAAAGTAGGTGTGGGGGTATACTATAGAAGACATTATTATGAACATCTTGAACCTTCTCTCAAAAGAAAAGCGTGTTGCGGGAATAGAGATCAGTGACTCTGTTGTCCGCATCGCTTTTTTCCGTCCCCTCTCCAAGAAGCGCATGTCCAAGCCCGCAGAAGGCGTAGTAACACCAGAAGACGAGCTCATTCTCATCGAAGAACCTATCGCGTCCAACATTATCGCCGACGGTGTTGTCGTTGATGGAGAACTTCTTGGAAAAACATTGCGCAATATTTGGACCAAAGCAGAACTCGGCACCGAGTACGCAGTGGTCGCAATCCCTGACGACAAGATTTATTCAAGAATCTTTTCATTTCCAAAATCAGTAACTGAAGCACGCGTGACCGAAGCGATGCGTCTCGCTATCGGCTTTCAGCTCCCCATGAAGACCGAGGATGTGTATCTCGACTGGGAGCGCACCATAGGCACATCGGGTACGAACGAAATTTTCCTCTCAACGATCCCCCGAGCTGTCGTACAAGGCTATATCTCTGCACTCGAAAAAGCAGGTATCAAAACGCTCGCCCTTGAGAGCCATCTATCAGCAATCGCGCGCTCAGTGAAGCTCACCCCAGAGACGACGACACTCTTTTCAAAAAAGACTCCTGACGGCGCGACTATTTTTGCACTCAAGGATGGCATTATGAGATTTTCGCGCACGCTCCCGCTTCAGTTTGTTCCCGAAAATAAAATCGCAGAAGAGACACAAAAAGTAAAAGCGTCTTTAGTTGCAGACGGCGACGCAACAGTAGTCGAACAAGATATTCTCGAAGCAGATATCCGCGATGAATACGCAAGTCGCCCCGAGATTACTAAGCCAGCATCAAAGTGGCTCGTAGCACTCGGCGCCGCCATCCGTGGCAAGATTCCCGAAGGCGAGGATAATCTCGTTTCCCTCCTCCCTATTGGTACCGAAGAAGCGTACGCATATCAACGCGCCACGACATTTATTGTCTTGATGAGAAATCTCATTATTGGTGTTTCTATCTTTTTCGTGGTGGCATATCTCGCAACATATCTTTTTATGGCTTCCCTCGCGCGCGAAACTACTGAAAAAATTACGACACTATCAGCAACAGTTCTCCCCCCAGAAGTCGCCGCAAAAGAACAGCAGATTAATGACGTCAATGCACTTACGGAGACAGGAGCCATGCTTCTCTCACAAACCCCGACATGGAGCCCTATTCTTGCCGAAATTGTGGCGCGTACACCAGAAGGAATCACCATCTCGATGTTCTCAGCGCAATCATTTACTACCAGAATTTCCCTCACAGGAACAGCAGTAAGCCGTAGTGTGCTCAACAACTACAAAGCCGGCCTTCAAGAATCCCCCCTTCTTACAGAAGTAGAACTCCCCCTTGCGAACCTCGAGCAACGAGAGAACATTCCGTTCTCAATTTCATTCAGCCTGAAGGACCCAGGTGCGCTATACTATAAATAATAACGCTATGTTCACCACAAAAAATCTTTTCAAAATAGCAGGTAAACACTTCCTTATTGCTCTTGGGTTTATTTTTTCTGCCGCCGTCATCGTATTTTTCATCTCGGGACAAATTACCAAAATCTCTAATGGCGCGGCAAAGGATCGCCAGACGGCAGCAGCACTCAGCGAACGCACCACCCTACTCTCAAATTTAAAATATGAATCGGAGCTCATTGGCGACAATGATAATGTAATTCGTCGCGCATTTATCCCCACCAATAACATTCTTGAGTTTGTCGCAATCCTCGAAAGCCTCGCCCTCAAAAATGGTGTTACGCAATCCTTTCATTTTTCATCACCAACACCAGACACCCTCGGTACTCCGTTCCCCATTTCGACAATTACCTACCAAAACACAATTTCTGCAAACGCACCTACCATTATCAATTACCTCAGAGACTTCGAAAAGATTCCTTATTTCACAAAAATAGACTCTATTACTATCTCTTCAGGCAAGGCGGACTGGCGTGATGTGTCTACAATTTCATTCAGTGCGACCGTAGCAGCACAAGCAATACAATAATATGACAGAAACAACACCAAAAACCCTCAAAGAAAGACTTTCTGAGATCAAACCAAAGGACCTCCTATATCCAGGAATTATTCTTTTGTTTATTATTATTGTTGTCATCATATTCTTCTTAGTAACACGTTTTATAACCAATAACATCAACAAGGCTTTTTCTGGCGACACAGGGGGAGAGTCGCGCACACTCAATATCGACAACTACAATCTTGTCGCAAAGAAACTTGGCATTAGTATTACCCCTGTCAAAAGTGAAATCACAAACGAAGTAACCAACGCGACGACAACCCAAGAAACAAATGGTTCAGCGCAGGCAACTACAACAACCCTAGACAAGAAGACTCTCACGCTCCAAATTCTCAACAGCACGACCAAAAAGGGAGTTGCGGGCACCCTTGCAAAGACACTTGAAGGTGCTGGCTTTGCAAAAGCTACAACAGGAAACCAGAGCAAATTAATTCCCGTAACAACTATTTACCTCAAAGAAAGCGTTGCTTCATTCGGCCCAGAACTCCTTGAAGAAGTTAAAAAATCCTACTCAAGCGCAGTCGCGACGACGACCCAAGAAACCAAAGCGTTCGACATCAGTATTGTCATCGGAACAAAGTAAGAAACAACGTAAAAGAAAAAGCCCTACGAAGGGGCTTTTTCTTTTGTGTCCCCCAAGAACCTGGGGTATAATCTAGGGATACAGATTCCGTTAGAGGTCTAACAGTTATGTATGTGTCAAAGTATTTATCAATTATTTACTAACTATGGAAAAAAATATTCAGACAGCAAATCTAATTCGCAACGCAGGCTTCGAAGGAGAGATACTAGGTGATACACCAAGCCTCATTCATTACGAAAATGATACAAGTATCATAGAGCTTCGCCCAGAGGTCGCGGTTAAACCAAAAGATGTAGAAGACATAAAAAAGCTTGTTTCTATTGTCGCAAGCAATAAAACCACAGACCCTACTCTATCTTTGACCGCGCGTGCAGCAGGTACAGGGATGGCAGGAGGCGCCCTCAATGAATCCATCATTGTGGACGTTTCAAATCTCAACAATGTAAAAAGTGTTTCAGCCGAACGCGTAGTCGCGGAGTCGGGTGTCTACTATCGCGATATGGACGCTGAGACTAGAAAACTCGGCGTCATAATGCCTTCATTCCCTGCTTCGCGCGACCTCTGTGCCGTGGGTGGGATGGTGGGGACCAACGCTTCAGGGGAAATGACATTAAGTTTTGGAAGTACGAGAAACTGGGTAAAACGAATTAAAGCTGTCCTCTCAGATGGAAACGAATACGAGTTCAAGCCTCTTTCTATTCCTGAGCTTGAAGAAAAGAAAAAGCTTTCTGGTTTTGAAGGCGACCTCTACCGCCGAATGTACGACCTCCTCGAGAACAACTATGACCTCATAAAGAATGCTGAACCAAAAGTTGCAAAAAACTCTACGGGGTACGCCCTTTGGAAGGTGTGGGACCGCAATATGTTTGACCTCACCCAGCTTTTCACGGGCTCTGAGGGGACGCTCGGGGTTTTTACAGAAATTGAATTTGCACTTATCAAACCAGAAGAGCATCGCAAGTTGATTGTGGTTTTCTTGCCTGACTTCAGCAAACTTACCGAAGTGGTAGGAAACATTCTTTCTCATAAGCCAGAAACTTTTGAAACGTACGACGACCGCGTAATTCAGTTCACGATGCGCTATCTTCCCGAGTTTGTGAAGGTGATGAAAACTGGCTTAATAAAACTTGGTTTGTCATTTATCCCCGAGGCACTTATGGTGCTTCGTGGAGGATTCCCCAAGCTTGTTCTTCTTGCAGAATTCACAGGGGAAACAGAGGAAGAAGCTCTCCGAAAGGCAAATGAGGCATTTGAGGATTTGAAACAATTCAAACTTCAGATGGAGATTATGCAGACATCCGCACAGGCTGAGAAGTTCTGGAAAATGCGCCACGACAGCTTCAATATTATGCGTAAACATAGTGGCAAAAACAAAACCGCGCCGCTCGTCGACGATATTATCGTTGACACCAAGAAGCTTCCTGAGTTTCTTCCAAAACTTGAGGAAATTATGGCAAAATACAAAATTGTCTACACCATCCAGGGGCACATCGGGGACGGCAACTTCCACATATTCCCTCTTATGGATCTCCATGAGGAACGCTACCGCGATATGATTATGGAAATTACCGAGAAGGTGTTTGATCTTGTATTCGCTTTTGGTGGCTCAATGTCCGCAGAACACAATGATGGCTATATTCGCACACCATACCTTCGCCAAATGTACGGAGATAAAATTATAAGTCTCTTCGAAGAAACGAAAAAAATCTTTGATCCACAAAACATCTTTAATCCCGGCAAAAAAGTCCATGGCTACGACCTCAAATGGGTAAAGGAGCATATTGACAAGGACTACTAGCGCGAAGGGTTACAACTGACCAAAATACAGAAAACGCCGCTTCCCTTTGAGAAGCGGCGTTTTCTGTTAGTTGTTCTTTCTTTATTCTTTTCCTGACTTAATAAATGCCAAACTAAAGAGAAAGATAAGAAGCGCGACCATCACAATAGCACCACCCGACGCGAGGTTGAAATAATACGATGCAAAGAGTCCTGCAATAACGGATGTGATCGAAAAAATCACCGACAAGACGAGTGTTGTAAGGAAACCGCGACCGTACTGCATCGCTGAGATAACCGGGATAACCATGAGCGCTCCAATAAGAAGCACGCCGACAATACGGATAGAGATAGCAACCGCAATAGCAGCAAGCATCACCATCATAAAGTTGATCGCCTTTACGGGAAGCCCGCTCGCCTGTGCAAGTTCAGGGTCAAACGATGCAAAGAAAAGTTCTTTATAGAGAAGCACAATGTCCAAAAAAACAACAACTGCGAGCGCTACGGTCACCCACAAGTCAGTCGTCGAAACAGTGGAAATACTTCCAAACAAGTAGCTAAACAAGTTTGCGTTGAATCCCTTTGAAAGCGAGAGGATAATGACCGCGAGCGCGAGCGATCCCGAAAGGAAGAGCGCGAGCACTGACTCTCCAAAAATGCGGCGCGACGAGCGAAGAGCTTCGATCCCAAACGACGCAAGAACCGAAAGCCCAATCGCCGTAAAGACGGGGTTCACTTTAAAAAAGAGACCAATAGCAACCCCTGCAAAAGAAACGTGCGCAAGGGTATCCGCCATAAGCGAGTACCTCCTCACTACGAGAAACATGCCAATGAGCGGCGCAACGATTCCGATTGCGATTCCGGCTTCAAACGCGCGCACCATAAAGTCATATTGAAATATTTCGAGCATAGTTTTATTTGTGGTTTACGAGGTGTGAATGCTTGCCATACAGACGCTCAAGTACGTGCTCATTGAGGAGGTCGCGAGGAAGACCGTGGCACACGAGCGTGTGATTGAGGCAGAGTACCGTCTTCGTCTCCTGAGAGACTGCATCAACATCGTGCGAAATAAAAATGATGGTGAGATTGTGATCGCGGTTGAGCGAAGCAAGGAATTCATAAAAAGTCTTCTGTGCTCCGATATCGACCCCCACGGTCGGCTCGTCAAGGATGAGCACGTCGGGCTCAGAGGCCAAGGCGCGCGCAATAAACACACGCTGACGCTCTCCCCCCGAAAGATTGCCTACGAGTGTGTCGCGATAGCGTTCAATCCCCGCAATCTTCATCGCACGCTCTACGACCTCAATATCTTTAGCAGTAAACTTTTGGAAAAATCCCAAACGTGGGATGCGGCCCGTGCGTACCACTTCAAACACTGTTGCAGGAAACTCTCTATCTGCCTGTGTCACGCGCTGAGGCACATAACCAATGCGGTGCTTCTCTTTGAAATCGTGTCGATCCTTTCCAAAGAGCAAGACTGCCCCCTCAGTGGGATGCAGAAGACCCAAAATAATCTTAATGAGTGTCGTTTTACCACCACCATTGGGGCCAATAATCCCCAAGTACTCCCCTTTTCGCACGGTAAAAGAAAGCTTCTCAATAACAGGTGTGTGATCGTATGAAAAGCTTACATTACTAAGCTCAATGTATGGTTCTGCTAATTTGTCGCGCATGACATTGCTTTTTGGAGGTTATTCAAATTCATTTCCATTACAGAAACATAATCTTCTCCTGATTGTACCTCGTCTGGGGTAAGACTTTCAAGGGGGTTGAGAACAAGGGTCGTGCCACCGATTTCACGCGCAACGAGCTCTGAAAACTTTGGGCTTGCAACCGTTTCAAAAAAGATAGACTTTACACCACGATCACGCGCAAGCGCAACAATGTGTGCGAGATCTTTTGGAGAAGGTTCTTCGTCGGGAGAAATACCTTCAATAGAAGTAACGGTGATACCATACTGGCGGCCGAGGTAATTAAACGCTTCGTGAAGCACGACAATATCATGAAGCGAGCATGAAGCGAGCCCCGTGCGAAAACGCTGATCGAGATCATCAAGAGAAATGAGGGCACGCGTTGCATTCTCGATAAAAATATCTTTGTGGGCTGGATCAATTTGCGAAAAGATATCACGCATTGCCTCAATCTCACTTTTCATAATAATAGGGTTGAGCCAAAAATGCGGATCGACAGCACCATCGCGCTCTCCAAGGACAACGCCACGAGCCTTGAGCGTCTGCGCCATATCAATCACCTCCTTTGGGCGCACCGTGGAACCCTCTTGCCACTTCTTCACCCATGGCTCAAGCGCGGCGCCGTTAAAGACAAGAATGTCTGCTTTTCCAATATCAACAAAATCACGTGGTGATGGTTCAAAATCATGTGGCTCAACACCCGCAGGAACAAGGGTGTTCACCAAAACAAGATTCCCTCCTACTTTTTCTGCGGCGTACGAAAGTGGATAGAAACTTGAAACAATGTGGATACGACCATTGGCTGGCTCCGCCTGACGGCCGCGCGTCAAAACAAGAAACGTCAAAAGAACACCGAGGATGAGCACGGTGACGACGATTACTAATTTGCGATTTGATGTGATTACCAACATTGATTTGTTTAAAAAATTATTCTACTTAATTGCTTGAGTAACAGCTTCCAAAAGCTCTTCTCTTCCCTTGTGGATGCGTGCTGAGTATGGAAACGCTTGCGCGCCGAGCGCGGCTTCGATTGCCTTCAGGCTCTGAGAACGCTCTGTTTGATTCAAGCGATCAATCTTGTTGGCGACGACCACAAACGGGATATTTTCTGCGCGAAGAATGTCTGCCATTTCCTTGTCGTAATCCATTGGCTTCACACATGCATCAACAATGAGCATGACGAGGCGTACACGCGCTTCTCCACTACCAAGGTACCAGAGGATGAGCTTGCGGATCTTCTCGGCGCCTTTTGCCCCCATACGCGCAAAACCGTACCCCGGAAGGTCGACAAAGTAGAACTTTTTGTTGATAAGGAAGAAGTTGATCTCACGAGTTTTGCCGGGCATCGAACTCGACTTCACAAGGTCCTTACGCATTACTAAAGAATTGATAACGCTCGATTTACCTACGTTGGAACGGCCAACAAACGCCACCTGACGACGTGCGTCGCCCAAAATAGGGTCGGAACCAATAATTCCCTTCATAAATTCAGCACTAGAAATAATCATATATTCATTTAACCACACAAGTACCAAAGCTCAAAACCCACCATGTACCTATTTTGTACTATGGTACAAAATAGGTACATGGTGGGTTTTAGGAGATAAAATGTTATACTATGCAAACTTACTAGGAATTAATTTATATATTATGGAAGGAGAAAACACACAGCAAACACCAGCAGTAATTGCGCCAGCGCAAAACTATGCAATCCCCTTTGCAATCGTTATTGCAGGACTTGCCATTGCAGGAGCAATTTACTTTAGTGGAGAGAAAGGAATAACGCCAGCACAAGAGGTTACCTCGATTCCACCTGTCACCAAAGCTGATCACATTCTCGGTGACCCTAACGCAAAGATTATTATTGTAGAGTATTCAGATACTGAATGCCCTTATTGCAAAACCTTCCACCCAACAATGCAGCGCATTATGAGTGAGTACGGCAAGGATAGCAAAGTTGCGTGGGTATATCGTCAGTTCCCCATCGCATCACTTCACCCAAAGGCACACTACGAATCACAAGCAACAGAGTGCGCAGCAAAGCTTGGTGGAAACACGAAGTTCTGGGAGTATCTCGATAAGGTTTTTGAACTCACTCCTGGAAACAATCGTCTCGATGAAGCTGAACTCCCCAAGATTGCAGAGAGCGTAGGACTTGATGTCCCCGCATTTAATAAATGCCTCACAAGTGGCGAAATGAAAGCCGTAGTTGACGCTCAAATGGCAGGAGGCTCAAAGGCGGGAGTTACGGGGACCCCTTACCCAATCGTACTTATCGACAAAAAAGTAGCAGGCACCATCGGAGGTGCGCTCCCCTACGAAGATCTCAAGAGGTCAATCGATGCAACACTAGCAGAGCAAAAGTAGCAACCACAACAAAAGGCCCGTTCGCTTCGCGAACGGGCCTTTTGTATTATTCAACATTCAACATTCGATATTCAATATTCCACCCTCCTTAGTAATTGCGGAGCTTGTCCACCTTGTCATGAGCGCGAATCTTTTCGATTGCCTTTGCTTCAATCTGGCGGATACGTTCACGAGTAACCGCAAACTCACGACCCACCTCTTCGAGTGTGTGCACCACACCATCTACGAGTCCGTGACGAAGTTCGAGAATCTTGCGCTCCTTTTCAGAAAGGTCGCTCAAGATTTCCTTAACTTGATCAGAAAGAATACGCTGTGCTGAGTCCTGTGCTGGGGAAAGAATCTTGTCGTCGGCAATGAATTCACCGAGTGTTGATTTGTCGTCATCGTCACCAATAGGCTTCTCGAGAGAAACCGTATCTTGGTCAATCTTCTTAATGTTGTAAATCTTTTCAACATCGAGACCCATCTCGGTTGCTACTTCTCCTGGAAGTGGCTCGCGGCCGAGGTCCTGTGACAAACGACGTACAACCTGCTTATATTTTGAAATCGTCTCCACCATGTGCACCGGAATACGAATCGTACGTGACTGATCCGCGAGTGCGCGGGTAATAGCCTGACGAATCCACCATGTTGCATACGTTGAAAACTTGTAACCCTTTTCCCAGTCAAACTTTTCCACTGCCTTAAAGAGACCGATGTTTCCCTCCTGAATAAGGTCAAGAAGCGTGAGGTCGGCCGAACGACCTACGTACTTCTTTGCAATAGAAACCACGAGACGGAGGTTTGCGCGAGCAAGAAGATTCTTTGCCTCTTCGTCACCAAGCGCGATACGCTGAGCGAGGTCACGTTCATCTCCTGCCGAAAGGAGCGGATACTGACCAATCTCTTTCAAGTACATCTGGATAGAGTCATATGATGAATCACCACTCTTGTAGGTATACTTCTTATGCGTCAAAACCTCTTCAGGCTCCATATTGAGAAGTCCACCACTCTCAAGAACATCCACACCCGCATCGCCAAGCTTCTCGTAGAGCGTATCAAGAAACATAACGTCCTGCTCCACATTGGGAAATTCCTTAAGGATTTCGTTGTACGTGATAAAACCACGACCGCGACCCTTGAGAATAAGAAGTTCTGCTTTCTGCTCCCACCCTTCTGTTGATTTCTTTTTTAGGACAGCCTTTGAAGCTACTTTCTTTGGGGCAACCTTTTTAGGAGCAGCTTTTTTGGCAACCTTTTTAGGAGCTACTTTCTTGGGTGCAACTTTTTTAGGAGCTACCTTTTTAGGAGCCGCCTTCTTGGGTGCAGCTTTTTTAGGGTCAGCAGAGCCTCGTCTTGGACGTGAACTTTTCTGGGCAACTTTCTTAGGTGCTACCTTCTTTTTTGTGGTTGTTTTTTTCGGCATAATTATAATGTGGTTTTTGTTAGGGTGTGTAATTCTTTTGAAATCACTTGGCACTCTGCTAAAAGTTTTTCCGCACGCGACACATCTCCTGCGCTCTCTGCTTGTTTAAGCTCTGCCATCTTTGCGGTAAATTTCTCACGCAGAATCTCTTCTTCTAACCCCTTCAATAATTCATTCAACTCTTCCTCTACTCTCTCGCTCCCCTGGAGTCGCGCCTCTGCTTCAAAGATGAGCGCATCTCTATCCAGTATCTCGGGTGGGCTCTCCATGAGCTTTGCAAATCGCGCACGATATTCAGAGATATTTTTAAGGGTAGCATCCTTCAAACTTTCTTGCCACATAAGTATCCCCAGGGTGGTGCGTGCGATGCGATCCTGACGTGAGAGCGGTGTCGCTGTGCGTTCAAGTGTTTCCACTTTTTGAACAATGCTTGCCATCCCCGCACGCTTCTTGATCTCGTCCCACACAGCCTCTTCTTTGATCCCGAGGAGTTTCGCAATCTCTCCCGCGTAGTGACCTTGATCAATAGAGCTCTTGAGAAGCGCAACAAACGGGATGATAACTTCGGAGACTTTTGCACGAAGCTCTGTTTTGTCTTTATGAAGCTCGGGCAAAAGTTCGAGATACAAATCAATCACTTGCTTTGCATTCTTCACGGCGCTTACCCAGAGTGCAGGGTCTTTACGCGCTACATCTGCAGGGTCCATCCCTTCTGGCAAACGAGCAATGCGCACCGTAAGGTCGTGCGAAAGTGCGAGCTCTACAGCACGATGAGCCGCAGCAATCCCCGCACTGTCCGCATCAAACGCAAGAATGATGTTTTTCGTAAAACGATTAATCATATCGAGGTGCTCTCCCGTGAGGGCTGTCCCCGATGATGCGACAGTATTGGTGACCCCCGCTTGATGCGAAAGGATGAGATCCATCTGTCCTTCCACAAGGACGCACGCATCTTCATGACGAATCGCCTCGCGAGCCTGGGAAAATCCAAAGAGTGCGCGCGACTTATGGAATATTTCCGTTTCCGGGCTATTCACATATTTCGCACTTGCCGAAGCGCCAAGCGTCTTCCCTGCTTCTTCCTTGAGGATACGCCCCGAGAACGCGATCACGCGTCCCGAGCTATCCGTAATAGGAAACATTACACGTCCGCGGAATCTATCGTAGAAACCTTTGGGTGAACGCACAATGAGTCCCGCACGTTCCATTACGCTTTCGGGAATCCCCTTTTTGGTAAGGAAGTCACCGAGAGAACGCCACTCGTCAGGAGCGAATCCTACGCGGAAACTTTTTATCGTTTCTTGTGTAAGTCCACGACCCGTGAGGTATGAGACTGCATCGGGGAATTTCGGAAGTACCGCTTCGTAAAACTTGGTAGCAAGCTCCATCGTCATAAAGATAGCATCACGCTCATCCTTTGCTCCTGGGCGCTCGCGCTTGAGCTCTACTCCCGCGCGTTCTGCGAGGATCTTGAGTGCCCCCTGAAAATCGAGCCCCTCTACTTCTTCAACGAACGAGATAATATCACCACCTTTATTGCAACCAAAACAATGATACGTTTGGCGCGCAGGCGAGATAAAGAACGAAGGGGTGCGCTCGTTGTGGAACGGGCAGCACGCCTTGAAATTCCCCCCAGCTTTTTCGAGCTTGAGGTATCCGGCTGCGATATCAACAATGTTGAGTCGTGATTTTATATCTTCGATGACAGATGACATTCGATTTTGTGAAGGTTAGACTCATCGAACACGGGCACACAGGAAACTATTCCGCCGCCTCTTCTTCTACTTCTCCGGGAAGCTCGATCTTCGCACCAAACCCGGTACCTGCAGGAATAAGATTACCAATGATAACGTTCTCCTTGAGACCACGGAGTGTATCTACACCGCCACGGATTGAGGTGTCGATGAGAACACGAGTTGTGTTTTCGAACGACGCTGCTGACATCCAGCTCTTTGTTGTGAGAGCAACCACCGAGATACCGAGTACCACGATTTCTCCCTTTGCCTTCTCGCCACCAGCTGCTTCGATGCGCTCGTTTTCGAGAGCGAGTTCACCCTGCTCAACGACGTCACCCATGTTGAACTTGGTATCACCCGCATCCTTGATCTTGCGACGTGAGAACATCTGACGAATAATCACTTCGATGTG
Organism: Minisyncoccota bacterium; assembly: GCA_023229865.1. Taxonomy (GTDB): domain Bacteria; phylum Patescibacteriota; class Minisyncoccia; order Phycocordibacterales; family UBA1550; genus UBA1550. The sequence goes on from JALNYL010000001.1 coordinate 144,018, forward strand.
CTTACGTGAGATTGACGCACCCTGGAGTTCGTAAATCTTGAGAACCTCAGTAATGATGTAGTTTTCTGCTGCATCCTTGCCAGCGTACTGGAAGACCTCTGCAATATCTGCAGAACCATCTGAGATGAGCTGACCCTTAGTTACAGAATCCCCTACCTTTACGTACGGTGTACGCTTTGCTGATGTCTCGTACTCAATAGCCTCACCCTTCTTCTTGCCTTCGCCTTCTGCGGGGAGAACCTTGATAATGAGCTCCTTATCATTACGAATAACTTCTGTAACTACACCATTGGTGTGAGAAACGATAGCGAGACTCTTTGGCTCACGCTTTTCGAAGATTTCTTCAACGCGTGGGAGACCCATCGTAATGTCACCGCCTGCTGACGCAATACCTCCAGAGTGGAATGTACGCATAGTAAGCTGTGTACCTGGTTCACCAATAGCCTGTGCCGCGATGATACCTACTGCCTCACCGATTTCAACGAGTTCGTTGCGACCGATATCGAGACCGTAACACTTACGACAAATACCATGAGCTGTCTTACATGAAAGTGGTGAACGAACAGCCGCTTCCGTAATACCACGCTCTTCTGCATCCTTTGCATCTGCCTTTGACATAAGGTGACCCTTCTTAAAGAGTACCGTGCCGTCTGCGAGTGCGAGATCCTTTACGAGTACGCGACCCTTGAGGTTACGTGAGAGGAGGATGTCGAAGCCCACAAGGTTTTCCTTGCGAATCATCTTGCCTTCCTTGTCTCCACAGTCTTCCTCAGTGATGATTGCATCCTGTGCAACGTCAACGATACGACGAGTGAGGTAACCTGCCTTCGCTGTCTGAAGCGCGGTGTCGGCGAGACCCTTACGTGAACCGTGAGTAGTAATGAAGTACTCTACTGGTGACAAACCTTCCTTTGAAGAAGGAATAATTGGGAAGTCAATCGTACGTCCTGCGGTGTTGATAATCATACCCATCATACCTCCCATCTGGAGAATCTGTGCGATAGAACCGCGGGCGCCTGACTTCAACATGTCTTCTACAGAACCGTTCTTCTCGAGTGTGCCTGGCATCAACTTTTCAATCTCTGCGCGAGCTCCCTGCCAACATTCAATCGTGCGGCGGTAACGCTCATCTTCAGAAAGAAGACCTTCGTTAAACTCTGAGCGAATCTCTTCTGCCTCACCACGAGCACTTGCGATGATTCCCTTCTTCTCTGGAGGAACCATGATCGCGTCGATACCCCAAGTAATACCAGCCTTGGTTACATACTTGAAACCGAAAGCCTTGATCTTGTCGAGGATTGGAGGGGTTGCGTCGATACCGTACTTATTGATGAGTTCATCAATAATAGCCTCGAGCTCCTTCTGCGTAATCGTCTTGTTGACGTAAGGATAGTCCGTAGGAAGAACGCTGTTGAAGAGGAGACGTCCGATGGTTGTCTCAAAAGGCTTACCTTCAAACATTGCGTACTTCTGAGAATCAGTACCCATCACCTTGATCTTTGCGCGGTAGCTCACTGCGTCAAAGTCGTATGCGGTAATAGCACTGTTTGGTGTTGGGAAGATACTTCCTTCTCCCTTTGCGCCCTCAACGATCTTGGTCATTGAGTAACACCCAAGAGGAATGTCGAGCTTTGGCTTAACGATTGGATCGCCGTTACCCGGTCCGAGCAAGTTCTTGTTTGCGGCCATAAGGTCTCCTGCTTCCTTTTGTGCAGCCTTTGAAAGTGGTACGTGAACCGCCATCTGGTCACCGTCGAAGTCCGCGTTGAACGCAGCACAAACGAGTGGGTGCACCTGGATAGCGTTACCTTCGATGAGCACAGGGTGGAAGGCCTGAATACCGAGGCGGTGAAGAGTAGGCGCACGGTTCAAAAGAACGTACTTACCCTTGATCACCTCTTCGAGAATAGCCCAAACCTCTGGTACTGAATCATCAATGAGCTTGTTGGCACCACGGATGTTGTAGGCGAGTTCACGCTCGAGAATTTTCGAAACGATGAATGGGCGGAAGAGCTCGAGAGCCATGTGCTTTGGAAGTCCACACTGATCGAGGTTGAGTTTTGGTCCAACCACAATAACAGAACGTCCAGAGTAGTCCACACGCTTACCGAGAAGGTTCTGACGGAAGAGACCCTGCTTACCCTTGAGCGTATCAGCAAGTGACTTGAGTGTACGCTTCTGCGCAGCGTTCATAGCAACTGACTGTACACGACGAATCGAGTTGTCAATGAGTGAGTCTACTGCTTCCTGAAGAATACGCTTTTCATTGCGGAGAATAACATCTGGCGCGCCGATAGCCTGGAGCTTCTTCAAACGGTTGTTACGGTTGATCACACGACGATAGAGGTCGTTCAAATCAGATGTCGCATGGCGACCTCCTTCGAGGGCAACCATAGGGCGAAGTGCTGGAGGAATGATTGGAATAACCGTGATAAACATCCACTCAGGACGAACGCCAGAGTTGATCATTGACTTCACGATACCGAGACGCTTGTGAAGCTTCGCGCGCTCTACGGCACCTGCCTTTTCAAGCTCTGCCTCAAGCTTCTCGCGGAACTTTACCAAGTCAATCTTCTTGAAGATGTTGTAGATAGCCTCCGCACCGATACCCGCTTCAAAAGCAGTACCGTACTTGAGCGCAAACTTGTGATACGACATCTCGTCGAGAACCTTACCTTCGATAAGTGATTCGATTTCTTTCTTTGAAGTAAGAAGGAGTTCTTTCAATTTTTCCAAACCTTTCTCATCAGTAAGAGACTTTGACTTGTTTTTGTACTCCTGATCAAGCTCACGCAAGATTCTCTCGCGCTCTGCTTCGTTTACGCTGGTGATGATGTAACCCGCGAAGTAGATAACCTTCTCAAGATCCACAATAGGAAGATTGAGAATGAGACCCATACGTGATGGGATTGAGCGAAGGTACCAGATGTGTGCAACTGGTGACGCAAGCTCGATGTGACCCATACGCTCACGACGTACGATAGAGCGAGTTACCTCGACTCCACACTTCTCACAGATAATGTTCTTGTAACGAATACGCTTGTACTTACCGCAGTAACATTCGTAGTCCTTTTCAGGTCCGAAGATACGCTCGTCGAAGAGACCGCCGCGCTCACTGCGCTGGGTGCGGTAGTTGATAGTCTCAGGCTTGGTAACCTCGCCAAATGACCACTCCTTGATACGCTCTGGTGATGCGAGCTTGAGGAGAATTGCATCGAAATTCTTTTGTTCACGTAGTGTTTTCATAATGATTTAGAATTAGGCTTATTTATTCTCTCCTTTTTTCAAGAGTGAGACATCGAGTGAGAGCCCGCGTAGATAATTGAGGAGCACGTTGAATGATTCTGGAATGTTGGTATTGAGAATGTCATTACCCTTCACGATAGAATCAAATGCTTCTGAACGTCCGGTGATGTCGTCTGACTTGATCGTGAGCATTTCGCGAAGTACGTTTGACGCACCGTAACCTTCGAGAGCCCACACTTCCATTTCACCGAAACGCTGTCCTCCACCCTGTGCTTTACCTCCGAGAGGCTGCTGGGTAATGAGAGAGTAAGGCCCGATTGAACGCATGTGAATCTTGTCTTCAACCATGTGGTTAAGTTTCAAGATGTACATATAGCCCACCGCGATGTCCTGGTCAAAAGCCTCACCGTTGCGTCCGTCAAAGAGTTTCATCTTTCCGTCTGCACGGTAGCCTGCGTTTACGAGTTCACCCTTGATCTCATCTACGGTCGCTCCCATAAATGGAGGAACGATAGCCTGATAGCCAAGTGTGTGCGCTGCGAGACCCAAGTGGAGCTCGAGAATCTGTCCGAGGTTCATACGTGAAGGCACACCAAGTGGTGTAAGCACTACGTCGATAGGAGTACCGTCTGCCATGTACGGCATGTCTTCTTCTGGAAGAATCACTGAGATAACACCCTTGTTACCGTGACGTCCTGCGAGCTTGTCGCCGACAGAGATGTTACGTACCTGAGCAACCTCAATGTGAATACGCTTGATGATACCACTGTCGAGCGCATCACCCTTCTCACGTGAGAATACCTTTACGCCGATAACGCGACCGCGCTTGCCGTGGTCCATACGGAGTGAAGTGTCCTTCACATCGCGTGCCTTGTCTCCGAAAATCGAACGGAGAAGACGCTCTTCTGGAGTGAGTTCTGTCTCACCCTTTGGTGTAATCTTACCAACGAGAATATCTCCTGGGTGTACTTCTGCACCGATACGGATGATACCGTCTTCGTCGAGGTCCTTGAGCTTGAGCTCACCAACGTTTGGAATATCGTGGGTTGTCACCTCGGGTCCGAGTTTGGTATCACGCACGTTTACCACGAATTCATCCATGTGAATCGATGTGAACTTGCTGTTCTTTACGAGACGCTCTGAAAGAATGATCGCGTCTTCGTAGTTGCTACCTGCCCATGACATAAATGCCACGAGAGCGTTCTGACCGATCGCAATCTGACCCTTGTCTGATGACGAAGTGTCTGCGAGTACGGCACCCTTCTTTACCTTGTCGCCTACGTTTACGATAGGACGCTGGTGGAATGCGGTGAAGCCGTTGGTACGTGAGAAGGTCACAAGGTTGAATGTGTGTTCCTTCTTGTCGCCCTTGAGAACAATCTTCTTTGCATCTGAATGTGTGATGGTTCCCTCTTCTGGAGCGATGATAAGACGACCTGTGTCGCGTGCTGCCATACCTTCCATACCGGTCGCAACAAGCGGAGCCTCAGGCACGATCACAGGGATCGCCTGCTTCTGCATGTTAGAACCCATGAGTGCGCGGTTCGCGTTGTCGTGCTCAAGGAATGGAATCATCGATGTTGCCACCGAGTACGCCTGGTTTGCGGCGATATCCATGAAGTGCACGTTTGCACGCTCTACGAGCTCAGGGTGTCCTGCGCGACGTACTTCTACCTTCTCTTCAACGATCTTGTCGCCATCCATCTTGAGCGATGCGTGCGCGATGTTGTACTGCTCTTCTTCGAGCGCGTCCATGTACACGATTTCCTTGGTGAGCTTGCCATCCTTTACCTTTACGTAAGGAGTTTCGATCATACCGAAATCATTGATACGAGCGTAGCAAGAAAGACGGAGAATAAGACCGATGTTTGGACCTTCGGGGGTGTGAATAGGACAAAGACGTCCGTAGTGCGATGTGTGCACGTCACGAACTTCGATACCTGCACGCTCACGTGTGAGACCTCCTGGTCCGAGTGCTGAGAAAGTACGAAGTGATTCAATTTCTGAAAGCACGTTGTACTGTGTCATGAACTGTGAGAGCTGGTTTGTCGCAAAGAATTCCTTGAGACGAGCCTGGAGTGGACGTGGAGAGATGAACTGTACCGGGAGGGTCGCATCGGTGTCGATAGTCGACATACGATCCTGAATGTTACGCTTCATCTGTGTCATACCTACACGGATCTTCTGCTGGAGCATTTCTCCTACAGAACGAATACGACGAGAACCGAGGTGGTCGATGTCGTCGGGGAGTGAACGAGGGTCAGCGTTGAGCTTTACAATGTGACCAACGATTGCAGCAACGTCGCTTGCGTCGACAGTGCGACGTGCGATTTCTGCCTTGTCGAGAGACTTTCCGAAACGCTTGTTGAACTTGAAGCGACCCACTTCTGAGAGGTCATACTTCTCCTTGGCGAAGATTGAGTTCACGAAACCACGAGCGTTTTCAGCTGTTGCGAGATCACCATCGCGGAGCTTCTTGTGGATTTCAATAAATGACTCATCAGGAGTTGTTGCGGTATCCTTGGCGAGAGTTGCCTCGATAACCTTCTTTGCAGCTTCATCCTTTGAGAAGAGCTTCAAGATTGCATCATTGTTCTCGGCGCCGAGTGCGCGGAGGAGCACTGACACAGGGAACTTGCGCTTCTTGTCGATGCGTACGTATACAGCACCGTCTGGATCTGACTCTACTTCTACCCATGCGCCACGGCCTGGGATGATTTTTGCACCGAAGTAGCGCTTACCCTTGAGCTCGTCCACAGTGAATGACACACCGAAAGAACGTGAGATCTGAGGAACGACAACACGTTCAACCCCGTTCACGATAAAGGTACCGTGCGAGGTCATCATTGGGAAATCAGCCATAAAGATTTCCTGCTCTTTCTCACTCTTAAATGTTTTGTTGATAAGCTTTACGCGCGCCTTGAGAGGAGCTTCGTATGAGAGCTTATTTTCTTTTGCAAAATACTCGTCGTACTTTGGCGCTGAAAGTTCAATGCCCACGAATTCGAGTGCAAACTTTTTCCCTGAGTAGTCTTCAATCGGAGAAAATTCTTTAAATGCTTCTTTGAGTCCTGTTTCGAGGAGCCACTTGTAGGACTTCAGGTGTGTCTCTACCAAGTTTGGCATCTCTACCTGCGGCTTCTTGTACCGCGCAAAAGTTTTCTGTGGTCGCATATGGTGATGTGTAACGCGTTAGAAAAGAATCTTCTACCCTTGGCTAAAATAGCAAAAATCAAAAAGGCACGGAATATCCACCTTTTTGACTACAATTGGTATCAGAAACTTAATACCCTTAATAAATTGTGACTCTGTCTATCTACGGCGCCAAGTACGCAATCAAATTACCGTTAAAACAAGTATACCACACCCAGAAACGCCGTCAATAGGGATTTTGAGCTTATTTTATAAAGGTAGTACAACAGTCAACGTGTTATTTAGAAATGATGCCAGAATCAACTAACTCCTCTCTGAATTGTTCCAAAAACTTTTCCAAAAATTGGGTTCTCTTTCTTGCCATTTTTTTTGCCAACTCTGTGTGCATTGTCTTTTCTACAATAAGGAGTCTTCTGTAAAAAAGATCAATCCCCGACCTAAAATCAGTGTGCCCATTTTCGCAAAATGGGTCTTCGGGGGAATAAAACGGTCTATTCATTTGGCCACTAGATGCAAAAGTTCGCATAATTGATATCGCTCCTGTAGCCTCCAATCTGTCAGCATCTTGAAGACCCTTTGCTTCAATCAAGTCTGGAGTGATACCTTTTGAAAAAGA
>JALNYL010000017.1:0-861 GCA_023229865.1 Minisyncoccota bacterium
TGAGAACACTCAGCCATTGTGTCGCGCCCCGCGTGGGCGCGTGGATTGAAACACTTGTCTATAGTAAAAGTGAAATTATTTCATTGTCGCGCCCCGCGTGGGCGCGTGGATTGAAACTACCGTTAAGGCTACCAAAAAACAGGCGAACCGTCGCGCCCCGCGTGGGCGCGTGGATTGAAACATGTCGAAAAATTGTGACATCGATGGGACGTATGTCGCGCCCCGCGTGGGCGCGTGGATTGAAACGTGATTGAGAATATTTCTACGACCGATGCCAATGGTCGCGCCCCGCGTGGGCGCGTGGATTGAAACAAACATAATCAATACTCCAGCCTAACCCGTAAAGTCGCGCCCCGCGTGGGCGCGTGGATTGAAACTTGCTGAAGCGTTAAGTCCTTACGATGTCGCAAGTCGCGCCCCGCGTGGGCGCGTGGATTGAAACAGCTCATCTTTATACGGACGACATGGCGGAGAGTCGCGCCCCGCGTGGGCGCGTGGATTGAAACCAGAAACAGGAGCATCAATTGAACTTATTACAGTCGCGCCCCGCGTGGGCGCGTGGATTGAAACATCAGATAAGAAAACAAACCATAGAACTTATAAGTCGCGCCCCGCGTGGGCGCGTGGATTGAAACCCGGCATTCGTTAACGGCCTCGCCGACTTCGGGTCGCGCCCCGCGTGGGCGCGTGGATTGAAACCCTCCGTCATGAGCAACCCGGTAGCTGTCGCCGTCGCGCCCCGCGTGGGCGCGTGGATTGAAACCAAGCCCTCAGCAATGCACAAAATATCTGTGGCGTCGCGCCCCGCGTGGGCGCGTGGATTGAAACACAGGCTGATGGTCATAGTGTAGCTATCGGTTG
>JALNYL010000017.1:890-4111 GCA_023229865.1 Minisyncoccota bacterium
TCGCGCCCCGCGTGGGCGCGTGGATTGAAACTGCAAAAGGTACTATCGAATTACACCAGAGAGGTCGCGCCCCGCGTGGGCGCGTGGATTGAAACCCGGAACTAAGGCAGTCTGGCATAAGGGTTCGAGTCGCGCCCCGCGTGGGCGCGTGGATTGAAACAATTAACGCCACGTTGACAGCTATGGATGCGCGGTCGCGCCCCGCGTGGGCGCGTGGATTGAAACAAATACGACGAGGCCGAGATCGATGCGTGGGTGGTCGCGCCCCGCGTGGGCGCGTGGATTGAAACTTTACGCAGTTGGAGCGGATCTTCCAGAACTTGTCGCGCCCCGCGTGGGCGCGTGGATTGAAACAACTATACAAGGAATGGGTGGAGTTGCATCAAGTCGCGCCCCGCGTGGGCGCGTGGATTGAAACAATTGGGGGCAGGGGCAGATTGACGGAACGCTGGTCGCGCCCCGCGTGGGCGCGAGGATTGAAACAAAATGAGCAGCTCGGTGAGCTCGACCCACTGGGTCGCGCCCCGCGTGGGCGCGTGGATTGAAACAAATTACATGGACCACCGCTGTATTGATGAGTTGTCGCGCCCCGCGTGGGCGCGTGGATTGAAACCTGTATCGCCAATGCCGGGAAAAAGGAACAGGGTCGCGCCCCGCGTGGGCGCGTGGATTGAAACGCACAGATAGAGACCAAAACATCTGGCGGATGGGTCGCGCCCCGCGTGGGCGCGTGGATTGAAACTTACGAGTGGGCATTCTTTAAGCCGCTGGATACGTCGCGCCCCGCGTGGGCGCGTGGATTGAAACAATCCTTTCAGGTCAACCGACAGCGCCGGGATAGTCGCGCCCCGCGTGGGCGCGTGGATTGAAACTGTTTCCGCCTCGTACAGAGCACTAAGTACGTTGTCGCGCCCCGCGTGGGCGCGTGGATTGAAACTTGATAGGGCGTTCCAGCAACCGGAGTCAACGGTCGCGCCCCGCGTGGGCGCGTGGATTGAAACCAATAAAGCGCCAAATGGAATGGTTGGCACCACGTCGCGCCCCGCGTGGGCGCGTGGATTGAAACATTTATAGACCTCTGATTTGTGCTGTTTGCATGTCGCGCCCCGCGTGGGCGCGTGGATTGAAACCTCTTCCAGCACCACGCGAGTAAACGCCTTTTGTCGCGCCCCGCGTGGGCGCGTGGATTGAAACAGGCATGGATAGCGGCGGCACAGTCCGGCAATGTCGCGCCCCGCGTGGGCGCGTGGATTGAAACCATTCCTAGGCATAATTGGACTAAACAAGCATGTCGCGCCCCGCGTGGGCGCGTGGATTGAAACGCTGAGTTGTTTGGCTATCCGCGCCTTGCTCCAGGTCGCGCCCCGCGTGGGCGCGTGGATTGAAACTTCGCTTGTTATCCGTGTCATCGCTCCATTTACGTCGCGCCCCGCGTGGGCGCGTGGATTGAAACTAACCTGTCCGATGCCTGGCACAATTTTGAAGGTCGCGCCCCGCGTGGGCGCGTGGATTGAAACAATCGTCGTGTGGCATTCCCACCGCAAGACTTGTCGCGCCCCGCGTGGGCGCGTGGATTGAAACTTTTGAGTAAGGATTCTCGCACTAAGCAGGATGTCGCGCCCCGCGTGGGCGCGTGGATTGAAACACCAATCTGCCATCTTTGATGAGTCTATACAAGTCGCGCCCCGCGTGGGCGCGTGGATTGAAACCCAGGCTCAAAGATCAACTTGGCCGTGGACAAGTCGCGCCCCGCGTGGGCGCGTGGATTGAAACAATGGCGGTACTGGCGGTAATGCTGGGCTGTATGTCGCGCCCCGCGTGGGCGCGTGGATTGAAAATCATGGGCTGGTTCGACCGCCTGGAATGCAGATGTCGCGCCCCGCGTGGGCGCGTGGATTGAAACCCATAATACGACGTAACCCTGCCTAGACACCTGTCGCGCCCCGCGTGGGCGCGTGGATTGAAACTTGGCGAAGAAGAGTCTTTGGAGCAAATACAGGTCGCGCCCCGCGTGGGCGCGTGGATTGAAACTGACTTAAGCAGTGCGGCGGCTTCGGCATTGCTGTCGCGCCCCGCGTGGGCGCGTGGATTGAAACATAACAACAGGCACCGGGACTCTGACAGTAGGCGTCGCGCCCCGCGTGGGCGCGTGGATTGAAACGTCTAAATACGAGCGTCCGGCGGCTAAAGAAAGTCGCGCCCCGCGTGGGCGCGTGGATTGAAACGCAGACGATACTTGGAAACGCCGCATCGATTGCGTCGCGCCCCGCGTGGGCGCGTGGATTGAAACGCTATATTCGTAGCCATTGCTACGGCGTTTAGTCGCGCCCCGCGTGGGCGCGTGGATTGAAACGATTTTGAGCGTTGATTATAGCCGGGAATGGTGTCGCGCCCCGCGTGGGCGCGTGGATTGAAACATAGCGGTTGCTTCGCGGCGACTCCCAATCTCGTCGCGCCCCGCGTGGGCGCGTGGATTGAAACAGCAGATGGTCGGATTTGAAAAAAGTCATTTTGAGTCGCGCCCCGCGTGGGCGCGTGGATTGAAACCCAAGGCGCGAGTCAATCATTTCCCGATTGCCGGTCGCGCCCCGCGTGGGCGCGTGGATTGAAACGGTTGCGAGTCGGTTTGTTGTCCTGGCGGCGGCGTCGCGCCCCGCGTGGGCGCGTGGATTGAAACGGCCCTTGATGTACAGCCGATTGCTGTTTCGGTGTCGCGCCCCGCGTGGGCGCGTGGATTGAAACCAACGTTGTCGCGCGGCCGCCAGACGGTCATCGTCGCGCCCCGCGTGGGCGCGTGGATTGAAACACAAGGAATATATAAGTGGTAAAAAGCAAATCGTCGCGCCCCGCGTGGGCGCGTGGATTGAAACTAGGCTATCGGCGTGATCAGCCTTAGCCCTAATGTCGCGCCCCGCGTGGACTCACAATTATTGTAAATGGTCGGAATTAGGTTTGACTTGCGCAACGATTTTGCAACTGTGCGTAATATCGTAATGGTTTTATTAGGCTTATTTACCTTGGTTATTAATTGTGGAAAACAAATAACTAATTGGTTTTAATGATATTATTTGCTGTTGGTGGTGTTGTGATTCCGGTTGTCGCGGGTTCGAGCCCCGTCGTTCACCCCATTAAATTTATAGCTTACCTTAAGCTATAACTGTTCTTAAGATTAGTTCCTAAGTTCTTAGCAGAAAGTAAGTTGGTATTTAGAGCTGAAGCCA
>JALNYL010000018.1 GCA_023229865.1 Minisyncoccota bacterium
GATGTCTAATCTTAACGGTGTGTTACGCAGTCAATCCGGCCTAATGCTCAATCAAGGCAGCGGTCAGATGATGACCGGCATCAGTTTACGCGGCGCCAGTGGCGGGCAAGGTCTGATTACGTTGGATGGCGTCCCCTTATTTGCCAATTTTGCCGGGTTTTACTCGTTGAGCCATTATTCGCTGGATGCTTTAGACCGGGTAACGGTGACGAGAGGCTCAGGCGGTGAACGGCACGGCAGTCGCACACTCGGCGGAGCTATTCATTTGCGAACCCGGCAACTACAGGCGAAGGATAGTTTCTTGCACGTTGAAGGGGGTAGTTATGATACTGTACGTGGCGCTACCGGTACTGGATTGACGACTAAGGCTGGTGATTTTTCGGCCGTTGTCGGGCGTAGCGATGTTTTTAACGGCATCAGTCAGGCACAAAACGGCGCAGAGCGCGATGATTTCGGCATGACCCATGCCTCGGGTAACTGGTCTAAAGAATTCAACCGGGGCGGCCTGGATGCATCCGTCTATTTTGTACGCACCGATGAAGACATCGACGGCCCCGGCTTGGTCTTGCCAAGACGCACAACAGGCTGGGTGGACGATAAGCGAGGTCGACTCTCGGATGAGACTTGGGTGGCGCAGTTGCGCGGTCAATATGATCTGGCATCGTATTGGAACAGCTCGCTGCAATTCGGCTTTACCCAGGATCGGCAAAAAATGGCATCGACCGCGATCAGGCCGTTTTCGCTGACCAGCCAGTTATTCATGCTGGACTGGAAAAACACCCATCGCTTGCCGCTGAGCGCAGATAGCCGGAATCAGGCGTTGTTGGTCTGGGGGATTAATACCCAACAGCAGCATGCGCTGAATTTGCCGGTGACACAAACGGTGGTCAGTCCCAACGTGCGCGGGGAATTGATCATGGGCGCTTGGCAATGGAGCGCCGATGCGCGTTCCGATCACGGCGACACTTATGGCGATCATCAAGTATTTTCGCTGGGCGCAAACCGGTCATTACCGCAAAACATGAGCGTTTGGGCAAACGGCGGCACCGGTTATCGCCAGCCCGGCGTCAGCGAACTCATGCACCCCGTATTCGGCAATAAGGCGTTGCAGGGAGAACATAATGCCGGCGGCGAAATCGGCTGGCGCTGGCGTCCCTTGCCCGAGAGCGAAGTCAAGGTGAGCGGTTATTATCAAAATTACCAGCAAATGATTACCATGCAGTTGGATGCAAGAACCGGTGTAACCAGAGCGGGTAACATACAGGAAGCCGATGTATGGGGCGCGGAAATGCAATCGCAACACCGCTGGACGAGTGTCTGGGAAAGCGGTTTAAATTACAGCTATATGACGACTAAAAATCCGGTGACGCAGTTGCGCGTACCGGGGCGACCCGAGCATCAGAGCGTATTCTGGAACGAAGTACAATTGTTGCAACCGTTAAAATTACGGGTGGAGTTAACGGTTCGCAGCGGTTACTGGTTTGATGTCGCCAATACCGTCAGGGCCCATTCCGCCCCTCGCGTCAACGCCTTGCTAAAATATCAGCTGACGTCGAAAACGGATGTGTATTTGCGCGGCGAAAACATCACCGATGAACGCACTCCCGAGCTTAACGACTTTAATTTCAATGGCGCGGCGTTTTATTTGGGATTACGTACCGGTTTTTAGCGCATTTAAGAAATCAGTCACAAACAGAATGACAGCCGTCGACTTATCATAACGACTGGAAACAACGCCTGACCCCCATTCGATTGCAGCTCTTGGTCGAAGCACATTTAATACTAGATATAACTTATGACGAATTTAGTGAATACCAAGATTTATGCTTGTTGGAAGCAATCGAATTCAAAACCGAAAGGGGTGCCGACACCAGGTTTCCTGTCTACCTGTCGGCCCTACGCAATAACGATCCAATGAACAAGAGGCACAGGCGCTTAATTTTTCCTATCCTGCTTGGGTTATCCTTGCTGACAGCCAATACCTTTGCAGCGGACAAGATACTGGATGCAAGCCAACTCGCTCCGACCCCGGTTTCACTAACCGAATATTTCGCCGTTCTTGAAGATCCCAATCTGGCATTGACGCTGAATGACGTACAAGAGCCCGGCACGGCTAGCCGCTTCAAAACCGACCACGCGTCGGCAGCGGCACTTAGTTATGGTTATACCGGTTCTGCCTACTGGTTGCGCCTGACTTTACGCAACGCCGGCGACCGCCCCCTTGAGCGGATGTTAGAAATCGGCTACGCGCGCCTTGCCAATATTCAGTTTTATCAACCGGTCGCGGATGGGGCTTATCAGTCCATGACCACGGGTAGCCTCATGCCCTTTACAACCCGCCCCTATAAGAATCGATTCTTTGTTTTTCCCGTGACCCTGCCGGCACACTCCGACCAAGTGTATTACCTGAGGCTTGATTCCATGAGTTCCATACTGGTGCCTGCCCGATTGTGGGAGCCGGGGGCTTTTCATGCGCACGAGCGCAACGACTATATCGGGCAGGCGTGGTATTTCGGCATGGCGTCTGCGATGATTTTATTCAACCTGCTGCTGTTCATCGCGCTACGTGATGTCATCTATCTGCTGTATGTCAACTTCGTCACCTGCATGGCCTTCTCCATGGCTGCGCAAAATGGGCTGGTCAAAGAATTTCTGTGGCTTAATTCGCCGCTGTGGTCGACCATATCCACGGCCACCGGCTATGCGCTCACGCTCGCGGCCATGCTGATTTTTATACGGAAGATGCTGAACACGGAGAAAGTCATTCCGAAATTCGACCGACTGCTAAAATATTTCGTGGGCTGTTTCCTGCTTTTGCCGATAGGGTTCGTCGTTTCGCCCCAAACCTTTATCGAACCGGCCGTGCAATTTTACGGCATTATGCTGATATTGATTATAGGTATTGGCCTGTATTGCGCTTTCAAACGCCAGCGTAGCGCCTATTTCTTTGTGGGGGCTTTCGCCATATTTTGTTTTGGCGGCATCATCGGCATTTTGGCGGCTTTGGGGGTGTTCCCTGTCAATATCCTCACCATGAACGCTTTGCAGTTTGGTTCAGCCCTGGAAATGCTACTGCTGGCTATTGCGCTGGCTGATCGGTTTAACGTGATTCGCAGGGAAAAAGAAAAAGCCCAAAGAGAGGCGTTGGAAGCGCAACAACGCCTGGTTGAAAACCTGAAATCATCCGAACACCTACTGGAAATTCGCGTGGCGGAACGCACCGACGAACTGCAACTACTTAATCGCAAACTCGAAGCGTTGAGTACCACTGACGAGTTAACCGGTATCGCCAACCGCCGCCGTTTCGATGCAAAGCTGCTCAGTGAGTGGAGTCGTGCGGCGCGCTTGGGCCAACCTCTGGCATTGGCGGTACTTGATGTTGATTGGTTCAAAAAATATAACGATCACTACGGTCATCAAAGAGGAGACGAATGCCTGCGCATTATTGCCGAGGTTTTGTCTGCCAACATCTGCCGTAGCGGCGATCTGGTAGCTCGCTATGGCGGTGAGGAATTCGTCTTCATTGCGCCGACCACCGACGGTGCCATCGCGCTCAACATGGCCTGGAAAATCTGCGAGGCACTGCAATCGCTGGCCTTGCCGCACGAAATGTCCGGATTCGGATGGGTGACCGCCAGCATCGGTGTAGCGGCTATTGTTCCGGAGCAAAAGCTGTCGCCTGACATGTTGATAAAGGCCGCAGACGAGGCTCTGTATCGCGCCAAGAAGCAGGGACGCAATCAGGCTGTGCTCGCGGTGACTGACGAAACCGAATGGACGCAACCGGATGCCTGGCCGGTTAATGCAGAAGCGGCTTTATAGCTGCCCTCATACCCATGCCTTGCTAAAATACCCATTAACGCTGCAAACGGATGTGTATTTACGCGGCGAAAAAATCGCCGATGCTCGCACCCCGGAGATTTATCATTTTAATTCCGCGCCGCTTCGCTTCGGGCTGCGCACAGGTTTTTAGAGCGTTTAAAAAATCACACTAAATAACGCCTCTAAATCAAGCATATTAGAAA
>JALNYL010000019.1 GCA_023229865.1 Minisyncoccota bacterium
ATGCTCGATATATACCACTTGCCCCACCCACCGTGCGCGTGGTATATGGGATTATTTTTTCGCTGACTTGAGATCAGCGAAACTCCCTTATGTGACAATGTGCAGAAACGGGCAAACGCGCAGAACATAAGCTTTACTTGACTAAAGCACTTTAGTTTGCTAAAGTATAGAAATGACATGGAAAACAGCAGAAAATCAAAAACTGGTCGAGGCCATACTAGGCCTTAAAACAGCCGACGAAACGGAACGTTTTTTGCGCGATCTGATGACCGAAGGCGAGATTACCGAGTTCGCTAAGCGCCTTAAGGCAGCCGAGATGCTGGCTGACAAAGTCCCATACTTGACCATTGAGACAAAAACTGGCTTGAGTTCAACGACGGTCGCGCGTGTATCCAAGTGGCTCTTTAACGGCATGGGCGGGTATAAAATTATTTTGAACAGACTGCACCATCATCCCAAACTCTTACGAGCAGGGACTGGTGGTTTTTAATTTTGATCTAAGATTAACCGTCAATCCCTTCTCGGAAGGGCTTTTTGCTTTTCCGCGTAGGTGTACTGATCTTTTACAATCACAACGAAAGGATGGGTGAAGTGAGAAAATGGTTTTGGTGCTTGTTTACCTGGAAAATTCCTAGAGATCAAGGTTGTTTCTGCACGACTGTGCCACTGTTGCCTTATTGAAAGGAGCATCAATGAAGGAACGAGATCCAGGGGTGAAGTGGTTCAACACCATCTTCTACCCGAAAACGTACACTGGACGTGCCGTACGCTACGAAGACGGAGTATTGCCCCGTCTTCGACAGGCCGAGGTAACACTCTTCACTCCATGGGGGCCCAGATACTCCTGGGAAACTCGCGGGGTTGAAATCAAAGACGGTGACAAGGAGCTCGCCGTCTTGCGATTCTTCGCTTCCATGTTGGAGGAATGGAAGCGAAATATGCCGGGCAAGAAGTTCCGGTGGTTGTTCTTGGGTGCCGATCTCTATGGCACTCGGATCAACCACCTTCCCGAGTGGGTAGTGAGAGAATACTTCACGAACCTCAAGAAAAAAATCTCCGCGCTACTTCCAGGTGTGGAGTTCCACTGCTGGTCGGAGTTTGACCGGCAAGCGGAGTGGTACAGGGAGTGGGCGCTCCAAGACCTTCTGATCGTTGGGAGACCTGTAATCGCACGTGCCCATCAGACGGCACGTGCAATGAAAAGGGGTGGCGACGCCCAACAATACTTGGCTGAGCGATTGGCAGAAGCAAGGCATGTTGAAGGGGTGATTCACCCAATTAAGTTGTCCTGCGTTGCACGACATAAGGACCACGGAGTCGATCTCGCTCTCCCGCGCCTGTACCTCCTGCCCAGAGAGCTTCATGCGCCTTGGTTGTGACGTAAAAATAAAAGAGGAGGGTCGCTCGCGGCACCTCCTCAATCGGATCTATAAAACATTATTAGTTAATCAAGAAACATGAACTACAAAGAAATATTGCGAGAAGCCATAGACTTACACGTACACGTTGGACCGGAAATTATTCCACGCCGCTTTACTATTCCTGAACTCGTAAAATACGAGACGGGAAAGCTAAAGGGCATTGGTGTAAAAAATCACTTCTTCCCTACTATCGCGATGAACCAACCTCGTGTCAGTTCTGGATTACCCATAATTATTAACTCTGTAGCACTAAACAACTATGTTGGTGGTTTTAATGCTGACATTATTCGTGCTTCAGCAGAATTGTCAGTGACGCCAATAATTGTCTGGTTCCCAACAATCAGTAGCAAGAGCTTCTTAGAAAGTCAGGTAACTGAAATCCCCAAAGAGTGGTTTGATGAAAAAAAGTTGGCTAAAATCTTACTGCAAAAATCGAAGTCAATTACCCCACTTACGATTCTTGATAAGAATGGAAAAATCCGAGAAGATGTAAAAAAGGTTGTGGAGACGATAAAAAAGTATCAAGCGATCTTAGCGACCGGGCACTTATCATGGCAAGAGTCACGTGATCTGATTAAATTTGCCTACAAAATTGGTTGTCGGAAATTTATCATCACTCACCCTATTTATCAAAAGATTGCGATGCCGATTGAAATTCAAAAAGAATTGGTGAGAAAAGGAGCACTTATTGAGCAGTGTTATTCGATGTACTCAATTGATAAAGTGTCGATAGCAGAAATCGCGAAGCAAATAAAAGACGTGGGCGCAAAGAGCTGTATTCTATCTTCTGATGTTGGCCAAACATTCAGTCCGGGTCCGAGTGAAGCACTTACTGAATTCATGAAACTTCTCGAATCCGAAGGAATTACATCAGAGGAACTTAAAAAAATGTTGGTGGTTAATCCTGCCAAATTGATTGGATAGTTTTGAGTATGCGCAATTCTGTATTATTTCATCAATTCTCCTACAGATACGCCAATAGCTTTTGCCAACTTTTCTACACCCTGAATAGAAATGTTCTGTTCGCCACGTTCTATCTTGCTTATGTACGTAGAATGAACATCCAGTATTTTGCCAAGATCACCCTGCGACATGTTTTTCTTTAGCCGCAACGCTCTGACTCTCTTTCCAAATTTCTGAGTTATGTCCATAATTTCTTGCACCCATAATATCAACTATTATCCTATTGCGCTACATAGCGTTATTGCGCTATAATACAACCATGCCAAACTACTTCCTCTACGCTCGCAAAAGTACCGACGACAAAGAGAAACAAATCCACTCAATCGAAGACCAGGTGGCCGTTTTGCGTAAACTCGCCAAGAAAGAAAACTTGAATATCGTCGAACAGTTCGAAGAACGGCAGAGTGCCAAGATTCCGGGTCGTCCTGTGTTTAACGCAATGATGCTTCGTGTGCAAAAGGGTGAAGCGCAGGGAATATTATGTTGGAAAATTGATCGCTTAGCGCGTAACCCAGTCGATGCCGCGCAGATACAGTGGCTCTTGCAACGCGGGACAATAGCGCATATCCAAACTCATGACCGAAGCTACTATCCTGCCGACAACGTACTGCTCATGTCTGTCGAGTTCGGCATGGCGAACCAGTACATCCGCGATTTAAGCTCTAATACTTCGCGCGGCCTTTTGCAGAAAGCCAAGCGTGGTGAGTTTCCCTGTGTCGCTCCCACTGGATATCGTAACAACCCCCGCACTAAACTCGTAGTTATTGACCGAAAGAAAGCCCCTACAGTAAGAATGGCCTTTGAGCTCTACGCCAAAGGGCATTCTCGCCTTGAAGACATTTCAACGTTCCTCTACGAAAACGGTGTGCGGAGTTTGTACGGCAATCGTATACACAGAGACCGCGCGAAGTTCATCCTCGTCAACCCGTTTTACTACGGCCACTTCCGATATCAAGGTGAACTGCTCGAAGGGAAGCATACACCTCTGATTTCTAAATCCCTGTTCGACAAAGTGCAAAAGGTTATGGCGACGCGGGGACATCCTCAAACCGAGACCACAAACCCACAACAGCTCTGCGGCCTCTTGTCTTGCGGCGAGTGCGGTATGCACATCACCGCTGAGACCAGAGTCAAAACCCAGAAGAACGGCAATGTACATCGCTATGTCTACTATCGTTGTACAAAAAAGGGAGCAATTGATTGCTCACAATCATATGTTCGCGAGGAAACGCTTGCTGCCGACCTCTCTGATCTGTTATCGGAATATACCATGCCTTCCTTTGTCGCTGAGGACTTTACGCGACGCATGAAGGCTGACGAATTAGACGCCGGACAAGCCGCAAGCATTACCGCTAACGCGCTACGGGCGAAGATAGCTGACATATCCAGCCAGCTCGACCGCCTTACCGATGTCTATATAGCCCAAGACATCGAACGTCACGACTACCTTAACCGTCGTGCCGCCTTGCTCTCTGAGCGTACGTCAATCGAGGAGGTTCTCGCCAAATGTGAACAAGGCGTACTGCCTTGGCTCGAACCTCTCCAAGAATGGGTAAAAGAGGCCTCATTACTAGATGAAATAGCCAAACA
>JALNYL010000020.1 GCA_023229865.1 Minisyncoccota bacterium
TTATACCTCAGGCTCTACCGGTCAACCCAAGGCCGTTGTGGTTTCGCACCGCAATGCCGTGCATTCGACCAGCGCCCGGTTTTCCAATTATCGGGAACCGGTCCGGGCTTTTTTGCTGCTGTCTTCCTTTGCTTTCGACAGCTCGGTTGCCGGAATATTTTGGACTTTGGGGCAGGGCGGCTGCTTATGCTTGCCGACGCACGATGATGCGAGAGACCCGGCCGCATTAGCCAAGTTAATCGAGCGGCACAAGGTTTCGCATTTACTGGCGCTGCCTACCCTGTATTCGTTATTGCTGAAGCAGACTGTCTTGCAACTGCATGCCCTTACCACCGTTATCGTGGCCGGAGAAGCGTGCCCGAACGATGTTGTTAAACAACATTTCGGCGCATTGCCGGATGTACGTTTATATAACGAATACGGCCCCACCGAGGGTACGGTCTGGAGCAGCGTTTATCTGGCCGGCATTGAAGATGTAGGCCGGGTTTTACCGATAGGCAGGCCTATCAACAATGTCCGGCTTTACCTGCTGGACCCTGCGCTGTTTCCGGTGCCTGTTGGTGTTCCGGGCGAGCTGTACATCGGCGGCGAGGGCGTGGTCAGGGGGTATTTACGGCGACCTGATTTGACTGCCGAAAAGTTTGTGCCCGATCCGTTCGGCAACAATGGCGGCCGCTTATATAAAACCGGCGACCTGGCGCGTTATCGTGCCGACGGCAACATCGAATTTCTGGGGCGCATCGATCACCAAGTCAAAATCAGGGGCTTCAGGATCGAATTGGGCGAAGTCGAAGCGCGGCTTTTGCAGCACGTCGATGTGCATGAAGCCGTTGCACTGGCTCGCGAAGACAACTCGGGAAACCGGCAGTTAATCGCCTATCTAGTCGGCAATCCCGGCGGTTCGCCGGAGCCGGATACCTTGCGCGACCATCTCAAGGCAACGTTGCCGGATTATATGTTGCCGAATGCGTTCGTCTTTCTTGACCGGATGCCGCTAAGCGCGAACGGCAAGCTGGATCGCAAGGCGTTGCCCGCGCCCGATTTTTGCGGGCAATTGCAAAAACAATATGTCGAACCGCGCACGGAAACCGAGCAAATTCTGGCTGACATTTGGGCCGAAGTGCTGGATTTGGAACGCGTCGGCGTAAAAGATAATTTTTTCGAGTTAGGCGGACACTCGTTACTGGCGACGCAGCTGGTTTCCAGACTGTGCCGGAAATTTAATATTGAACTGCCGCTCAAGGCAATCTTTGAAGACGGCACCATTGAAAAAATAGCCCAAAAAATCGACCTGACGGTATGGACTAAAAACAATGAGGCCGTCTTGTCGGCAGACGATGAAGTCGATTATGAGGAAATAGAATTATGATGTTAACTGAATTGCTGGCTACGTTACGCGGTTTGAATGTCCGTCTTTACGTCGAGGGCGGCGAGTTAAAATGTAAAGCGCCTCGAAATGTGCTGACTGATGAAATTAAAACCCATCTTAAAGTTAGAAAAAATGAATTAATCGATGCGTTTTCGTACGCCGGAAAATATAACGAAATATCTATAAGCCCTGCTCCGAGAACGGATTCAATCCCTCTTTCCTATGCCCAGCAACGCTTATGGTTCCTGGATCAACTGGCGCCGAACAATGCTTTTTACAATGTGCCGCTGGCACTGCGACTAAATGGCAAGCTGAATGCCGCCGCTTTAGAGCAAAGCCTGGATGAAATTATCCGGCGGCATCAAAGCTTGCGAACCAAGTTTGTTAGCGTAAACGGACAGGCTGAGCAAGTAATTACGGAACAGTTTAAGTTCCCGATTGCCTATGTGGATTTAACCGGGGTGCCTGAGCAGTCACGCCCGGCGGCTTTGCTGGATTTGAGTTGTCTGGAGGCCGAAAAACCGTTTGATCTATCAACCGGGCCTTTGCTGCGCGCGCTGTTAATCGAATTACTTAATGATTCGAACAAGCAGGAACACATCCTGTTAATAACACTGCACCATATCGTCTCCGATGGTTGGTCATCCGAGATATTGACTCGCGAATTGGTCGCACTTTATCAGGCATTCAGCGAGGGCAAGGTTTCTCCATTAACGGAGTTAGCCATCCAATATGCTGATTTTGCGTACTGGCAGCGGCAGCGGTTGGTCGGCGACGTGTTGCAACGGCAAATAGATTATTGGCAAAAACAACTGCGAGCTGCTCCGGCCGTGCTTGAATTGCCTACCGACCATCCCAGGCCGCCGGTCATGAACTATTGCGGTGCAAGCTACAGCTTTAGCATACCACCTGAGCTTGCCAAACAAGTTTATGCCTTAAATCGCAGCCACGATACGACTTTATTCATGACTTTGCTGGCGGCGTTTAATGTTTTATTGTGCCGTTACAGTCATCAACAGGATTTATGCATCGGCACCCCGATAGCCAATCGCAATCGATTGGAAATTGAAGGCTTGATAGGTTTTTTTGTCAATACACTCGTGCTGCGCGCCGATTTGTCAGGCGAACCGTCGTTTAAAGAGTTGTTAGGCCAGGTTCGACGGACTGTCCTGGATGCCCAGAGTCACCAGGATTTACCCTTTGAACAATTGGTCGAAGTTTTACAGCCTGAACGCAATATGAGCTACAGCCCGTTATTTCAGGTGATGTTCACATTGCAAAACACCGTTCGACATTCGCTGGAATTGTCAGGCCTGGATATTAGCGCCGTAGAGAAAGAAAGCAGTATTGCCAAATTTGACCTTACTTTACATATCCAAGAAGAGTCTGGGTTATTAAACGGCATGATCGAATATAACACCGGCTTGTTTGAGCATGACACGATTGCCCGGCTGGCAGAGCACTATCTGATATTGTTACAAGGCATTGTCGATCGCCCTGATAGGCGCTTGTCTGAATTGCCGTTGCTGACGCAAGCGGAACGGCAACAAATCCTGATAGAGTTCAACGCCACGGCGGTGGTTTACCCCCATGAATACTTGATTCAGCAATTATTTGAACGGCAAGTCGAAAACACACCCGATGCCGTCGCTGTGGTTTTTGAAGACGAAAGCTTGAGCTATAACGACCTCAACCGAAGGGCTAACCGGGTTGCTCACCATCTGCTGAGGCTGGGTATCCGCCCTGATGACCGGGTAGCGATTTGTGTGGAACGCGGTTTGGATATGGTGGTAGGTTTATTGGGCATTCTTAAGTCGGGTGCAGCCTACATTCCACTGGATCCCAGCTATCCCGACGAACGTTTAGCTTACATGCTCAGCGACAGCGAACCCGCAGTCTTGCTTACGCAAAGCACCTTACAAAAAAGTTTAACGAGTTTAGCCGTCCCCGTCGTGCTATTGGATGCTTTAGCTATGTTCGCCGAACAACCCGATGACAATCCGGACCCTATAGTGCTCGGACTAACATCCAGTCATTTGGCCTACATCATCTACACCTCCGGTTCAACAGGTCAACCCAAGGGGGTGATGGTCGAGCATGCGAATGTTGTGAATTTTTTATGCGCCATGTCCAACGCACCGGGAATTACTTATTCAGACTCGCTCTTGGCCGTCACCACACTATCGTTTGATATTGCCGGTTTGGAGATGTTTCTTCCGCTGATTAATGGCGCAAAAATCGTTCTTATCAGTCGTGTTAATGCGGCTGATCCGGTATTTTTACAACAAACAATTGCTCAGGCCGGGATTACCATCATGCAGGCTACTCCTGCGACATGGCGGTTATTGCTGAACGGCGGCTGGCAAGGTTCAAGCGGGCTTAAAGCGCTTTGTGGGGGCGAAGCATTAGCTATTGAGCTCTCAGCGCGCTTAATCGAGTCTGTTGGCGAATTGTGGAATTTATATGGGCCAACGGAAACTACTATTTGGTCCACATGCCGATTAATAGACGCCAGGGGGGCTGAATTATATCCATAC
>JALNYL010000021.1 GCA_023229865.1 Minisyncoccota bacterium
CTTGCTACTGCCGCCAGTAGAACAAGCGGGACTAATGGCAATAGATAAATGATTCGTGGCCGGGGCTACGCCGGCAGCTACCGTACAACTATAAGTATCGGTTGTATTTTCGTGATGGGTTCCGGTCAAGGCACAGGTCCCAGTGCCGGTATCAACCGCTACAGTCACTGTCGTTACCGCGACATTATTGCCAACGCTGATAGTTCCGCCAACCGTGTAGGTAGTTGCCATGCTCGCACTAAACGCCGTGCCTGTCAGCGTTTGTGTCGTTCCGGGCAAGGCTATCGTTTGCGCCGTATTTGGCGTTACGGTTCCACCGGTCGAAATCGTTGCGGTAAGCGTAGCGCTGGCAGTAGTGGCTGATGTGGTAATAGTGCAAGTATAGGCGCCATCGTTATGGTTAGCACAGATGCCGCCATTGGACATACTCACTGTAACGGCATTGGCAGCCGTTGCAGTTCCGCTAATGGCGCCGTTAATGGTATACGTCGGGTTAGCCGACGCAGTAAACGTCAAAGTACAGCCTGACGATGACACCGGCGTCAAGGCGCAAGTGACTGTTTCGTTATTGTAAGTGCCGCTCATCGTTACCGAAGTTGCAGCTGTGATAATCTGGCAGCTATACGATGCAGCGGTAGCCGTACAATTATTGGTCGATACCAAATCGGTCACCGTAACCGCCGGTGCGCTGGCGGCATTGGCTATAGTCCCGGTGATGGTATAGGTTGTCCCGGTAATAGCACAGTAAGTAGCATCAATGACCGGATCAAAAACAGTAGTCCCTGACGTGATAGTACGTTGAATATTTTTTGACGCCAAGAGTAAACCGCCAATCGCATTGGCTTGGGTAACGCATTCGCTGTGAACTTGTGCGTTTGTGTTTTGTCCATTGATAATCAAAAAATCATGGCAGTTATAAGGCTTGTTGATGCCTTCATTAATCGAATTAATTCGGGTGTAATAATTGCGCGCAGTGTCTACCGTAGCCGCTGTTCCGGCAATTTCTTCAGCAAAACAGACATTATTACCGTTAGCGGCAACGCCCAGCAAACCCACCTTGCCACGCCAGCCACCGGGGCCGACTTTGGTCGCCGATATGGAACCCGGACATGCCGTCACGTCAGTCGAAACAGTACCGGAAAAACCCGTGCAATTACCACCGACATAACATACATAGGGCGCACTTTTAGCGCCGACGCCTGGATTGAAAACACAATAGGTACCGGATTCCGAGGTATTAAAGGTAAACAGATTGACATCCAACAGCGTCTGATTATTACCATTACCCGAGGTCGCACCCGAATGGACGACGCCCCTGATCGGGATAATGACGCCACCGTTATAACGAATTTTGGCGATACAATAGTCCGTCACGCCGACAGTGACTTTTTCATAAAGCTCAATCGCTTCATTGCCGGTGACGCCATCGTGGTCAACCCTTCGCGTGTACAAACTATTTTCGAACGCGGCCAAAGCGGGGGTATAGCTGTCGCAAGTGGCCGCGCGCGAGGCTTTGTACCGGTCGTTTTGGACAATATAAGTTTTGCCATTAACGGTTACTACGCTACCCGTCGTCCCGGCGGTTGTTAGATTAATATTCTCGGTTATATCATCGGACGATTCGGCATTGGTGCTTGGCCCGCTCACTTGACTAGCGGCGGCTCCTGCGCCCTCGGCGGCCAGCACCGAGTTGCCCACGCCGTCAAAAGCAATAACGCTTTGTCCCACAACTTGATTCGCGGCGCTACCGTCGCCCCAACTGACCGTTACGCTGACTTGTTTACTCGTCGGATTGGTTTGATTAGTCACCACCCAGCTACGGCTAAACGTTTCAGTCACACCGGCAATGCTTTCGTTGGAGGCCGATGACGCCAATGCGGTATAGCCGGTTGTACCCGCTTTTACTATGGTGTCGCGCAACTGCTCTATTTTGGTGTTGGCAAGCGCTTGGGCTTCTGCTCGGGTTTTATTGGTGCGGCTCCCCCCTATTAAATCGCCTTGCAGCGCGGCAACGGCCAATAAACCGACAGCGACCACAACCGTGGTCACCAATACTTCAATCAGGCCAATACCTGCGCTATTTTTTAATTTCATCGTCATATCCTCTGATTTTGGTTACCAGTCTTTCCACGAGCCGGCAATTACAGCCCCAGTACCGGGCGAAAACGGCGGCGCTTGATTACCGTCGCTACTCCACGGTTTATAAACCAGTGTTAATGTACCCGCACCATTAGGGGGCAGTGCGCTATTTTCTGCAACAATGGAACCTTTAACTACCGGATTACCGGTTATTGTTAGCTGTCCGGTTACGTAGATCACGCCATAAATGGGGCCGCCGGTTAAATCCAAATCACCATTGACGATCAAAATGGCCGGATTAGTGGGGCTTCCCACCACATCGCCGTTGTGCAAAGCCAGGTTACCCTCTTCCCAAATCAAACCAGTCAAGCCGACAGGGCTTGTACCGGAAAGCATTTGGCCTGCATCATTCGCTGCGTTTTTGATTTCCGCCTTGGTGTGAGCAAAAAACATATCAAAAAATTGATTGTTCGCGGTAGATGTCATATTGGCCGCGGCCGTGCTTGACGTTTTGCCTGCTAAAGTGGGGTCGTTGGTAATCACGTCAATGCCGTTACCGGCGTTACGATTGGATACCAGCTGGTCGTTTGGTCCGGGATTACTGGCATCGTTGCATGGCGATGCCTCGCAAGAACTATCCAATTGTGCCGTAGTGTAATCAGCCGATTCCGTGCCGGAGGGACGTAGATAGGTGCCATAACTCGCTCCATGCACTGCATCGGCCCCACCACTCCAAATGCTGCTGTTGTTATAACGATTGATAATTTTGGCGTTACCAAACACGCCGACACCTGCTCTACTGATAAAGGGTTGCTGCGGCCCGCTACCTGCATCAAAAATATCAAAAGTGCCCACGCACTGGGTGATAGTACGTACTGCGGTGCAATCGTCGCTCCAGCCTTTGGCCGTTACCAAGGCGCGGGTCATGTTAGTTCCCGCCGTCCCCAAGCAGTCGCCATCAGTGTCGCCATCGACATTCTCGGTGAGCGTCGATTGACAGTCGCAGGCATTGTCGTCGGTGTTATTGAAATAAAACTGCGCGTAGGTGGTCTGTGCTCCTGAAGTCAATGCTAAAGGAAATGCTGTGGTGGCAGGCATTGAGCAGCTTGTGGCAGAAGGTTCAGATGCGGCGGTTACATTTAACGCCCCGTTATAAAAATTGTTCCCGGGGCCAATGTAATCGACCAGTCCGTCGGCGGTCAAAGTAGCGGGGGTTGTATTGTTATGCTGATCCAAACCACCGGCATTAAAATAAGCGACTGCCTGATCCATCGCAGCGCTGGCCGCCGCTGCCGCCTGGCTGGTACGATAGTTATCCGCAGTGATTTGCGTCTCTACCAGCACTGTTTTTGATGTTAACAGGAGAACCAACGTAATACTGATCAGTAGCACCAGCGCCGTGAATAATGTAGCCGCCCCCTGTTGTTTATGGGTGAGTAATTTTGCTTTCATTCTGAGCACCAGTTGTTTAGGGTTTTATGTTGAGGCGATTGCTTCTAATTTATGTAGAGGCGATTATTTCTAACTTCTACCGTACCATTGAGAGTCTTTGTGACTGTGGCGTCACTCGTTACTCGACCTGTAAGCTGGATATTCACCAAGCGCTTTTCGGCCAGATTGTCTCCAGTAGCGAGGGGAAAGGTAGGAGGATTCGCAGCGCAGATTAACTGGGGGGTTGCCGGAGGGGTCGGCGCATTGGCCGCCGTACTGCTATTGGTGACATTTAAACAGCGTGATGTAGCCGGTAAAACACCGGCAACAGGTACAAAACTAAATTGTAAGCTGGTAATGGTC
>JALNYL010000012.1 GCA_023229865.1 Minisyncoccota bacterium
ATGCCTTATCCACGCCGCCAGCGTTCATCCTGAGCTAGGATCAAACTCTCTTAAAAAGAATTTAATCAACTCTCAAGAACGGAACAAAAGAAAAAATACTCTCTAATGTTCCCTTCGGAAATTATTTTACTCACATACTTATTTCAATCTGCTAAGAATAAAAATAAGCATTTTCTAAACTTGGACTTGCAATCCAATTTGTGAACTTGCTTCAACCTGAAAAGTTGAGGCAAGTTCTAGATGTTTACATATATGTAGTTGTCAAAGACCTCCTTTTATATCTGCGTGATAAACCCTAAAATATCCTTTCTCTCGTTTTACCTCGAGTAAGGATATTTCAGCGTCACTCGGACGTCGTGTAAGAGATTACTCTTCCACACGCTCCTCGTTAGCTGAAATAAAAGGCGCCTTCCATAAGCGCTCTGGCAGTATATACTCCCCGCAAAAAGAAGTCAAGGGGATATTTTGTTCAATAAATACGGGCCCAAATAAGGGCTTTCGATGGCAGTCTGACCCCTAAACAAACCCCTGATTTTCGTTAGAAAATCAGGGGTTTGTTTATCCTAAAGTTTGCTACCTAATTAAAGACTACTACTCCCACGCTCGCGTTAGATTAGGAGTTCCCTTTTTTGCTTGTACTTGTGCGGTAGTAATTTGCTCTGGTGTAAGATGCGTTTTTTCAAAAGGAATGTAGACTGTTGGGTCGCCCACTGCCATTATGTTGTAAGGATCGATGCTGTTTGAAAAATGAGGCCCGCCAAGGAGTATGTGCCCGAACTCGTGAGCAAACCCAAATGTCATTATCTTGGAACCAGATCCTTTGATACTACTCTCTGGAACGAGCATGACGCCTTTTCTGGGAAGGGTGAGTCCTCCGCCATTGTTACCAAAATTGTGAACGACAACAAAATCTAAAGCAAGAAGAGAACTCTGATCTGGAACAAGTCCTCCAAACTGCTGAGGAGAAACTTTTGAATTGGTCACTATTGCTTGTGCATAACCAGAATCATCCGTGACAGAACTTTTAACAATAGATTCTATTTTCAAATTAATACCGTACTGATTCCAGTAACGCTTATTTACCCCGTCAGGGCCATCAAACATTGCACGCACTTCATCTTGCGTCATGATGGCCTGCACTTCTGGATGCGTGGACTGCAGGAGGTGGATACGAACAGGTACATTAATAAAAGCACTTTCAGGAGTCTTGGGAGTTGAAGCAGGGGACGTAATCTCTGGGGTGGTAAGGATGGGGCTTGTTGACGAAACTTCTTGGGTCATTTGCTGTGCAGAGGAATCACTGTCCAGAACACTCGACAAAGATGGCTCTGAAGCTGAATTAGGAACATGCACTAAGGGCTGTGCTTGCTGACTCATCGCAAAATACCCAGCAATCCCGACAAGAACAACTATCCCGATGATCAACGCAGGAGACACAAATCCTTTTTGCGAGGTTTTCATATAGCAAAAGTATACTATGAGGAAAACAAAGCGCCAATCTTTCGCATGAAAGATTGGCGCTTTGAATTATAAACTTGAGAAGAATTAAATCTATCCCCTATTCTGCCACTTTTCAAACACCACAAGGAGGGGTGACGCGATAAATACTGATGAGTATGTACCGATTGCAACACCGATCCAAAGGATGAGTGAGAAGTCTTTTGTTGACGCAGGGCCAAAGAAGTAAAGCGTCCCGAGCACAAGCATTACCGTGAGTGATGTGTTGATTGAACGAGCAAAAGTCTGCTCAAGTGACTTCCCTACCGTAACCATAAAGTCGTTTGAGATCTTGAGCTTCAAGTTTTCACGAATACGGTCAAACACCACAATCGTGTCGTGTACCGAGACCCCCATGATCGAAAGAAGCGCCACCACGAAGAGCGTATCAACTTCTTTCCCCATCCATACGAATACACCAGCAGGGACGATAATGTCGTGGAGGAGTGTCGCTGAAGTAATCATGCCGTACTTCCAAGAAGAAATCGGTTCTGATACGTGACGGAATGCGTACGCGATGAAGAGCACGATGCCGAGGATCACAAGTGCGATAGCGTACCATGCCTTCGTGCGGAGCTCAGCACCGATAGTAGGTCCGATAGAGCTAAAACGCTTCTCTTCCATTTGTGAGCCGCTCACTGCGAGAGCTTTGGTGAGGCTCTGGCGATCAGCCTCTGAAAGAGCGCGTGTCTTTACCATCACGTCATTGTCCCCTGCCATCTGAATGCGTGAGCCTTCAAACCCAGCAGTATTGAGTGCTGTAGTAAGAGTCTCAACACTTGGACGTACGTCGTACGCAACCTCGATGATTGAACCACCCTTGAAGTCGATACCCGCATTGAATCCCTTGACTGCCATCGCGTAGAACGAGAGTGCAATCGTGATGATCGAGAGGGTGAAGAAAATTTTACGATATTTTACGATGAACATAGTATTATTTGAGCTTAAAGAAACCACTACCAAAGAGTGTTCGAACCACTACTCCGTGTCCATTAAATGGCAACGCAAAGAGAAGCGTGCGTGAAATCGAGATTGCCGTAAACATTGAGACGACAACACCGAGACCAAACGTAAGCGCAAATCCCTTGATCAAACTCGTACCAAACCAGAAGAGAATAACTGCGGTAATGATACTTGAAATGTTTGAGTCGCGAATCGATGTCCATGCGCGGGCGAACCCTTCACGAATCGCATCATGCACTGCATGACCCTTGCGGAGCTCTTCCTTCGTGCGCTCGAAGATGAGGATGTTTGCGTCAACCGCCATACCCATCGAAAGGATGAAGCCGGCGATACCTGCTGCGGTCAAGGTAACTCCCATAAACTTGAAGAGTGCGAGCATGAGCACAACATAGATTGAGAGTGCTACGACTGCCACGACTCCAGGGAGACGGTACCAGAGAATGAGGAACGCTGCGACAATGAGGAGGCCCCATACACCAGCCCATACACCAGCCATGAGTGCCTGTGCGCCAAGGGGAGCAGAGATGGTCTGTGTCGAGAGGAGCTCGAGTTTATCAACAGGAAGCGCGCCTGAGTTCAAACGACCAACAAGGGTCTTTGCTTCTGCGGCGGTGAACTTGCCTGAAATCTGTGCCTTGCCACCAATGATTGCCTCACGAACAACAGGAGCCGAGATTGGCTCTGGGTTGCCGAGCTCACGATCAAGATAGATAGCGATAGTCTTGCCAACATTGTCCTTGGTCAACTGCGCGAAGATGTCGCCACCCTGCTTGTTGAAGACGATGGATACGATTGGCTCACGTGTCGTCTGATCAAACTCAAGAACTGCGCGCTCGAGGAAACGGCCGTTGAGTTCGGTCGCTACGTAAGGACCCGCGAGAACCTCTGCGGGGATTACGAGCTCCTTCCCTGCTGTCTGATCTGCCTGAAGCTTCTCAACTGCTTTGTTGTAAGCGTCGAGTTCCGCTTTTGAACGCTCCTTCATGAATTCGAGCTTTGGGGTCTGACCAATCATCTCGACGGCGCGCTTCACATCAGTAACTCCTGGAAGCTCAACAAGAAGACGCTCCTCGACAGGCCCCGTGATGCCACCCTTTTCTTCAATCTGAACAATCGCTTCTGAAACGCCGAATGCGTTGATGCGACGCTCAATGACGTCACGAAGTGAGTCCATCGCATTCTTTACCTCGGCTGGTTTTACTGAAGTAACGTCTGCTTGATACACAAGCTGAACACCACCTGAAAGGTCGAGTCCGAGCTTAAACGGAAACTTTTCTGCTACGGCCTGCATTGCAACAGTTTTTTCTCCGTGGAGCTTTGGTTCTGATGCGTAAATAAAATACCCAACCCCTGCGCCAATAATTAACAATAAAATCGCTCCAATTCGTGTTTTCCACATAATGGGTTTATTCTACGCATTTTGGGGGTTTTTGCAATGGGAAATAAAAACACCCCCACCATTTAGAAGGTGGGGGTGTTTTTATTTGGCTCAGAAAAGAAAGTTTTTACTGATAACAAGCATACTGAGTTATTGCGTAATAAACAGTCCTACGAAGATCTGTGTCGTAATAGGAACCAGTATCTTTGGCGCTAGCATAGGCAGTGCTTCCCGCAGGGCAAGAACAAGCTCCCGTAAAAGGGTTAGCGACAATGCAGGCTCCATTACCACTCTGGTACATTCCCGCAACCCCGCGAATCTGGCTCGCGTACTTCCCTATTCCGCGGATATAAAAGTCGCTAGCATTCACAATCCCCACGTTGTATTGGTTATTACTATTGTCCCAATAAGCAGACCAGCCTCCGGCGCTATTAAGAAAACCAACGAGGTTACTGTTTGCATGAATATATTTCACACCAGTTGGAGATTCGTCAGCATCTCTTAGTGTAATGTAGGTATGATTTCCACTTCCTCCACTTCCTACATCTATTCCCCCTGTTGCAGTGATAGCCCCCGCACTCGTAATATTATTCCCCGCCATATTGAGCGCCTGAGTAGCCGTGTGGTTACCGAGGTTGTCACCCGCCCCCACAGCTGGTGCCTGCCAAGTTGCGTTACCTGATGCATCTGAGGTGAGGACGCGAGATGCTGCGGCACCGGTGGTGACACGGAGAGTAGGAGTGTTTATAAGGCCAGAAGAAGAAACTGACCCTGCGGTTACAGCTCCTGCGGTTGTGAGACTTCCTGCAGTAAGATTTCCTGCTGTTGTTAGTGAACCAACGGTGAGACTACCGAGTTTTTCTTGTGGGGTGTTACTTGCGTTGATTGGAGCAGATACATTTCCTGCTGGTGGAGTTGCTGTTGGGGCAGTCCACGCGAGGGCGTAGGAAAGACCGAAGGAAAGGATAATGGCAAGGGAAACGATCTTGGTGGCAGAAAGGATTTGTTTGAGCATGGGGGTTGGTTGATTAATAATTACTTCTTTATTGTACTTTGGATTACCTACCACCGCAAGAGGTAATGTGGAAAAGTCAAAGAAAAAAGACCACCGCATTGCGCAGTGGCCTTTGTAAATTGCTTCAATCGAGTAAGCGGATCAGAATCCCGCAGGGCGGAAGACCGTGTTGCCGAGGCAACGGTCTCCACACATCCCGACGCCGATGAAATTGCCAATGGCGATATTATCAGGCACCTGAATCTGCTTCTTCCCTGTCCCATCAGACAGTATCGCCCAAAGGAGATTGTTGTCCGTGAACTTGATCAGGTCACTGCCGTCGGTTGCCCAGTACGGATCAGTACCTGCCCCCAGGTCGACTTCAGCACCACCCGCGAGCGATTTCGTGAAGATGTGAGTTATTCCCCCAACATTCCTCATAAACGCCACCTTTGTGTAGTCCGCATTGACCGACAATGCGCGCACGCCATCCACGACATTACTGATGAAGAGCGTTGCGCTCCCCACGAGAACACCGTTTGCCGGGTCGACTGATTGTTGCCAGACTTCATTTCCCCCGCGCACAAAAAGGATGGTCAGGACGCTGTTTTGATTTCCCGCGGTCGTGAAGACCGGAGAGGTATCGATCAGCGTGCCGTCCGTGACAACCATCGTACCGCCAGCGCCATTTTCCAAATTGAGGCGATGGAGCACGATGCTTTTCTGCTGCGGGAAGTTGACTGCGTCCATCCGCTGAGAGATGACACCAACGTCGCCACTTTGCGTGACGTCGAAATTGCTCTCCGAATACGAATTCCACGGCTCCGAACCACACATCGGATTTGTTACCGAGAGCGGAAGCGAGAGTGACAGTACGGCGAGGCAGGGAATGTTATTCCCTTGGAAAACAACTTTCCCCCCTGTACGAGTCGGAACGATTTGCTCGGGGACAAGAACAGAACAACCTCCTGGCGGACATTGATACCCGCCATAAAGCCGAGTATTGACACCCGTAGCCAGATCCGAGGAATAAATCGCGCCATCGCCACCATATTGCAGTTTGAGCGCCGCATCATACCCTGGATACAAAAGCTTCTGCGTCGTGAGCATCGGCACCGCCACCACATTGATGATACGCGTCACCTGAGTCGCCGGAAGATTCGAGCTGTCAGAGACGTTGTAGTACTTGGCATACACGCCGACGATCGAGGTGTTCACCGTACCAGTGATAACGATCGACGCGGAGATGTCGCCATCCACATTGTCGGTAGCCGTTGCGCCGAGTTCGACGTACGACGAGCCAACATAGATCGTTTGCGGATTAGCGCCGTTGATCGAAATGACAGGTGGCGTTGCGTCGGGCACAGGGATGACGTTGACGACGCGCGATGCGGTTCCCACATTGCTGTGAGCATCGGTCGCGGTATATGTCAGTGTATATGCGCCAAGCACTGCCGTATTCACGGAGCCACTCGGTACGACCGAAACGACGCCATCGAGGTTGTCGAGAGCAGTCGCACCAGCGTCAACATAGACACCCCCCAAGAGTACCGATTCCGGGTTTACGCCAGAAGCGGTAACCACGGGCGGCGTTGTGTCCACCACTGTCACTGTACGCGTCACCTGAGTCGCTGGGTTGCCCGAGCTATCAGAGACGTTGTAGTTGATGGTGTAGACACCGAGGGCCGATGTGTTGACTGTGCCAGTTACAGCGATAGACAAGGAGATGTTGCCATCCACATTGTCGGTTGCCGTTGCGCCGAGTTCAGCATAGACGGAGCCAGCCTCGATAGTTACCGAGAGGGCGCCATTGAGCAGGATCACAGGCGGGGTTGTGTCGGCGGGCGGAGGAGTGGGACCGGGGTCACCACCGCCACCACCGCACGCGACGAGCATGCACGAGAGCACGAATGCTCCCAGAAGCTTCTTGATGTTGTTCATTTTGTGAACTCCTTTTTCGAAAAGTGAAGCGTTTAGAGATGCTGAAAACTCGGCGCAGGAAGACTCCTGGCCGAGCGTTACTCGATTGACAAAAAACTCAATCCGTTTAAAATGCTACATTTTTATTGCACTTTTGTCAATGGTTCGCAATCCACAGCTCCCCTACTCGCGATCGGTCAAAATCTCCGCAGGGCCGTCGGTAATGAGAATCGTATGCTCAAAATGCGCACTGCGTTTGTGATCGCGTGTCACAAATGTGTATCCGTCGGACATGAGTTTGATATAACGCGTTCCTTCGTTCACGATAGGCTCGAGAGCAATCGTCATTCCTGGCTTCAAACGCATCCCCTGTCCGCGATCGCCATAGTTTGAAATGTGTGGATCCTCGTGCTGTTTGTACCCCACCCCGTGCCCACCGAGCTCCTCTACGACTACGAAATTGCTGTGATCCTTCACATATTTTTCAATAGCATAACCAATATCGCCCACCGTATTGCCGCCACGTGCTGCGTCGATTGCCGCCATAAGAGCCCCCTCCGTCGTCGCAATAAGTTTCTTTGCAACCTCATCAACTTCTCCTACAGGAACCGTCATTGCGGAATCAGTGAAGAGTCCCTTGTGTTGAAGTCCTGTATCGATACCCACGATATCTCCTTCCTTGAGGACACGCGCACCACCGATGCCGTGCACGATTTCATCATTCACTGAAATACAGAGCGTCCCAGGATATGGGATAGTCATCCCCTCTGGTGTGTAGTGAAGAAACGCTGGCTCGTCGCCACCTTCACGCATAAGCTTTTCTGCAAGAAGGTCGAGCTCACGCGTCGTGACTCCTGGCTTTACCGCATCACGAAGCGCAGACAAAATACGTGCGAGACGCTTGCCTCCTTCGCGCATAATTTCAATCTCCTCTGCTGTTTTTATAAATCCTTGTTTTGCCATTTTTACTCAAGCTCAAGAGCTTTCTTAACATCATCAAACACTCCGTCAGGAGTTTGTTCTCCATTGATTTCAACAAAACGATATCCCGGCTCATTACGATAATGCTCGACGGTCGGCTCGACATCTTTCTTGAAATATGCGAGTCTGCGTGCAATCACCTCAGGACTCAAATCATCCGCACGTCCGCGCGCACGAAGACGTTCTGTAGCCCACTCCTCTCCCACATTCAAAAAAATTACCGTAGGATTCTTTCGCCCATAAAACAAGAGTGCGGTGTCGAGAACTTTTGCTTCTTCAATAGCACGTGGCGCACCATCAAATACAATGTGTTCATTGCCATGAAGTTTTTCAATAAACATATGCGACCAAATCCATACTGCAAGAAAGTCCGGCTGTCGCCCTCCTTTTTCATTTATCTCACGCGCAAGGTCCCAGGTGTGCCCCGTGTCATTGATGTGCTGACGAAAATGAGCGCCTGTTTCGATATAGAGGATAGCGGCATCAGGAGAATGCTTCTTCATAAAATCCTGAAGCATCCCCGACTGCATCCCCTTCCCTGCACCAGAACGGCCAATAAAGATAACTGTTTGAAGTTCCATAATGAGAGTGTATCAAGAAACTCCGCGGAAACAAAGTGGGCGCGACCTTCGGTCGCGCCCACTTTGTTTCAATCTATTTGATTAACCCTAGTACTCCCTCATCGTGATCTGCGCGTCAATCTTTTTTACAAGATCAAGAACAACAGAAACGATAATGAGGAGTGCGGTACCACCAATAGCGAGACTTCCCATGTTCGTAAGGTTTTGCATTACGAGTGGCAAGACTGCGATCGCACCGAGGAAGACTGCGCCTACAAGCGTGATGCGTGTAAGAATCTTTGAGAGGTATTCTGCGGTTGGAACACCTGGACGGATGCCGGGGATGAACGCGCCATTCTTCTGAAGATTGTGCGAGATAGCTTCGGGATCGAAGGTAACTGCAGTGTAGAAGAACGTGAACACGAACACGAGACCAAAGTAGAGTCCACCGTTTATCCAGTCATTGGCAAGCATCTTCTGGATGAAGAGCGCTACTGCCTGGAGGGTACCGTTGCCCATCTGTGAAAGAGCGTTTGCAACTACGGTTGGGAAAACCAAAAGTGACAATGCGAAGATGATGGGGATAACACCTGCCTGATTTACGCGAAGTGGAAGGTAGGTCATTGTGCCACCTGTGGTGTGACCTCCACGAACCTGCTTTGCGTATGTAACAGGGACAGGGCGCTCTGCCTCTGTCATAAATACAACTGCCATAATAAGAACAACGGTCGCTACTGCTGCTGCGATATACACAGGGAGTTGAGAAACTTCGAAGGTGTAGATGAGCTCACTTATTGTCGCAGGGATACGAGAAACGATACCTGCAAAAATGATAAGAGAAACACCGTTACCAATACCAAATTCTGAGATGAGTTCACCGATCCACATAAGGAGCATTGAGCCTGCGGCAACAATAATCGTGTTGGTGAAAATATCAAATGGAGTGAGACCAACAAGAATCCCCTGCTGTGACAAGTACGCAATGAGTCCATAACCCTGGAGAAGTGCGAGCGGCACCGTGAGAAGGCGTGAGTACTGAGTCATCTTGCGACGACCGAGCTCTCCCTCTTCAGTCTGCATCGCCTTAATCTTTGGCGACATCATTGAAGAAACCTGCATAATAATCGATGCGGTAATGTAAGGACCAACACCGAGCATTGCAATAGAAACGGCCGAGAGTCCGCCTCCCGTCAAGAGGTTCAAAAATCCAAGAGCCTGGTCATTTGCAAGAAGCGCAGACAAGTTCTGCCCTGCAGCTGCAGGAATAGGAATGTTCGCAAGCAAGCGGAAGATTACGAGCGCACCGAGCACAAAGAGAACACGACGACGGAGAGTGCCGTCCTGCACAATCATCTTAAGTTTACGAACGAGAGTATCCATATTGTTTTTTATTTAACCGTACCTCCAAGCTTTTCAACTGCGGCCTTTGCTGTCGCTGAGATAGCACATCCACGAATATCGAGCTTCTTATCAAATTCACCTGACGCGAGAATCTTGATCATAGGAACCTTGTTCCCCTTCTTTTCTACGAGAGCATTCTCGAGAAGAATCTTTGGGGTAACGCGGTCACCGTTCTTGAATTCAGCATTGAGTACGCCGAGATTGAGAACAACATAGTGAACGAATTCAGTCTTAAACTGATTGCGTGATACACCTTCTCCGCGAAGCTTTGGAAGCTTCTTGATGGTATCGCGCATCTGAGGGCGCTTGCGGTGTCCGGCACGTGCGTCCTGACCCTTGGTCCCACGACCTGATGTCTTACCGCGCTTACCGCCACGACCAACAACCTTCTTGGTTGCGCGTGGTGTTCTTCGTTTTAGTTCGTGTGCTTGCATAATAGTATTTTTAAATTGACCTCCTTATTACTCTGTCGCTGCTTTTGCGCCCTTTGCGCGAAGCTGTTTCAAAGCTTTAATTGTTGCGCGAGCGTTGTTGAGTTTGTTCTTTGATCCTGAGAGAATCTTTGCGCGAACGTTTTTGATACCAGCGAGTTCGAGCACGTTACGTACTGAGCTACCTGCTACCATACCACGACCTGCTGCGGGCATAATCATAACTGTTGCTGAAGATTCCTTTGCCTGTACTTCGTGAGGGATCATCATTTCGCTGTTAAGGAGAACCTTGACCATGTTCTTCTTTGCATTCTTTGTTGCTTTTTCAATAGCTGCTGCAGTATCTGCGGCCTTGCCGATACCAACACCAACAGAACCCTTACGATTTCCTGCAACGAGTGCTACAGAAAATGCAAAACGACGTCCACCGGCAACCACGCGGGTTACACGACGAATCTGGATGAGCTTGTTGTCAAACTCTGGCTTTGCGCGCTCGAAGCCTGCCCCTCCGCGTCCACCACGAGGTGAACCCTTCCCTGCTCCACCGCGACTTGCGCCCGCACCTCCGCGAGCAGGACCACGTCCTGTGTTTCCACCACGCGAACCTGACGAACTGCCGAATGCTGGACGAGAACCAGCAGGACGAGCTGTAGTAGCTGCCGCCTTTGGCGCTGCGGTTTCTGTTTTCTGTGTTGTTGTTGTTTCTGTCATATGATTATTAAAAGGCCGTTAGTTAGAATGTGAGACCACCCTCGCGTGCGCCCTCAGCGAATGCGCGAACACGACCTGTGTAAATGAATCCTCCGCGATCGAAAACGACCGTCGCAAGACCCTTCGCAACAGCGGCCTTTGCAAGAGTCTCTCCTGCAATCTTTGCACGCTCTGTCTTTGTCTTACCCTTGAGTCCCATATCTGATACCGCAGCGAGTGTTGCTCCCTTGGTGTCGTCAATAAGCTGTGCATAAATGTAGCTGTTTGACTTGAAAATCGCGAGACGTGGGCGCTCTGAAGTTCCCGAAACCTTTGCTCGGATACGCTTGTGGCGACGTGTACGCTGTTCGCTTTTTGTTAGTTTAGTAGTCATGATAGTAAATATTAGCTAAAATTATGCGGACTTCTTACCCTGCTTGCGACGAATAACTTCTGTCGAGTAGCGGATACCCTTACCCTTGTAAGGCTCTGGCTTCTTCTTTGCGCGAATCTGTGCAGCGAACTGTCCAACAGACTCTTTGTTGATTGATGAAAGGGTGATGTTGTTCTTCTCTACAAGCACCTTCACATCTGCGGGGACATTCATAGGAACCTTGTGTGAGAAACCGAGACTGAATACGAGAACACTTCCCTGTGGATCAACCTTGTAACCAACTCCCTCAATGATGAGCTTCTTTACGAATGCAGTGTTTACACCGGCAACCATGTTCACGAGGTGTGATGCGTAGGTTCCCCAGAGTGCGCGCGCTTCCTTTGAATTGTTCTTAGGAGTAAACGCCATTGTGTTACCTTCTACCTTGATCTCAACAGGACCTGAGAAATCACGAGTGAGCTCGCCCAAAGGACCCTTCACGGTGATTTCTGTTCCATTCTGAGTAACGGTTGTTCCCGTTGGAATCGTTACGCCTTTTTTTCCAATTCTTGACATAGAAGTATTTATTAATTACCAGATCTTAAAGAGTGCCTCGCCGCCGACCTGCGACTTCTTAGCTTCATCCCCTGTCATAACACCCTTTGGTGTAGACATAACGAGCAAACCAAAACCATTCTTAACTGGTTTGATCTCGTCAACACTGAGGTAGTAACGGCGTGAAGGCTTTGACATACGTGCAACGTCTGCAACGCGTGGCTTCTTGCCTTCATAAACGATACCCACTTCGAGTGTCTTCTGAACCTTCTTACCTTTTTTTGCGTACGAAGAAATATATCCTTCTGCAAAGAGAACTTTAGCGATTGCTTCTTTCAAGTTAGAGAAAGGCATCTCGACAATATCCTTGCCGGCGTTTCCTCCGTTCTTAATGCGAATAAGCATGTCTGCGATTGGATCGTGCATAATAGTAGTGAATTACCAAGAAGACTTCTTAACTCCAGGAATCTTTCCGTCGTTTGCGAGCTCACGGAAGCAAATACGACAAAGATCGAAGTCGCGCATGTAGCCACGACGACGGCTACAATTAAAACAACGACGTACGATACGTGAACTAAATTTTGGCACCTTGTTGGCG
This sequence comes from Minisyncoccota bacterium, assembly GCA_023229865.1. Taxonomy (GTDB): domain Bacteria; phylum Patescibacteriota; class Minisyncoccia; order Phycocordibacterales; family UBA1550; genus UBA1550. The sequence continues at coordinate 12,342 of JALNYL010000012.1, forward strand.
CGCGCGGTTACTGATGTTTTAGCCATAGTTAAAATTATAGGTTTTTGCCAATATCTCGTGTTGATTCTTCTTGAAACGAAACTTCGTTTAAAAAAGGAGGAACACGGATTGCTCAAAAACCCGTAGAAGCATCCTATCACATGGAGAAATATTGTCAAATTAGGGGTGATACAAGATATTACCGGAATACCACATCACCAAAATGCTCATTTCGCAAGAAACTATCCGTTTTGGGGTGTTTTGGTTAAAATACTTCCAATTTTACCTCCTATTATTAATTTTTACTAAAATACTCAGTCAAAAACTCCTGATCTCTCAAGATATTAAAGGCGGTATTATAAAAACTAATTTTTCCTTCTTTTACTTTGTTACTTTGTTCCTTAAATATATCCATTACCTTCTCTTTACTTATCCATTCCACTCGCAAGCCGTTTTTGATCTCATCCTCAGTTCTTGAGTCGGCCCCTGTGCCACCTACTGCTATCGCAGAATAACAGGTGTTTATATACTCTTTTGCATCGCGGTCCCTAAATTCTTGAATGACCCCGACAATTCCCGTGATTTCCACTTTCTGATTTATTTCCTCGGCACACTCTCTTATGACCTCAGCTTCAAGGTCACTATTTTCTGCTCCACCACCAGGAAGCGAATAAAGATTGTGCACCGAATTCGTAACCAGAGCAATTTCGCCCGCACTATTTACCACAATAGCTTTCACAGTTTGTCTTTCTGTGTACTTTTGAGGTTTTTCTATCTCACTACCTGGAAACACATCTGAACTTTGTATGCTTCTTAAATAATTAGTCATGTTGTTATTTTTCAATTTCATTAGGTTCTCGCACTGGTAATGGCTCTCTCATAACAAAACTATCAATTGTTGGATCAAAATATATCCGCGCAACGAAAGTGGACGGTGGATTCTTTATCCACTTAAAGTCCTCATCGCTCATTTCAGTAAATGCTTTTACAATTATGCGCAAAGAAAATCCATGCCCAATAATTATAGCACATTCCCTTTTACCGTTATTTATATGTTTTTCAGTAATAACTCGACGAACGAAGTCGTATATATTGCCAACATATTCAGTAGAGTTGTCTCCTCCCGGGAAATGGTAACTGAGGACGCCGATACGGTATCGTTCTTGTTCAATCTCTTTTAAATTCTCAGTAGTGATATCTCCCCAGTTTAAACTTTTGATCGATGGCTCTACAACCATCTCAATACGTCCATCTCGCAGTGTGTCTAAAATTATTTCAGCAGTTTGTTGTGTTCTTTTATATGGAGACACATAAAGTGTTATATGCTCAAAATCTACTAGTTCGGATCTTAGCTTTTCTGCTGCTTCCTTAGCCTGAAGAATCCCCTTCTCCGTGAGCTCAATCTCCGAGTCCACTAACTCGCTTTTGATCTCTGGATTAACATCTTCCTCGGATTCCCCGTGTCTTATAACAAATACATTTTCTAGTGGTGGCATTTATTTAATAATTAGTATTTAAATATTTAATTACACTTTCTACAAACACATACTCAAGTTGCGAAACTTCCTCTATCCGCTGCCATTTATTGGAAACCTTTTTAAAATAGAAACTTGATTTTTCTAACGCATAATTCCCCATAGTAACAAATTGAAATTCAATTAAGTAGTACTGCCCACCAGAATCTGCTATATCCATCCCCATAAAAGGCGTATTTGAATTTTTGAAAATATTCTGGGCATAATTTAATAATTCGGAAGAGACTACTTCAGGGAAAGATACCCGTCCACTTCCACTAGCCCTAAAATCCCCTGGCCTGTTTTCTCTTCTTACAACGTAGTACCTATCACCATAAACTAGAACTTTATAATCCCCAGATAGACCAACAATAAACTCTTGAACAATAAATTTTCTTCTGTGGTTGGATATATTTTTGTATGACCTTGCTATAATTACTGATTTAATCGCTCTTTCAATATTTGTTAAACTCAAGCTTCTGGATACTCTCGAAGCAAGTTTAAACAACTGTTTTTTATTATGAGCCAACATAACACTGCTACTCCTTGAACCCGCACTAGGTTTTATCACAAGAGGATAAGAGAACTCATGTTTGCTTTTTTTTAATTCTTCAATAGTACCAAAGTGGGACGTCTTAATATGAGCTCCGTAATTCATTTTTCCCCTCAGAATTTCCATAAACACTTTATTGTGATGCGCCCTGAAGTACTCGAATTTAGGAACTAATATAGACCCTGAAATTTTTAAACCAAGCAACACATCTTCTACGTAATCCTTATACCGAAGATCTGGATCTTCCGTTGATTGATATAAAACAAAAAAATCTCTACAGCTTTCCTCTGCAAAATCTAATTCAGAAAACCCCTTAACCATTACCGCATAATCAAATTCTTTAAACTTTTCAACAATAAGGGAGACGTTCATGCTGGCCCCTGGTTCTTTTGTTGAACTATAAAACTGGCCTCGATCGTCTACAAGTAATAGTATATTTTTGTTTTCTTTTGTTAGATTGTTCACAAAATTATCCATAAAGCTCACCCCCCCCCTACTGAAGCTAACTCTCTTAACTCTACGAGAAACGTTCGTCGGAGTCAACTAAAAGAAAAAGGCGACCGTTTGGTCGCCTTTGTTGTTACTGCTTGTTAGTGAATCCGGAGGCCAGCGTAGAACTGCTGGTGCTTGTTGGGATTTGCGTGCCGCATACGGCCGCCGAGACTGCAGGCGGTTTCATACGCTTCGGAACGGGTTTGGGCTGCGTGCTGGCTCGTACCGCGGTTGTGCTGATACATAAAGAACGGGACACTCTTCGATCTGTCATACATTTCAGACAACTGTTCCTCGCGGAGCGCTGCAGCTTCAATGGCCTGCTCTTCAGCAAGCTGGTCAAGGAGGTAGTTCTGCGTGAGATCATCTTCATCTTCGATAGCAACAAGAGAGGAGCCTCCATCGCCGTTGCCGTGGTAATGTTCATCCCAGTAGTCTTGATTCTTGTCGCCTTCTGCAAGCAACTCAGGTGCTTCATCGTCATTGCTGTGCCCGGAGTGATAGGTTCCTGACGAAATCAGGTGCCCGTGTTCCATCATGGCTACTTCTGTACACAGATCGTGGCCAGGATTTCCATCAAAACCAGAATTGCGATTCGACATATTTTTTCTCCTCATACAAACATTTAAAAGTACTACGCTTTTAGCCTTGGGGTCGCCCGCGACTAACTGGGGAAATCATACCATTCATATAGACAAAGTCAAGCCCCGTTTGCGCTTTGCGCAAACGGGGCTTGATAAGAGATTTGAAAAACGTTTTAATTACTTCTTGAATGGAACTCCGATGATATCGAAGAACTTTGTCGCCTCTTCCTTGTTCTTTGCGGTTGTTACGATAGTAACAGCGAGTCCGAAAAGATCCTTCACATCTTCATCTGAAACCTCAGGGAAGATTGTCTGCTCTTTTACGCCGAGTGTGAGATTCCCCATGTCGTCGATACTCTTGCGATCATATCCACGGAAGTCACGAGTACGAGGAATAGCAACATTGAAAAACTTGTCGAGAAAACCGGTCATGCGTGCACCACGGAGTGTTACTGATACACCGATCTTATCCCCTTCACGGAGCTTGAATGCCGCGATTGACTTCTTTGCTGCACGAAGTGAAGCCTTCTGTCCGGTGATCTTTGAGAGGCGGTTCATTACCATCTCGTTGCGGTTCTTGTCCTTTGCGCGACCTGTTGTTGCAGATACTACCACCTTCACGAGACGAGGAGCAGCAAGCTTGGCCTTGTAACCAAACTCGGTCTTCATTGTGTCAAATGCGCCTGCTTGTCTTTCTTTAACTGTTTTAAATGCTGATTTCATGATATGTAAATTTAAATGTTACTTAAGCTCAGAACCGCTTTTCTTAGTAACGCGTACGTTCTTGCCATCAATCAACTTCTTACCAACGCGTGTGCGTACTCCCTTCTTTGGGTCTACGATCATAACATTTGAAGCATTGAGGGGCATTGCCTTCTCAACAATCTGTCCACTTGCTCCGCGGGTGCGAGCCTTTTCGTGAAGCTTTGAAATATTTGCTCCCTCTACAACCACGCGATTTACGCTCGGAAGAACCTCGAGGATTGTTCCCTTCTTACCTTTGTCTTTTCCAGTGATTACGATCACGTTGTCTCCTTTTTTGAGTTTCATAGTGGTGTAGAGTTAATAAAATTTAATTAAAGCACTTCTGGTGCAAGTGAACCAATCTTGTTGTAGCCAAGTTCAGTAACTTCGCGAGGGATAGGTCCAAAAATACGACCTGCCTTTGCCTCCTTCTTTACCTTATCAACGATAACAACGGCGTTGTCGTCGAAACGAATGTATGAACCATCCTTACGGCGGTATGCATTGCGGGTGCGGACAACGAGAGCGGTGAGAACATCCTTCTTCTTAACGTTCTTGCGAGGCTCTGCAACCTGTACCGAGAGTACTACCAAGTCCCCAATCATAGCGTAACGCTTCTTTGAGCTTCCGAGTACCTTGAACACGCGGCCGATCTTTCCTCCGCAGTTGTCAGTTATTTTTACGATTGTTTGTGGTTGAATCATGGTAGTGTTGGTTAATAATTATTTGTGTCGGGTTATGCAGACTGCTTTCCGATAACCTTGAAAGATTTGTCCTTCGAGATTGGGCGGCACTCTTCAATAGTAACCTTGTCCCCCATCTTGTAAGTACCCTCTTCGTCGTGCGCCTTGTACTTCTTTGAGATGTTCATAAACTTCCCGTACTTTGGGTGCTTTACGAAACGGTTCACGAGGACAGTAACTGTCTTCATCATCTTATCCGAAACTACTGTTCCGCTAAGTTGCTTACGTGTTGTGTTGCTTGTTTGTTTTTCCATGGTAATAATATTATGCAGTTACTTCCTTAGCGCGCAAATTCTGCTCCGTAAGAATACGTGCAATGTCCTTGCGTACGAGACCAGTCGCCTTGGTGTTCTTCTTTGCAGCGCCTGCGAGGTCGAAACGAGCTGCGCGCACTGACTCTCTCTTTTCATTCAAGAGCTTTGCGAGATCTTCTGATGATGCTTTTTTAATTTCTTTCATAATAAGATTGATGATTAGAGAGCTACGCGACGTACGATGCGTGTCTTCAAAGGAAGCTTTGCGCCTGCCTTCTTGAGGGCCTTTACGGCTGTTGCCTCATCAACACCATCTACTTCAAAAAGCATACGACCTGGGCGTACCTCAAATACGTAACCCTGAGGATCTCCCTTTCCTTTACCCATACCTACCTGTGCTGCCTTTGCTGTGTAGGGACGATCTGGGAAGATACGAATCCACATCTTACCAACCTTGGTAATAGTGCGAGAGATTGCCTTACGTGAAGCTTCGATCTGGTTTGACTTCACACGAGCAGGAGTCTCAGCCTTGAGACCAAATGAACCGAACGCGAGGGTGATACCACGTGTCTCAGGCATATTGAGCTTGGCCTCCTTCTTGCGACCAGTCTGCCACTTGCGGAATTTTACTTTCTTTGGGAATAACATAGTAGTGTATTAAAAAATTTATGCTTCGTTTGCAACAAGCTTCTTCTTGCTGTCCGCAAAAATCTGGCCCTTGTAAATCCAAACCTTCACGCCGATAGCTCCGTAAGGAAGACGTGCAGTGTTCTTTGCGTAGTCGATGTCTGCGCGGAATGTCTGAAGAGGAATACCTCCACGACGAATCTGCTCGTAACGTGCCATTTCAGCACCACCGAGGCGGCCTGAGATTGCAATACGCGCACCCTTCACATCGCGGTTAGCCATCACCTTCTCAATAGTCTGCTTGAGAATCATACGGAAAGGAAGACGCTTCTCGAGACCTTCGCATACCATTTCTGAAACAACGGCAGCGCTTGACTCCGGTGAACGCACTTCTTCGATATCGAGCTTGAAATCCTTTGGGATATCGAGCTTGAGACGTGTTGCCTCCTTGGTGATATCGTTCTTGAGCTTTACCGAACCTTCGCCGGCGCGGCCAATAACCATACCAGGGCGGGCAGTCTTGATGAGAATACGGAAAGTCTTTGCATTGCGCTCGATTTCGATGCCTGCAACATAGCTACCACGGAGGCGCTTGTCGAGGAACTTACGAATGAGGATGTCGGCCTTGAGAGACTTCTTGAAGTCGTCTTTTGCACCGAACCAACGTGACTTCCAGTCACGGATGATTCCCAAACGATGAGCATATGGATGTACAATGTGTGTCATATTATTTTGTGGTCTTCTTAACAGCCTTCTTCACTGCCTTTGGCTTTGCAGCTGCCTTCACCTTTGCAAGTGCGGTCTTCTTTGCAACCTTCTTAGGAGCTTCTTCCTTTGCCTCTACAGCTTTCGCAGCCTTCATCTTTGAAGGAGCAACATCGGCGTTTGCAATAAGCTCAATCATGATGTGGCTTGTGTGCTTGTGAATAGGGTGCGCAGTACCGTGTGACTTTGGCATTGAACGCTTGAGGATCATACCCTGGTCAACACGAACTTCCTTAACAAAAAGGTCAACGAGGTCAAGACCATCATTCTCCTTTGCATTTGCAACAGCCGACATCAAAAGCTTCTTCATTGGGCCTGATGCGCGCTTAGGCAAAACATCGAGCTCAACAAGAGCGCGAGGAACTGTTTTCCCTTTAATGAGATTTGCCACAAGGCGTACCTTTCGTGGTGCTTGACGATAGCTTCTGAGGATTGCTTTCATGGTTAATTAAATTATTTCTTCTTAGCTGGAGTTTCAGACTTAGCGGCCTTGGCAGCAGCAATTTCACTTTCCTTCTTCTTCTGCTCAAGTTCCTTCTGCATCTTACCTCCGTGTCGTACGAATTTCTTCGTAGGAGAAAACTCTCCGAGTCTGTGCCCCACCATATCTTCAGTCACGCGGACTTCAATATGAGTCTTACCGTTGTACACACCAAAAAGGAATCCAACCATTTCAGGTGAAATCTGACTTGAACGTGACCAAGTCTTAATCATTTCTGCCGTTGAGGCGCTCTTACCAACGAGCTTCTTAAGAAGTGTCTCGTCGATAAATGGTCCTTTTTTGAGTGATCGTGTCATTTGATAATTAGGGTGTCTATAAATATTTGCCTTAGGTTTTACCTAGTTTTTAGGCAAACTTTAAACAAAACAAGCTCGGAATGAGCTCGTGATGTATCTTATCAGATTGGCAGATATTGTCAAATCGGGGCGTGGGCGCCCGTAGCCCTATTTGGCAATGATAAATTTTGCGCCCATTGGCGAGCCTCCCCCATTCATCAAAAACCCGCCATTTGGCGGGTTTTTGATGAATTTATCCAAGATTCGATAGCCTACTCCCTAGAACTGCCACCAGCGGGTCTTTGTTGCGGCTGGAGCATCTGGGCAAACAAGAGTTGCAATACTTCCGCAACTTTCGACTGTTGTACCTCCCCCGATATTACAGATACCTACAGAAACCCCAGGTAAGTTTGTATAAGTCTGCCCAGGGAGATACGTCACGCTATCACATGTAGCCACGGCCTGACAGCTTCCCCATGTTGCCTCTGGAGCACCATATGTAGCGGTACAAGGAGGTGCTGAAACTTCTGTTCCGAGAGGAATGCCGTTTACCGTTGGCGCAAAGTCGATCCAACCCATAACCGTGCTTCCCCACGCCATTCCTGTAAACTTATTACCAACAATTTTTACTCCCTTACCACTCCATACGCCTACTGTATCATCTGAGAGTTTAATCCATCCATCCCAGCCACCATTTGTTGAGAGCACCTTTGCCCAACCAGTTACATTACCTGTTGACCAGTCAACTTGGGCAATAGTTCCTACCCCACCATTAAAAGGAGCTGCAGGAGGGTTGCCCGCATCAGAACGGTTGAAACTAATCCATCCAACATTTTCGCTCCATGCGTATCCTGAGAAATCACCAGTACTGCCAGTAGCCTTCCCTGTCACATCCACACTCACCCCGTATGATGTCGCGGAACCATCGGTTGTACTATTGAGACTAATCCAGCCAACATTTTCGCTCCATGCCCAGCCGGTGATATTTTCGCCACTGCCCGCTTCTGCGCTTGGTGCACGAAGAGGAGTTGAGCTTGCGAGGTATGTTGCACCAATAAGGACAACAACGGCGATAGCAATGAGCACGTTACGCACTTGGTGAATAGAAAATGTTCTCATAGATGGAATTTAAATTATTAAAGATTACAGAATAAGTATACCCCCACACCAACTTTTTGTATAGTAAAGTTTTGCACAGGAAGAGGGTAAGGAGAAGTGAGACACGGGGACAATCACACCAAATTCAAAACCCCCGCAATTCGGCTGAATCGCGGGGGTTTGAGATTTAATTTAGTTTTTTACCATTCGACGAGGACGAAGCCAGCCTTCCCTGCAGCACCGTTAACGGGGGACATACACCCAGGCCCCATAATACAGACACAAGTACCACCAGAAGATGAAGGACTACTGAAGGCGTAACCGGGATGAGCGAGTGTTCCCCCAGGCGTTCCCGATACTCCCGCAGTAGAAGTTGTTCCTGCGCCACCACCATTACCACCAGGAAGAGAGACAAGTGCCCCAAAGGAAGTAGTCCCACCAACACCACCGGCTGTGGGAGCACCAGAGGTGGTTCCTCCTGCCCCACCACCTCCAATAGTAACTGCATAGCTTGTTGAGGGAGTTACAGAAAACTGTCTAAACGTGCCGTAACTTGGGCCACCGCTGCCGCCAAGATAACAACGACCACTAGAACCAGCGATGTAATTCGCTCCTCCCCCTCCACCAGAACCACCACTACTAGAAACCCATATTGTTGTTACCCCTGCAGGAACTGTAAATGTACCGTTTGCAGTAAAAAGTTGCTTCCCGTGCGGTTTTGATGCACTCATCCAGAAACCACCTGTCGGGGCAGATGAATACATATCACTCGCATAAATCACTCCTGCCTGTGTTGTGTCTCCTGTATTATTTGCATACCAAAGCCATCCGTTATGAGCCGCATTGTAGAAACCTGCATTGGTGGCGTTTACCATCAATGTAGCGTAGTTGGTGGTTCCTGCTGTGTTTTTAAAATTAATACCACCATAACCATTTTTATCACCTTGCAGTGTTACTCCACCAAATGTAGTATCTGCTCCACTCGCAATAATGTTGTTCGTGCCGAGACTGAGTGCCTGCGTCGCTGTATGATCACCAAGGTTATCAGAGCCTCCTGCTGCTGCCTGCCAGGTAGCGTTCCCTGATGCATCTGAGGTGAGGACGCGAGATGCTGCGGCGCCGGTGGTTACACGGAGGGTGGGAGTATTTATGAGGCCAGAAGAAGAAACTGACCCTGCGGTTACAGCTCCTGCGGTTGTGAGACTTCCTGCAGTAAGATTTCCTGCTGTTGTTAGTGAACCAACGGTGAGACTACCGAGTTTTTCTTGTGGGGTGTTAC
>JALNYL010000022.1 GCA_023229865.1 Minisyncoccota bacterium
CTGCTCGGCGGTAACCTGATTGACTTTCTCGACATACTCATCGGCGACTTTCCAGCTCAGGCCGACGGTTTCCAGCATACCCAACTGCATGGCCTGATAAAAACCGGAATCCCGCTCGTAAACCGCCTTGGCTAGAACCTGCGCCTTAATGCGCTGCAATTCATCGTTTTCAACCAGGTTGATTTGCAACTTGGTAATCTCGTCTTTCAATGCGCTTTCCAGATTCCAGACCGTTTTGCCTTCGGCGGGCGTCGCTTCGAGCGTAAACAATTCCGGCAATCTTGAAGTCAGGCTGTAACTGGCTCCGACAGAAACGGCTAGTTGCTTGCCGCGCACCAGTCCCGATTCCAATCTGGCGCTGCTGCCGCCGTCCAACACACCGGCCAATACTTCCAGCGCATAGGCTTCCCACTCATGTTCGGCTGCTTTCAATACTGGAACCTTATAGCCCATGACCAAGTAAGGCAGTTTTGCCGGTAATTTGATGGTCATCTTCCGAACACCCAGCTGTTCGACTTCAGCCTGCGGTTTTAGCGGTTTAAGCTCGCTGGGCTTAAGACCGGCAAAGTATTTTTCCGCCAGCGCAAACACCGCTTTGGGTTGCACATCGCCCACTACCACCAGCGTCGCATTATTGGGCGCATACCAACGCTGATACCAGGCCTGAAGGTCTTCAACCTTGTAATTTTCAATATCCGAAGGCCAGCCGATCACGGGGTTTTTATACGGACTGTTGGTATAAGCCATCGCATTAAAATGTTCCTGCATTTTTGCCTGCGGATTATCATCGGTGCGCATCCTTCGCTCTTCGGTCACCACTTGCAGCTCCTTTTTCAACTCATCCGGTAACAGATGCAGATTACGCATTCTGTCGGCTTCCAGTTCAAAGCTGACCGCCAGCCTGGAAGCTTCCATCGTCTGGAAATAGGCCGTGTAATCCGTTCCGGTAAAGGCATTTTCCTCGCCGCCGTTTTCGGCGACGATACGGGAGAACTCACCGGCGGCATGCTTGTCAGTGCCTTTAAACATCATGTGTTCCAGCATGTGCGAAATGCCGGTAATACCCCCCGGTTCATAACTTGAACCCACCTTGTACCAGACCTGGGACACCGCAATCGGAGACCGGTGATCCTCCTTGACCAGCACTTTCAACCCGTTCCCCAACACATGCTCCGACACTTTAGTCGGGGCGGCGCTGCTGGCAAAAACCGGTAGCCACAGTAACGCGGCGCATAGTAATCGTTTGTTCATAAACTCCCTCTTTGATGAATGTTAAGGTACTTTCCAGAAAATTTCCGGGCTGCATCACTTGCTAAGCCTGATAGTAGCAGGGATAAAATAGTTCTGGATAGCTATACTTGAAAAAATAAACCACTATCCGTATGCACCGGCTTTCCACAGAAGTGCTGATTTTACGGAAGCGGCACAATGTTTTTCAACTTTAAACACCGATGCTTTCTAGCCGCACAATGTTAAAACATTGTATATAAGCCGAAATGGCATTTATCCTATGCAGGATAGAGGCTTTATACATTTTTCAACCGAACCCAAGGACTAACCCATGTCAGACGTTAAAATTTATGACATAAAACCGGACATAGCGGCCAAGGCACACATTACCGCTGAATCTTATAAAGCCCTGTATCAGCGTTCCATCGCCGAACCGGAAGCTTTCTGGGCTGAACAGGCCGAACAGTTCCTGGACTGGAGCAAGCCTTGGGATAAGGTCATGGACTGCGATTTCAAGACCGGCCACATCCGCTGGTTTGAAGGCGGAAAACTCAACGTCAGCGTCAATTGCCTGGATCGCCACCTTGCCACCCGCGCAGATCAGGTCGCGATTATCTGGGAAGGCGACAACCCGGCGCAGGACAAAAAAATCACTTACCGGCAATTGCACGAACAAGTCTGCAAGTTTGCCAATGTGTTAAAAACGCAAGGCGTCAACAAAGGCGACCGCGTTTGCATCTACCTGCCGATGATTAGCGAGGCGGCTGCGGTGATGCTCGCCTGCACCCGCATCGGCGCGGTGCATTCAATCGTGTTCGGCGGCTTTTCCGCCGAAGCGTTAAAAGACCGGATTCTGGATGCCGATTGCCGGTTTTTGGTCTGCGCCGACGAAGGCCACCGCGGCGGCAAGATCGTCCCCATCAAAGCCAACGCGGATGAAGCCGCCGCAGCCTGCCCGAATCTTGAAAAAGTCATCGTCATCAAAAACACCGGCAATGCCGTAGACTGGCACGAACAGCGCGATGTCTGGTATCACGACGCAATGGCAACCGCTACGGCCGATTGCCCGGCCGAAGCCATGGATGCTGAAGATCCGCTGTTTATCCTGTACACCTCAGGTTCCACCGGCAAACCCAAAGGGGTTTTGCACTCGACCGGCGGTTATCTGTTGTACACGGCCATGACCCACAAATACGTGTTCGACTACCACGATGGCGACATTTACTGGTGTACCGCCGACATAGGCTGGGTCACCGGCCATTCCTATATGATCTACGGCCCGCTATGCAACGGCGCCACCACCTTGATGTTTGAAGGCGTACCGACGTATCCCGACGCCAGCCGCTTCTGGCAGGTAATCGACAAGCATCAGGTCAACATCTTCTACACCGCGCCGACCGCGATCCGTGCGCTGATGGCGCAGGGCGATGAATTTGTCGAACGCTGCTCGCGGCGCAGCTTAAGGGTACTCGGCAGCGTCGGCGAACCGATCAACCCGGAAGCCTGGGAATGGTATTACCATGTGGTCGGCGACGGTCGCTGCCCGGTCGTCGACACCTGGTGGCAAACCGAAACCGGCGGCATTTTGATCACCCCGTTGCCCGGCGCGATCACCTTAAAACCCGGTTCCGCCACTCTGCCCTTCTTCGGCATCAAGCCAGAGATCATGGACAACGAAGGCCGAGTCAGGGAGGGCGCTGCCGAAGGTATTTTAGTCATCAGCCGATCCTGGCCGGGACAGGCCCGTTCCGTTTTCGGCGATCATCAACGCTTTATCGACACCTATTTTAAAAACTACCCCGGCTATTATTTTACCGGCGACGGCGCGCGCCGCGATGAAGACGGCTATTTCTGGATTACCGGGCGGGTTGACGATGTGATCAATGTCTCCGGTCACCGAATGGGCACGGCGGAAATCGAAAGCGCGCTGGTGCTGCATGAACATGTCGCCGAAGCGGCGGTAGTCGGCTATCCGCATGATATTAAGGGACAAGGCATCTACGCCTACGTGACGTTGAATGTCGGCATCGAGCCTTCCGAAGAACTGCGCCAGGAACTGATCGAACTGGTCAAGAAAGAAATAGGCCCGATTGCCCACCCGGATATTATCCAATGGGCGCCGGGACTCCCCAAAACCCGTTCCGGTAAAATCATGCGCCGTATTTTGCGTAAAGTGGCGTCCAACGAGATCGGCAGCCTCGGCGATACCTCCACGCTGGCCGACCCAGCCGTGGTTGACGATATTATTGAGCATCGGGCTAATAAGTGATCGTTTAATAACTCGCTGTACACACAGATTACCTGTTTTGATCGGGCATGCATAAGTAGGGCGCGCCGCGCGCGCCAGAGCTGTACTGAAGCACTGAGGGCGCGCACGGCACGCCCTACGACAGTGTAAACATTCCCAGCCATCACCCAGTAATTCATGGATTAGACTGATAAAATCAACGAACGAGTCTAATCCGTGTTCTCTTATAAAATTAATCCCCGCTGAGTCATTACAAAAAACAATTAATGAACATCATCTTTAAAGAATACAGTCGAGTCGTATGGCAGAAAAAATGGTTGTTCCTGCTGGCCTTATTCGCGT
>JALNYL010000023.1 GCA_023229865.1 Minisyncoccota bacterium
CTGTTGCAGTTAAACACGGTTCTGTAGCCCGGTTCAGCTATGCCTTCCTGTTCAGCCAGCTTTGTCGCCGTCTGTAATATTTGGCCTGCCAGCGCGGCATCGTCCAAGTCATTCAAGGTTGCAATGTGGCGTTTGGGGATAATCAGGATATGTACCGGAGCCTGGGGATTAATGTCCCTGAACGCCAGAATATTTTCATCTTCAAAAACCACATCCGGCTTGATAGCGCCGGCAACCATTTTGCAAAATAAACAATCAGTCATTATTCTTACCTTTTTTGTATGAGCGACCGGAAGGCCGCTATTATTAATTTTAAGATATACGCTCCTTCTCCCTCAAAGCGCTTGATGAAGCGGCACAAGGATTATACTGCTCTGATAAGCGATAATCTTGCTCAGTTCCCGAGAATATTTGTATTGCAAGCCAACTGATGTGTTCTCGCCGGTCGCCGTGTGAGGTGACATGGGTAAGAATTGTAGCAGGGTGGTGAGGAAGGTGTGGTTTTACAAGACTCGCGTCCCTGTTTTTGCGTTAGGGGGTACAAATCCAGTCCCGCTTGAAAGGCGGGGCGACCGCAGAAATCCACTCGCCCCCCCCTTTTTTTGGTTTTAATACGCAGTCATGCCACGAAAATCAATATTGTCATCGCCGATTAATGAGCCTGTGCCTGAAGCAACATTAATCGATATTAATTTACCGTCGGCAGTTACACCATAGAGGCTATTATCATAAAACGCCATTCCGGTAAGTGAATTAAATCCAATGCTGGAGTTAAGGGGTTGCGCCTGTCCTGTGCTGGGATTAACGGTCATCAGTGAAACAGACGTTTGACCACTATTGGCGTTATAAGATGTCAGTGCGCCGAATAAATTATCATTGGCGTCGAATGCCATGCCGAAGCTTGGAATATTAGCACCGCCAGCGGGATTAGGACCCAAAACACCAATTAGCGTGCCGGCACCCGTTGACTGATTGATCGTATAAAGACCGGTTGCGCCGCCGGATGGGGTAGCAATACAGTATATCGTTCCATTGGACGCGACTGCCAGTTTGGCGCCTTTGTCCTCAATTCCCAGGCTGCCCACGACATCACACGTACCCTTTTCCAGATCAATTGTCAGAAATTGTTCTGAAGTTATACCGTATAACGTTTCTCCGTAAGCTGCTATATCGACCAAATCGAAATCGACAGTTACTAAATGAGATACACGCCCGGTAACGCTGTCCATGGTGTATATATTGCTGTTTATTCCATTTCCATCGGTAACATACAGACCCTTTTTTGAACTCATGAAGATCGGTGCGCCCAGCGTCACTACCCAGGTGTCGACCACCTTATCGTTGTAAAGCTGGGTCTGCATCAGCGGGCCATTGCCAAAGCGGTCGCTGAACGGGATGGAATAAACCTGATTGTTTGTGGCATCGAAGATTTGCTGCGCATACGCGTTATAAAACGGATGCGACGGCTGCAATACGGAAGGGGAAGGAATGATGCTTGAATTCCACCAAGCCACGCTCGGCACATTATTGTAGGGTTTTCCATCGTAGGAGGCGTAGGTTCCGATGCCTCCTGCGTAGATGACGTCGCTGCCTGGAAAGCCGCCCAATAATCCGGTGGTGATTTCGCCGATCGCCAAGCTCTGCGTGATGCCGTAGGCGGTGCCGGGGCCGCCTCCGGTCGTGGAGTCGACGAACAGACCTGCCGCCGCCATGTCCGTGGCGAGCTGCGCCCACACACTGTTGAAGGTGGTGGAACCGTTGCCAGATCCCAGCGGGTCCGCTTGCCCGTAGATGGTATTGTTGAAAATCGAATCGGAAGTTTGGGTTCCGATCGTCGGCGAGATCGTCATCACGGCTCCGGTGTAGGTCGTCCCCGGAGTGGCCGACCCGCCAAATGGAATGAGCGTGGTCGTGATGGTTCCCTTGAGCGTGATGGTGTTGTCAGCGGCCACGGTGGCAATGAAATCGAACGCGTAATTGTAGTTTATATTCCCGGCCGCAGGATTCTGCTGTGTGTTGAAGGCATTGCTATTCTGTATGGTTGTGCTCTGCTTCGCAGTAAACAGCGACTTGAGATAGGCATCGAACGTGGGATACGGATTGGCGCCCGCGCCGTAGGAGGAGGGCCCGATATAGCGCAAAATATTTCCGCTGAAGATCGGCGTGGCCAGGGCGCTGCCTGCCGTCAAAGTTTGGAATTCACTCGCGAGCCGCTTCGTGCCCGCGGCCGTCCCTTTGTAATAGCCGCGGGTCTGGAGCAAGGTTCCCGAACTGCCGCCGTTGTAGCTTTGAATGCAGATCGGGGCGGCGAAATAGTTGATGTTGGTGAGATTGCCCTGTCCGTTGGTCGCTCCTGCGACGTAGTCGATTTCGAACGGCTGGTAGGCTTTCAGGTAATTCGCGCCGCCGCTGCCAATGTAACTCGGCTGCGCATTCCCCGAAAGGTCCCCGCTCATCACGAAACCATTGTATGCCTCGGTGGCCGCGTAGGAAACGAACACGACCGGCCCCTCGGCATTGGCGATGCTTAACCCGCCCGCGCCGATCGTCGCCAGATTGAGGGATTGCGTCATCATGTCTCCGGCGTTAACTCGCTCGACGGACGTTCCGCCCCCGTAAGTCGCAATCAAACTCTGGCTGGGGTCTTGAAAGGTGATGAACACCTGCTCGTCCGGGAGGCCGGTATTGTTGACAAACAATATGACTAATTGCGGATTGCTCGCCGCTGTGGGGGTATTGTTCTGGGACATTTCTATTCCTTCTGGAATGTTTCTACTCAAAATGAGGCGAACCTCGGTTGTGCGGGGCGGAGGCGATATGCTCGTTGGCTCTTTCGACCGGTTTCTGGCCGTCACCCGTGCATTAACGGATAGAAAAGGCGAAGCTCAGGTCTTGAAAAGTCACGCCAACATGCTAGTGCAAGATCGGATAATCACTTACCCGCCCCTTCTTAAATTAGCTGCAATGATAGGGTATTCGATTTATGCGGCCTATTGCTGACAAATGCTGACCATCCCTGGGTGTTTTAAATTTCCACGATCCGTAACGCAACCCCAAACAAATAACCCTGCCCCTTCACGCCCCGAATCGAAAAATCCTCAGGCGCACAAGCAGCCAGCTTTCGGCGCAGACGGCTAATCAGCGATTCGAGTCGGCGTTCGTCGTAGTGCCAGAAATCCTGGCCCAAGGCTTCGATGAGTCTCTTGCGGCTGACCAGATTTCCGTTCGCGTTGGCGGCGGCTCCCAGGACGCAGCCTTCGTTGTGCGATAGCGGGATCGGTCTGCCGTCGGGGGGAATCAATTCCAGCTGCGATAAATTAAGCCGCCAGCGTGCTTGTGCATTGCCGTTAAGCCTTTCGGGTTTCGCTCTGATGGAGGAGGTGGTCGGGCGTTCATGTTCATTCGGCAAGGGTAGTGCCAACATGTCGACCCCGTGCGTTACCAGCCAAGCGCTTAGGTTTTTACCGTCGAGCGCTGTTGTAGCGGTAAAGTCTGTCAGTTGCAGGTTGGGAGGGATGTTTTTGAGCAGATAAGCATTGTGATCAAGGATGGCGATGAGGATCATAGCGAGACGGCCTCAATGGTGTCGGTCGCCTGATCGGCGCGAAGAATAAAGCAAAACATTGTGACTCCCCTGTGTTGGAACCAGTTTGATGCTGTCGGTAATTTCCGCCCGATGAAAGGACTGATAGAGT
>JALNYL010000024.1 GCA_023229865.1 Minisyncoccota bacterium
TTTTCAACGATGGCCTCGGTTTGCTGGATGGTTGTGTTGAGGACGGCAAACACTTCAGCAATCTTTTCCTTCTCGGCCGAGTCAGGGTCTGGAACGAGCCAACTAAGAGTTTCTTTTGGATTGGCTCTCGTATGACTATTTGTTGATCCAATCGCCACACGCTCCAAACGACGTGAAAAATCTCCGGTAGAAAAATACGCACCCCAGAAGCTAAGACATTCGGCGGCACGCTTCGGCTGATAGCAGATGAACTCCGTAGAGGCACAAAACCTCTGTTCAACTCTCTGAATAACCGCAACTCGCGGCTTTCGAGGATTCAACTTGGAGACAAGAACAGACTCGGATTTGATAGCTGTTTTGTTGCTCTCAATAGCGGCTCCAAGCTCTACCAAAGGCTGCCCGTTCGCGTCCCATGCTGGAATACTGTAGTGGACGAATTCATGACAGGGGTGTGCGGCAGGAAATGTTTGCTCACCATTTATCTTGAACAACTCGGCCAAGGGTTTCAATGGCCATGGTGATTCAGACATTAGCGGCTCCCTTCAAATACCCCAACCCCTTCAAAAACTGCTGCAAAGCCTTAGCCGCCTCATCCCGCTCCTGCTCGATCTCGGTCAGCGTCACCTTGTACTTATCCCACCAGTTCTCAAACGCTGCCACGATCTGTTGGCGTTGACTGGTCATGTAGCGCTCGACGATGCGCTTCATGTCGTTGTGCAGGATAGTCAACAACAGGTCGGCGGCTTGTTCGGCATCCAGCCCATCGACGTCCTTGTTCAACTCTGCGCTCAGGCTGTCGTTTTTGGCCTTCAGGGTTTTCTTCACTGCGGCCAGCTGTTTTTTCCAGTCCTTGAGTTGGTTTTCGTCCACCGCATTGTCGTCATCGGCTTCATTTTCTCCGCCCTCGTCATCCTTGCTCTTGTCCGGGCCGGCGGCTTTGATTTGGCTTTCCAGTTCGGTTTTTTTCGCTTCCAATTCTTCGATCTCCGCGACAAAGTCGCCCATCAGGAACTTGACCAGTTTGTGCTCCAGCGGGCGCTCTTTACCGGCTTTGTCTTCCAGTGCGGTGATAATGCTGGTGCGCCAGGCATCGACTACGCCATGCGAGCCTCGGGCCATCAAGGTCAGGAAGTCGTATTTGCTCTGGTTCCAAAAACCGGCGACGATGCCGCGCACCTGGAAAGGATCGAGCAGGCCTATTTGTTCCAGCGATTCGCTGAAACTGGCCAGCAGTTCGTTGCGCAGGCCGACAAAACTCTGAGCCCCGGCCAGCGCGGTGATGCGTTGGCTGTGGGCTGCCCACCAGTTTTCGAAGGCTAGCTGAATGGCGGCCTCCTTGGCTTGCAATCCGGCATTGCTTTCGATAGCGGATTTGAGTTGCGCCTTGGCGGTGAACTCGGCCTTGAAATCATAATATTCCCGTTCAGGCTGAGCTTGCCCAGGCCCTTCAACAGGGCGAACGGTAAACAGGTCCATCGGCTTGAGTCCGTGGGCATCGAACAGGCGCTGTTTATCGGGATGCCGCACTTCGGCCTTGGGAATGCCGCCGAGCAGATGGGCGCGCACGTCGTGCGGTTCCGGCGGCGGCGCGTTGTCGGCGTAACGGCGGATGTTGAGGTTGTAGTCGTACTTCCGCAGGGTGGCTATATCGACAATAGCCGAGAAGCCCGGCACTTCGTTGAACGCGTCATAGGTGGTGACGATCTTTTCGATGTGCTCGGGCATCAGGTGATTTTGCGCCCGGCCTTCAAAAAATTCGCGGTCGGCATTGATGAACAGCACTTTGCCTTGGCGCTCTTTGGCTTTGCTGCTGACTCGTTGCGCGCCGTTTTGCCGCTGTTTGCGCAGGATCAAAATGCAGGCCGGAATGCCGGTGCCGTAGAACAGGTTAGGCGCGAGGCCGATCACGGCCTCCAGCTGGTCGTGCTCGATAATACCGGCGCGGATGGTTTTCTCCTCGCCTCCCCGGAACAGTACGCCGTGGGGCAAAACGGTGGCGACGATGCCGCCGTCGGCACAGACCGCCAGCATGTGTTGCAAGAACATCAGGTCGGCCTTTTTTGCGCCCAGCGGCACTTCGCCGTAACTGAAACGCTCGGCGCGAAAATCCGGGTTCCAAGCCGACTGGCCGTTTTGGTCTTTGTCGGTATTGCCCCAGTTAAGCGAAAACGGCGGATTGGTCAGGATGCGGTCGAATCGGCGCAGCTCGCCGCCCTTGACGTGCTGGGGTTTGCCCAGGGTATCTTCGTTGTGCAGGTCGGCGGTGCTGATGCCGTGCAACAGCATGTTCATCTTGGCGATGGACCAAACGGTGCCGTTGGCTTCCTGACCGTAAAGGTTGGCCTTGCGGCCTTCATAGCCCTGTTCGTCGATGTACTCCTTGGCGGCGATCAACATGCCGCCGGAACCGCAGCAAGGATCGTAGATATGGTGTTGCAGTTCCGGTTTGATCAGCCGCACCATCATCCTGACGACGGAGCGCGGGGTATAGAACTCGCCGCCTTTTTTACCGGCGGAGTCGGCGAATTCGCCAATCAAGTATTCGTAAGCCGCGCCGAGCAAATCGGGAAATTCGAAGTCTTCGTTGCGCAGGCGGTAAAGGCCGAAATGAGTGATCAGTTGGCGCAATTTGATATCGGGAATCTTGCTCTGTCCCACTTTGCGGGTGAAATTGATGTGCTCCAACACGTCGTAAAGACTGGTGTTACCTGTCTCCAGACCGCCCAAAGCCTTGTTCAGAAAATCGCCGACGTTGTGATGGGCTTCGTTGATCAGGTATTGATAACGGGAGTGTTCCGGCACCCAGAATGTGCCTTCTTCCCTATACCAGTCTTTCAGGTTGGCGCTGTCAATGGCCTCGGCTTTGGTCATGCCTTGGATCATCTCGTCTTTGATGATTTGTTCACGATGCTGGTCGAACACGTCGGAGCAGCGTTTGAGAAACAGCATTCCAAAAATGTATTCTTTAAACTCGGAGGCATCCATTTTGCCTCGCAGAATATCGGCAGCTTTGAACAGATGGCGTTCAAGCTGCGGTAAGGTTAAGGGCATGTAAATCCTAGGTATAATTTGTTGGTGTTGAGTTTTCTACGTAGCTGGATCAGATTTGCAAGCTGTACGCTCGATATCCTAACTGCCCGATTAGGGTTGGTAATGGGTTTGAAGTATATGGGGCACACTAAAATATGTCCATCAACGCATAGACATGAGTACAGACCCAAGCATCTTTAAAATATTCTCCTGCGCCGCTTGCTCCAAATTTGCGATAATGCACAGTCATTTTATTTACAAGGGTTCCGTTGCACATGTGGTTTAAAAATCTGAGCATTTTTCGTCTTACTGAAGATTTCACTTTGGCTCCAGCAGACCTGGAACTAAAACTTGAACAAATGGCTTTTCGCCCCTGCGGCAGTCATGAAGAATTTACTTTCGGCTGGACTTCACCGCTGGGAAAATCGTCCGAACAGCTGGTGCATAGCGCGAACGGCTTTTTGATGCTGTGCGGAAAAAAAGAAGAACGTGTCCTGCCCGCGTCCGTCGTCAATGAAATGATGCAGGACAAGATTCTTGAAACCGAAGAACAGCAAGGCCGTAAATTATCCAAAAAAGAACGCACGGCTATCAAAGATGAACTTATCTTTGAGTTGTTGCCCAGAGCCTTCACCTTCTCAAACAAGACT